>JBCCZJ010000023.1:0-22005 GCA_039187915.1 Myxococcota bacterium
CTCGAGGTTCTTCGACTGGAGCTCCGTCGCCATCGGCGCGTACTCGTCGCGCACTTCGGCGATGGCCGGTTCGTCCGTCTGCGCCAGCTCGGCGATGCGGGTCTGGTCGTCCGCGGCGACCGCGAGCAGGCGGGCGAGATCGAAGAAGTGCTCCTGGGCATCGGCGAGGGCGCGCCCGGCCCGGGACTCGGAGGAGAAAGCATCGCGGACCTCGTCCGCCCCGAGCTGGTTCGTCGCCTCGTCCAGGGCGGCCGCCGCTTCGACGACGAGGGGCGCCGCGGCGGAGAGCGCCTCGCGCAGCGCCGTCGGATCCGGGGCGCCCGGCTGGGCCGGCGCCGCGGGCGCCGTCTGGGCGGCCTGCTCGGCGGCGATCCCCAGCCGTCCGGCGAGCTCGCCGACGCGATCGGTCAGACGACGCGCGTCCTCCTCGACGGCGCTCCGCGTCAAGAAGGCGGGGCGCGCCGGTGCGGCGGCACCGGTCGCCGCCGGTCGGTCGCTCGCGAGGAGCGCGCCCGTGCGCTCGAGCAGGTGACCGGTCTCGGCGACCAGCACGTCGATCTGCGCGACCGGGTCCCGCAGCTGATCGCGGGATCGCTTGAGCTCCCCGAGCGCCGAGGCGCCGCGTCGGTAGGCGCGCTCGGGGCGCCGCAGACGGAGCTGCCGGCGCGATCCACCCATCCGCTCGATCGACGCGTCGAGATAGACGAGGACGCCTTCGAGCTGCGCCGCGCGCAGGGTGTCCTCCGGAGAGCGGACGTCCTCCGCCATGCGCAGGATCGCCTCGCGCTCACGCACGACGCGCTCCGCGAGCGCGTCCGCGTCCGCGCGCAGCACGCGCTGCTCCGTCGCCGCGGACGCGAAGGCCGGCTGGAGCTGCGCGAGCACCGCCTCCTCGTCGAGTCCCTCGCGGCCGGCGACGGCGCCGAGCAGCGACGCCGCGCGACCGAGCTGCCCGCGCTGTCGCTCGATCATCGCATCGAGCGCCGCCTCGAGGTCGCCCTCTTCCTGGCGGGCCAGCTCGTCCGCCAGGATCAACGCGCGCCGCAGCACCACCTCGAGGTTGTGCCGCGGGTCGGCCTCGTCGGGGCGCAGCGCGACCGCCTCGCGAAACCAGTCCGCTGCCTCGTGCAACGCCGCGAGGCTCGCCTCGGGCGCCGCCTCCGCGTCGGCCCGCGCGACCGCCGCCATGCCCAGGTTGTAGGTCGCCGCATAGCGCAGCGCCGGATCGTCCGGAGCCTCGCGTCGCGCATCCCGCAGCCCGGCGGCGGCCGCGGTCGGCTCCCCCGCCGCGAGTCGCGCGTTGGCCCGGTTGAATCGCTCGCGCGGATCGACGTCCGCCGCTTCGGCGACGGACGGGGCGGGCTCGCTGGCGACGTCGGCCTGCGCTTCGAGACCGGCGTCTTCGGGCGGCGTCTCGGCGCGACCCTCGGGCGCGTGCGCTGTCGCGACGACGAGCAGCGCGAGGAGCACCGCCGTCGTGCCGCCGCGCGGCGGGCGACCGCCGATCAGGAGGACGCCCGCGATCAGCGCGACGAACGCGACAGCGACGAAGAGCTGGTAGGCCTCGTCCCGGATCGTGCGGCCCCGCTCGTCGATCTCGCCGCGGGTGAGCCCGGCGATGTGCGCGTCGTAGATGGAGGCGAGATCGAGCACGCCCGTGCCGGCGGGCACGTAGGCGCCCTCGGTCGCGAGGGCGAGCTCGCGCAGCAGATCCCCGTTCAGTCGGCTGCGGACGGGGCGGCCGTCGACGTCTCGGATCTGGACGCGCGCGCCGCTCTCGGGATCGCGCACGTAGATCGGGCTGCCGCCCTCGTCCCCGAACCCGATCGCGATGATCTTGATGCCGGCCTCCGCGGCCCGCTTCGCGGCGTCGAGGGCGAAGGAGTCGTGATCCTCGCCGTCGGTGATCAGGATGAGCGCACGCTGCGAAGGGCCCGGATCGCCGAAGCCCGTGACGGCGCGGCCGATCGCCTCCGCCAGCTTCGTGCCGCCGCGCGGGACGCTGTGGGGGCCGGCGCCGTCGAGAGCGAGACGCAGGAAGCTCTTGTCCGGCGTCATCGGCGAAAGCACGCTCGCGCGGCCGGCGAAGGCGATCAGGCCCACGTGGTCGTCGCGCAGATACGCGAGCAGGTCGCGCACCTCGGCCTTCGCGCGCTCGAGCCGCGAGGGCGCCGCATCGTCCGCCAGCATCGAACGCGAGACATCGAGCGCGATCATGATCTCCGCCCCGACCCGCGGCGTCGCCACGTAGCGCTCGCCCATCTGCGGCTGCAGGAGCGCCGCGGCCATCGCGAAGCCGGCGACGAGCAGCAGCGCGAGCCGCGAGAACCGTCGCCAGCGCGCGGGCCGCGCGACGAGGGCGGCCTGCAAGGCGCTCGACACGAGGCGATCGAGGGCGCCGGCGCCGCGCCGGTCGAGCGCGACGACGACGAGCGCGACGAACGCCCATGCGCCGACCACCCAGAAGAGGCCCGGCGAAGCCCAGTGGATCCCGAGCTCGCTCACGCCGGCAGCCTCCGGAGCCAGCTGCCGCCGAGCAGCAACGAGAGGCCCGTCGCGACGAGCGCCACCGCCACGAAGGGCGCGTAGTGGTACTCGTACTCGAGGTAGCGGATCTCGCTGACCTCGCTTCGTTCGAGGCGATCGATCTCGACGAGGACCTCGCGGATCCCGTCCGCGTCGGTCGCGTGGAAGTAGCGACCGCCACTTCGCTGGGCGACCTCCTGGAGCGTGACCTCGTCGATCTCGACGCGGACGCGCTGGAGGACGGTGCGGCCGCCGGGCATCTGGACGGGGACGGGCGCGAGACCCGTATAGCCGGCGCCGACCGCGTAGACGCGAATCCCGAAGCGGGCCGCGAGATCCGCCGCCTCGCGGGGCTCGATGTCCCCGGTGTTGTTCACGCCGTCCGTCAGCAGGATCACGATCTTCGACTTCGTCTCCTGACGCCGAAGCCGCTCGACGGCGAGCGCGAGTCCCTCGCCGACCGCCGTACCGTCTTCTTCCTGGCTGGTCGGCGTCTCGAGCTGATCGAGGATCGCGACGAGGTTCCCGTGGTCGAGCGTGAGCGGCGAGAGACCGTCCGCGTAGCGCGCGAAGGAGACGAGCCCGACGAGATCGTCCGGACGGCCCTCCCCCGCGTCGCCGCCGCCCAGCACGAAGTCCCGGAAGATCGTCTTGACCGCGTCGAGGCGGCTGATGCTCCGATCGCCGCGCACGAAGTCCCGCGCCTGCATCGAGCCCGACCGGTCGACCACCATCGCGATCGCGATGCCCTCGCGTTTCACCTCGCTCACGGCGTCACCGGTTCGCGGCCCAGCCAGCGCGAAAGCGAGACAGGCCGTCGCCAGGGCGAGCAGCGCCGCCGGGAGCCAGGTGAGCCGAGCACGCAGGGACCGCCCGCGCGCGGACATCAACGTGAGGCTCGACCAGGTCACCGCCGCCGGACGCGCGTTCGCGCGCACGAAGACGAGGGGCACGAAGAGGAGACCCAGGAGGAAGAGCGGATCGCTCCACTCGAAGCCCGCCGCGGCGAGATCCGTCATGCGACGCCTCCCGCCGGTTCGGCCCCGCCCCCGAGCCGAGCCGCGAGCACCTGGTCGCGCGTCTCCTCCAGGAAGCGTTCGGCGGCGGCGATCGATTCGTCGACGGCGCGTTCGTCGGGGCGATGGCCGGCGAACTTCACGAGATCCGCCTGGGTGAGGAACTCCCGCAGCAGCTGCTGATGGGCGCGCGCGAGATCGGGAGAGCGCCCCATCTCGCTCAGGAACTCCTGGGTCGTGAGCTCCGGCGAGCGGAGACCGAAGCGGTCCTCGAGATAGGTGCGCACGATCAGCGAGAGCGCGACGTAGAAGCCGTCCATGCCCTCGGCGTCGGGCCGACCGGCGGCGAGCAGGCCGTCGAGCGCCTGGCGGGCGACCTCGTAGGCGCTGCGCTGGCGACGCCGTGCGCGTGCCGCGACGAAGGCGCGCCAGGCGAAGGGGATCGCGACCGCGAGCGCGACGACGAGCGTGAGCGCCCAGAGCCAACCCGGGCCGAGCGGACCGCGACGCGGGCCGAGGTCGCCGTGCGCCGGGCGCAGCTCGAGGGGCGCGTCCGCCGCGAGGACCGGGGCGACCTCGATGCGCAGCCGTTCCGTCAAGACCTCGTAGGCGTCCTCTCCTTCCGGCGCGGGCGCACGACCGGGACGCCGGTCGACGAACTCGACGCGCAGCGGCGGGATCGCCTGCGGACCCGAGCGTGCCGGCTGGAGCCGGTAGGTCTGGCGCGCCACCGTGCGACCGGCGTCGTCGACCCGCTCGCTCGGCGCGAAGTCGACGATCTCGAAGCGACCGAGGGCCTCCCCGAACTCGGGCATCAAGAGCTCGACCGCGGGCTCGGCCACGACCTCGAGATCGAGGGTCAGCACGTCGCCGATCACGGGCTCGGCCGGGGTCACCCGCAGCGTGCCCCGCACCGGACCGCGCTCGAAGGCCTGCGTGACCGCGTCGACCGCATCCTGGGCGGCGACTCCGTCGGCTCGGACGAGTGCCAGCACGAGAAGCACGAAGACGGCGACCCCGCGGCTCATCGTCGCCCCCGTCGTTCGCGCATCCGGAAGAACTTCACGAGCGGCTCGACCACGTCTCCGCTCGCGTCGACGTGGATGAAGTCGATGCCGAGCGCGCCGAAGCGGCGCTGCAGGTCCGTCACTCTCGCCCGGGCGCCCGCCTCGACTTCGCGCCGGAAGGCCGCCGCGCTCGTGTCGACGACCCGCGTCTCCCCGGTCTCCGCGTCCTCGAGGGCGACGAGACCCGCATCGGGCACCTCGAGCTCGTTGGGATCCGTCACGAGGACCGCAATCACGTCGTGCTTCCGGTTCGCCGTCACCATCGCGTGCTCGAAGTCGTCGTCGAGGAAGTCGCTCACGACGAAGCAGATCGTGCGCCGTTTCGTCACCTGCATCAGGAACTCGAGGGCGTGGCCGACGTCGGTCGCCTCGCGGGCCTGGCGCGGGCGGCGCCCCGTCGCGAAGCGATCCCAGGCGGCGCGCAGGCGCGCCACGAGGCCGGGCTGTTCGAGCTGCTCGGCGGCGCGCGCGTCCTCGTGGGCGAGGACCTCGCGCACGACGCGGAGCGCGTGCTTCTGCCCTTTGCGCGGCGGGATGTACTCCTCGATGTCGCCGTGGAAGAGCGCGAGCCCGACCTTGTCGTCGTTGCGCGTGGCGGAGAAGGCGAGCAGCGCGCAGAGCTCCGCGGTCGCCTCCCGCTTGCTGCGCCCGCGCGAGCCGAAGTCCTGCGAGGCGGACACGTCCGCCATCAGCATGAGCGTGAGCTGCCGCTCCTCGACGTAGCGCTTGACGTGGGCCTCACCGGTCCGCGCGGTGACGTTCCAGTCGATCGAGCGGACGTCGTCGCCCGGCACGTAGGGACGGACCTCGTCGAACTCCATTCCGCGGCCCTTGAAGACCGAGACGTACTCCCCCGCGAGCACGTCGGCCACCTGACGACCGGTGCGGACCTGGATCTCGCGAACGCGTCCGAGGATCTCGCTGGGGAGCACGACGAATTCCGTCTCGACGAAGCCGGATCAGGGAACCAGGACGCCGGCCAGGATGCGCTCGATCACGTCGACGCTCGTGCGCCCCTGGGCCTCTGCCTCGTAGGTCACGGCGACGCGGTGTCGCAGGACGTCGAGCGCGAAGTTCTTCACGTCGTGGGGCGTCGCGTAGGTCCGACCCTGGAGGAAGGCGCCGGCCTTCGCAGCCTGGGTGAGGAAGAGCGACGCGCGAGGGGAGGCACCGGTCTCGATCATCCCGTCGAGATCGTCGATCCCGGCGGATCGCGGATCCCGGGTGGCATGGACGAGATCGACGACGTAGCCCTTCACCTTCTCGTCGACGAAGACCCCCGCGGCGACCCTGCGCGCGGCGAGGAGCTGGTCGGGCGTCACGACCTTCGAGACCACGGGCTCGGGCTGACCGCTCGCCATGCGGTCGACGATCTTCTTCTCCTCCTCCTTGGACGGGTAGCCGACGACGACCTTCAGCATGAAGCGGTCGACCTGGGCTTCCGGAAGCGGGTAGGTCCCCTCCTGTTCGATCGGGTTCTGGGTCGCCAGCACGAGGAAGGGCTCGTCGAAGCCGTAGGTCGTGTCGCCGATCGTGACCTGCCGCTCCTGCATCGCTTCGAGCAGTGCCGCCTGGACCTTGGCCGGCGCGCGGTTGATCTCGTCGGCGAGCACGAGGTTCGAGAAGATCGGCCCCTGCTTGACCGAATAGCTGCCCTCGCGCGGGTTGAAGATCTCGGTCCCGATCACGTCGGCGGGGAGCATGTCCGGCGTGAACTGAATGCGTGAGAAGTCGGTGTCGATCGCGGTCGCGAGGCTGCGGACGGTCAGCGTCTTGGCGAGGCCGGGCACGCCCTCGAGCAGCACGTGCCCTCCGGTCAGGAGACCGACGACGAGGCGCTGGATCATGGCCTCCTGGCCGACGACCACCTTCGCGACCTCGGCCACCAGGTCGTTGCAGACCCGCACGTGTTCCTGGATCTGGGCTTCGTTCGGGACGCCCGTTCCGTCGCTCATCTCGTCCTCCTGGGCCGTCGGCCGCACTCCCGCGGCCGATCAGCGGCTCCGACGCCGGCCGCGCCGGGTGGGTTCCCCGGATCCGCGGGCCGGGAGGATATGTGCGCCGCACGCGGGGATTCAAGGCCCGGATGGGCCTCATCGGGCCGGATTCGGGCGCGATCCGTGCCGTTCGTACGGCGCGACACGCGCGAAGCCCGCGCGCTACTCGACGGCGTAGCCCAGCGCGCGGAGCTGGTTCGCTTCCATCTCGTCGATCTCGACCTCGACGGGCCCCTCGCCCCAGGGCGGCGCCGGGCTCTCCAGGTACTCGTCCGCCAGCGCCCGGAGGTCCGCGGCCACCTGCGGCAGCGACTCGATCACGTTGCGCCGCTCGAACGGATCCGTACTCGCATCGAAGAGGGACTCGACCTCCGGGTCGTTCTCCCCTCCGGTCCCGCGCTGCAGCACGTAGCGGTAGGGACCGAGGGTGATCGCGATGGCCGGACGCGACGGCAGCACGGGGCGGCCCCAGCCGCGATCGAGGTGGGCCACCCCGACCAGATCGTCCGTCGCCGTCTTGCCGGTCGCCGCAGCGAAGATCTCGGGCGCCAGGGATCGTCCGTCCGGATCCGGCAGGGCAGGCAGCCCCAGCAGCTCGAGCACGGTCGGCCAGATGTCGACGTTGCGGGTGCGCTGCTCGACGACGAGCCCGGGATCGAGGCGGAACGGGAAGCCCAGGATGAAGGGCACCTCCGTCGATTCGCGGAAGACCTCGCGGGCGTGCCCTTCGAGGCCGCGCTCGCTGAAGGCCTCGCCGTGATCCGAAGCGAGGACGACGAGGGTCTTCTCGAGCAGCCCCTCGTCGACGAGGTGGGTGAGCAGCTGGCCGAGGATGCCGTCCGTCCGGTGGATCGAATTGTCGTAGATGTCCGAGTAGGTCGTCCCGAAGAGCGCACTCGACGGGTCGTAGAGGTATTGATGGATGTCCATCAGGTGGAGATAGAGGAACCAACGCTCGTCGCCGTGGATGCGCAGGAACTCGACGGCGGCCTCCAGGGCGTCGAGGTCCGTCCCCTCGAGCTTCACGTGGGGATTCTCGACCCGCAGGTGGCGCGGCCGACCGCGCGGGACCGGGCGCTCGTAGTAGTCGAAGCCCTGCCCGAAGCCGAAGTTCGGGGCGACCCAGCCATTGCGCCAGATGCCGGCGGTCCGGAAGCCCGCGTCCCGGAAGATCTCCGCGGGCATGACGGCGGCTTCCGGCGTGCCGTGCGAGGAGCGCAGCACCCCGGTCCGTGCAGGGTGGAGTCCCGTCCAGAGCGAGGCCATCGAACACTTCGTCCAGGAGGACTGGGCGAGCTGGCGCGCGAAGCGCACCCCCGTCTCCGCCATGTAATCGAAGGTCGGGCTGGTCTCGCGCGCGTAGCCGTAGCTGTGCAGGCGATGGGCGCGGAGCGTGTCCGTCAGCACGAAGAGCACGTTCACGTCGTCGCGCCGTTTGAGCGCCTCGAGGTCGTAGACCGTGCCACGGGGACGCGAGTCCGCGTTCCCGACCTCGATCTGCAGCACGCCGGTCGCGTAGAGGACCGCGCCGAGGGCGGCCGTCACGACGGCGGTCGTGAGCAGCGCGCGCAGGACCTTCATGCACGAGGGTCTAGCGCAGCGTCCCGCCCGGATCATCGATGCCCCCTGCCTCGCCGCGCGAAGCGGGGTGGTAGGATGCGAGGCCATGCGTTCGACCCTGCGAATCGCGCTCACCGGCCTGCTGCTGGCGACCCTCGTCGCCTGCGAGGCGGGACCGCGCCTCGAGGACGTCCGCGCACTCCAGGCGGAGGGGCGCTTCGAGGCGAGCCTCGCGCCCCTGCGCGCGCTGCTCGAAGCGACGCCGGAAGACCCCGAGGTCCACTTCCTCTATGGGCGTGCGCTGAATCGCACGGCGAACTCGCCGGTCGCGTTCTGGTCCCTCGAGAAGGCCGCGGAGGATCCCCGTTGGCACGTCGCGGCGAAGCTCGAGCTGGCGTCGGCGACCCTTCGGAACGGGGACTTCGGCCGCGCGATCGCACACGCGGACACGGTGCTCGAGACGGACCCGGGATCCGTCGCGGCGCTCGGCCTGCGCGGGATGGCCCGGCTGAACGAGGGCCTCGCGGAGGCGGCGCTGTCCGACTTCGACGCGCTGCTCGAGCGACGCCCGGAAGACGAATCCGCCCTCGCCTCCCGCGCGGCGGCGCTGCTCCTGCTCTCGCGCGTCGACGAGGCGGCGGAAGCGATCGCGGCGATCGACGGCCCGGATTCCGCGGGCGCGGCGGGTCCGAGCGGCGGGCTCGTCTGCGCGACCCGCGCGACCCTCGAGGCGGAGCGGGGCGACGTCGAGGCCGCGAGCTCGGCGTTCGAAGCCTGCCTCGAGGCCCATCCCCTCGACCCGACGGTCGTCGCCCAATCGATCGCCTTCTTCGACGCCACGGGATCGCGCGCGCGGGGCAGCGAGGTCCTGGCCGCGGTCCTGGGAGCCGCGCCGGGCAGCCACGCGTACCGCAAGCAGCTCGCCGACCGCGCCCTCGCGGCGGGCGACCCCGACCGCGCGGAGGCGGTCCTGCTCGCGGGCACGCAGCGTCCGGACGCGCGCACCCGGGCCGCCGCCTGGACCGATCTCACCAACTTCTATCTGGGTCGGGACGCCCTCGACGCCGCCATCGAGGCCTATCGGCAGGCGATCGAGCACGCGCCGCGGCCGAGCCAGCTCGGACTGCTGACGCTGGCGGACCTGCTCGCGCGCGCGGAGCGACACGCGGAAGCGCTCGAGATCGCGGCGGGGCTCGAGCGCGATGCATATCGTGGCCTGATCGAAGCGCGCGTCCACCTGAACGAGGGTCGCCCGCGCGAGGCCCTGGCGCGCCTCGATCAGGTCTTCCCGACATGGCCCAACAACGCGGGCGCCCGCTACTACGCAGCCCGCGCCGCAGAGCAGATCGGCGACTTCACGCGCGCCGTCGAGGAGTACCGCCAGTCGATCCGCTCCGGACCGGAGCAGACCGAGGCCGCGCTGCGGCTCTCGAAGCTCTACTTCCACGCCGGGGCCTTCCAGAATGCCTGGAACAGCGCGGCGCAGCACTTCCGGCAGCATCGCGACGATGCCGAGGGCATCCGCATGATGTTGCGGGCGGCGAGCAGCGCCGAGAGCGAGAGCGTGGCGAACCTGCTGGAACGGCTCGCGAGCGGACCCCACTGGCCGGTCGCCCTGGCGATGCGCGCGGAGCGCATCGAGGAGACCGACGGCCCCGAAGCGGCCCTCGCGGTCTTCGACGCGGCGAAGGGACTCGATCTCACGCGGCCGGCGAACGCCGAAGCGCTCCGGACCCGGGTCCGACTGCTTGGAAAGCTCGATCGGCACGCCCTCGCGCTGGCCGAGACCGAAGCGGCGCTGGACGCCGAACCCGGGAGCAGTGCATTCCACGAGATCCGCGGTCACGCCCTGGCCGCGTCGGACGCGCCGGAAGCGCAGGTCCGCGCGCGTCTCGAGGCCGCGATCGAGCTCGCGCCACGGGACTGGCGCGCGCTGCTCGCGCTGGGCCGCCATCTGGAAGCGTCGGGCGAGACCGCCCGGGCGCTCGAGCTGCTCTTCCGGGCCGTCGAGGCGGCGCCCGGAGAATCGGCTCCGGGACGGGCCCTGGCGCGCGCCCTGACCGCCGACGGGCGGCGGGAGGACGCGGAAACGGCCTGGCAGCAACAGCTCCGCGAGCAGCCCTGGGACGCCGAAGCGGCCCTCGCCCTCGCCCGGATGCGACTCGCCCGCAGCGAGACGGACGATCGGACGCTCGAGCTGGCGGAGCGGGCGGTGCTCTTCGGCGGCGGCGAGACCGCGCTCGACACGCTCGTGGCCACCCACGAATCCCGCGGGGAGTCCGCTCGGGTGCAGGCGCTCTCGGAGGCCGCGCGGAACGCCCGACCGATCACGCCGACCCGGGTCACCCCGGTCGAAGGGCCGAGCACCTAAGTCGCCGGTTTTCTGCGCGTTTCCGATCGAAGAGCGCCCCGCAGGCCGCGCGCATTTCGGTGAGTTTGCGATCGACTCGCGGGCGCTTCCCTCTTATCTTAACCGGGGGCCGATGCGAGGCGCCCACCCGCCGCCCGCCCGGCCCTGAGGGCCCTGAGGACCCTGAGGAGTTGGATCATGTCGAACGGAAGCCGGAGTCGATCCTTCGTGGGGCTCGCAACCCTCGTTCTCGTCGCGCTCGCGACCAGCCAGACGCACGCTGCCCCGCGCACCATGACCGGCAGCCTCCTGGTCGAGAATCCGTCGGCGGGCTTCGAAATGTCGCCCGGCGTCTACGGCCGCAAGGAAGGCGGCGCGGGCCCGAACGTGTTCCCGCCGACCGACGGCGCCAAGACGATCAGCGTCCTCGGCACGACCGCAACGACGGCCGTCGGCCGCCAGGTGACGCTCCCGGCGAGCCAGCTCTCCCGCACGGGCTTCGAGGTCCGCGACTTTCCCGCCTTCGACGAGATCGCCCAGGTCTCCAAGTCCTTCATGACGGTCCAGGGCGCGGCGACCTTCGCCGAGGACCACGGCGCCCTCGCCGTCTGCCCCGGGCCGGGCTGCACCGGGTCGGGCACCGGCACGGCGATCAGCTGGTGCCCGCCGCTCTCGCCTAACACGGCTTCTCCGGCGCCCGGAACCGCCGGTTCGCAGGTCGGCAACTGGGACTGCCCGAGCTGGCAGGCCGGCCAGAGCGGCGGCGACCGACACCTCCGCATCTCGATCAGCAACGCCAGCGGCCGCAACCACTTCGGCGGCACGCTCAGCCTGCTGCGCAACCACGCGATGAACGTGTGGCGCGTCCCGACGCCGCCCTCGACCCCGAACGCGAGCGACGCCGAGGTGACGCGCTCCTGGATGAACACGTCGAACGTGCCCTGGAGCGGCGGCCGGCTGAACTTCGACTTCACCAGCCTCGGGGGCAACAACGGCCCGCGCGTGCTGGCTCGGCTCGATGCCAACGGTGGCGTCGACCAGACCTTCGGCTGCGCGAACGGCACCGGCACGGTCGGCGGCAACTACGTCCGCGGCAGCGGTCCGATCACCAACGCCGGCAACAACTGCGGCACGGCCACCGTCGCGGCGGCTCCCGGACAGGGCTGGGGCTTCAAGATGACGACCGGCACGATCTCCGGATCCGACCCCGCGCCACTCGGCCTGACGAACATGACCGCGGGCGCCTCGGTCTTCAACCCGAACTTCGGCACCCAGCCCTCCTCGCAGGGCTTCTTCTTCAGCCGCGCGGGCGACGATTCGATCACGACCGGATCCAACCGGAACATCGTCATGCTCGGAGGCGGCGTCGCCGTCGATCCCGGGAGCGGCAACGCCTTCTTCCGGATCACGCGCCTGCACATGAACCTCGCGGTTCCCGAGCCGGCCACGGGTCTGGCCCTCGCCGCCGGCCTCGGCGGCCTCGCTCTCTTCGCGCGGCGTCGCCGGAACCGCTAGCGGGCACGATCGCAGGATCGCGATGAACGCGAGGACGGCCGCCGGCATCGCAGTCGGGCTCCTGATCGCCTTCGCCCTCGGCTGGCTCGCAAGGGGCGGTCCGCCGGACGTGCCGGCGTCTCCGCGGCCGGAACGCGCGGCGGATCGCGCGGCCCCGGCGGCCCTCGAGACGGCGCTCTCGCTCGAGGACCCGCTCGAGCGAACGCGCGCGCTCCTCGACCTGCTCGACCGCACGGACCCGGCCCTCGCCCTGCCCTTCCACGAGAAGCTGCGCGAGCTGCGCCAGGCCGGGCTCGTCGACGAGATCGCCGAGATCCTCGTGGCGCACTGGTGGGCCGAGGCGGCACCGGACGTCGCGTTCGCCCATCCGATCCCACCGCGCTGGCCCGATCGCCATCCCTGGGTCCGTACCGTCCTGCAGGAATGGACGCCGCGGGACCCGGCCGCCGCCGCCGAGGCCGCCCAGGCGCTCGCCGATACGCCGGGCAGCGGACGCACCGCCGCCGCGCGGGCGGTCGTCGACGCCTGGCTCGAGCTCGAGACGCTCCCCGATCCCGCGCCGCTCTTCGGTCTGCTGGAGGGGCTCGAACCGATCGTGCGCGGCGGGGCCTTGCTGCACATCGCGCGCTCGCTGATCGAGGATCGCGGCGTCGAGCCCGCCCTCGACTACGCCCGGGGCATCCGCACGTCGAGCGGGCTGCGGGGCAACATGCTCCAGGAGTTCCTGGCGCGGACCGGCGTGGCGCTCCTCGACGTGGATTCCGCCCGGGCCGTGGCCTGGGCGACGGAATACGCGGACACCGACTACGGACCGGGCATCCACAAGCACGTCGCCTACTACTGGGCGCTGCGCGAAGGCCGTCCCGCCATGGACTGGGCGGTCGCGCTGCCCGACGACGCCGCCAAGTCGACGATCCTCAAGCGGGCCTGGATCAGCTTCTCTCGCAAGCACGAAGCCGACGCCCGCGCCTGGCTGGCCGAGCATCCGCCCCATCCGCTGATGCGCGCCACGTATCGACAGTTCGTGCGCGAGCTCGGTCGGAGCGATCCACAGGCCGGGCTCGCCGTCGCGGATCGCGCGCGCGAGCCCGCCTATCGCGACGAGCTCCGCGCGGCGGCGGCCGAGGGCTGGATCGTCGCGGATCCGCGCGCGGCGCGGGTCTGGCTGGCCGACGCCGGTCTGCCGCCGGCGCTCGCCGCGAAGGTCCGCGCCGCGGGACGACGCAACCAGCCGGCACGCCCGGCGCCCACGGAGAAGGACGATGGCGAAGACCGGTGAGGGCGAGCGCCTCGGCACCGCCGAGGGCGCCGTCCTCGGGCGCGCCCAGCACACGCTGCACGCTGCCGACCCCGTCCTTCGGGACACGTGGGCGCTGGCGCTGCTCGGCGAGGCGTCGCGCGCGATCGCCCGCGATCCCGAGCACGAGACGAAGGTCCTCGCCGCCTCCGGCATCGACTTCCGCCTGATCCTGGCCGTCGGGATGGGCGCGCTCCGCTACGCCGAGGACGAGGTCGAGCGCTGCATCCGGGCGGGGATCGATCAGTACGTGGTGCTCGGCGCCGGATTCGACACCTTCGCGCTCCGGCGGGAGGACCTGGCGGACCGCGTGCGCGTCTTCGAGGTGGACTTCCCCGACGTGCAGGCACTGAAGCGCCGGCGGATCGAGGCGGCTGGCGCGACCCCGGCGCAGGTCCCGACCTTCGTGCCGATCGACTTCGAAACCACGAAGGTCTCCGAGACGCTGCCGGACGCGGGCTTCGACACGATGCGCCCCTCGGTCTGGTCGTGGATGAACACGATCCCCTACGTCACGGTCGAAGCGACGGAGGCGACCCTCGCGGACGTGCGGACCTTGATGGCCCCGGGGAGCCGCCTCTGTCTCAACTACCAGGGCGACGTCCCGCTGACCGACGCGCAGGCGACCTACCTGGAGAAGATCGGCCTCTCGACCCGGGCCGGCGGCGAGCCCTGGGTGAGCCGCTGGCGCCCGGAGCGCTTCGAAGCGGTCGTCGCCGCACGCGACTTCCGACTCGTCGAACATGCGACCGAAGCCGACCTGAACGATCGCTACTACGCGGGTCGCGCCGATGGCCTGCACGCGGGCGTGCCGGCGCGGCTCGTCACGCTCGAAGTCGACGGGGGCGCCTCCGGCGCGCGCGCCTAGGCGCGATCGAAGAGCGCGAACATCTCCTCGAAGGCCTTGAACTGGCCGCCGTTCGCGGACGAGGGCACGAGAATCGGGGTCTTCAGGCCGTTCGCGTACCACTCCTCGAGGCCCTCGAGCACCCGGCTCGGCGGACCGTAGAGCGTGCAGTCGGAGAGCCACGCGTCGGTCATCAGCGACGGCAGCGCATCGCGGTCGCCCGCCTCGATCGCCGCTTCGATCGCCTCCATCTCCTCGACGTAGCCCGCCTCCTTCCAGTAGTTCCGATAGTTCGGCAGGTTCACGTACATGATCAGCGTGCGGCGGTTGATCGCGGCGGCCGCTTCGAGATCCTCGGAGATGCAGGTCGGGATCATGTTCCCGATGAAGAAGTCGTCGCTGGCCCGCTTCTCCGCATCGATCACCGAGAGCGACTGCGGCGTGTAGCGCCGGGACACGTTCGCGTAGACGACCCCTTCCCCGACCTCCGCCGCCAGCTGGACCATCTTCGTGCGCAGCCCGGCGAGCACGATCGGCGGCAGGTCCCCGACCCGCTTCGCCGCCCGCAAACCCTCGACGAACGCCCGGGCGTCGGCGAGGGGCTTGCCGGCCTGGATCCCGATCCGCGCGTTCATCGGGCCGTGGCTCACGCCGACGCCGAAGCGGAAGCGTCCCTCCGAGAGTTCGTGGATCATCGCGATCGTCTGCGCGTAGTCGCTCACGTGTCGCGTGTAGATGTTCGCGATCGACGTACCGAAGGGGATCCGCTCGGTCACGTGGGCGAGGGAGTGCGAGAGCCCGACGCCGTCCCCGAAGCTCGCGCAGTAGATCCCGGCGTAGCCGCGGCGTTCAATCTCCCGGGCCAGTTCGAGGGTCGGCTTGCGGCGGCCGGGCACGGCCGCCAGGGCCAGCGCGGGCAGCGGAAGGGAGGCGTTGCTCAAGGGTCTTCTCTTCTGGCTTCGGGCGCGGCGCCCGGGCGGACGGAACACGCGGCAGGTGGACTGCGGCGCGCCGCCGACTCTACCGGAGTCACGCGCAGGGGGCGCCTCCCCGCGACGGACCGGGCGTCGCCTAGCGCTGCAGGACGACCACCCAGTCGTCCGGACTCCGGAGCCGCCCGTGCCGTCGGCCGAGCGGGACCCGCGCCGTCGTCTCGGCCCAGGCGTATTTCCGTCCGCGGTGGACGAAGGCGTCGCCGCCGGCCGGAACGGCGATGCCGACCATCGCATGAGCGTGCGCGTCCGAGATCGCCAGGACGGAGCGGATCCCGAGCCGCTCGAGGATCGCCATGAGGAGCAGCGACTTCGAATCGCAGTCCCCTTCGTCGTGGCTGACGACCAGCGAGGGCGGCTGGATCCCGAACGCCTGCTCGCTCGGTATCCGATAGGGAATCCGCTGG
Organism: Myxococcota bacterium; assembly: GCA_039187915.1. GTDB lineage: Bacteria > Myxococcota_A > UBA9160 > UBA9160 > UBA4427 > UBA4427. The sequence goes on from JBCCZJ010000023.1 coordinate 15,575, forward strand.
ACGAAGGCCAGCGCCCAGCGCGCCGCGTCGGCCTGGGTCCAGCCGGCCTCGCTGAAGTGCGCGGCGAAACGATCGACGAGGGGGCCCAGCGAATCCGCGTTGTCGGAGAGCACCTGCGCGTAGATGCAGCTCCACGGCCTCGCCTCGCAGCCGAGGGGCGGCCGCCAGCGGAAGCGGTCGCCTCCGGACGGTTCGAACGCGAAGCGACGCGCGAGCGCGACGTGCCGGCCCTGGATCCGGTCCATCTGCTCGAGCGCGTGCACGTAGGCCACCCGATAGAGATTCCGTGAGGCCGGGTCCTGCCAGCCGTGCGGGGTGGTGAGCGCCGGAAACGCCTCTTCCAGGCCGGCCCGGGACGGAAAGCGCGCCGCGCCGAGGTCGACGTCCGGATGCGCGGCGGCGCGCGCCCCTTCGGAGAGCCTTCGCTCGAGGTTCCCGGACTGGAGCACGAGGAAGACGATCGCCATCCAGAAGACGCTCCAGCCCGTTCTCGCCAGACCGCGCACGACGTCAGCTCGGTGCGGCGACGCCGTCCCGGCCGAGGCCGGGAATCGGCAGGAGTCCGTCGAGCATGGTCTCGACGCCCTGCTGCGCGAGGAGCGCGAGGGCGACGAGCATCGCCGCCAGCACCACCGCACTCGCGACGTTGCCGTCGTGGATCTCCGCGATCTCGTCGACCTGCGGCGTGAGCCGCACGAAGGCACGCGTCCCGACCATGAGCATCAGCACGCCCACGCCGAGTGCCGCGCCGACGTGGCTGACCGCGTAGACGGCGATCCAGAGCAGGCCGACGGGCCCTGGCGCCGCGTAGCGGATCAGGTCGAGGGCACCGAAGGTCCCGGCGACGGCGTGCTGGACGAGGATCGCGATCGCCCCGATCGCGCCGGCGACCACCACGCCGAGAGCGACGTTCCCGGAGCGGAGTCCTTCGTCGACGCTGTCGAATCCGGCGAAGCGCGTCGCCATGCGCGCCGCGATCGTGATCCCGGCGACGCCGACCAGCAGACCGAAGAAGAGCTTGGCGACGCCGACGAGCGCCAGTCCGGGGTCCATCGCTTCACCTCCCATCCCGTGCGAGGAGACGATAGTCGGCGGTGCCCTGCGCGCCACGCGCTCAGGGGGGCGCCTCTTCGGTCGGCTCGAAGCGCTTCGGAACCGGCGTCCCCGGTTCGGGCGGCCGATCGTCTCTGGCGCGTTCGCCGGTGAAGCGACGACGCTGCTCCCGGAAGTAGGGCTCGTCCGGAACGAGCGAGATCGCCGCGTCGATCGTGAACAGCGCGGCTTCGAGGTCGCCCGGCGCGCCGCGCTGGAAGCGCGCCTCGGCGAGCGTGTCGAGGACGCCCGGGTTGAGACCTCCGGTGTCGTTCACCGCCCGCGCGGCGAGCGCGACCGCGCGCTCGAGCCCATCCGGCGTGGCCTCGCCGGAGACCGCGATCAGCCAGGCCGCGGCGTTGTCGTATCCCGGGCGGAAGTAGTCGAGCGGGAGGCCTTCGACGCGCTGGGCATGGCGCTCGAGGGCGGCGATGTCGTGGGTCGCGAGCGGCATGGCGCCGGTGAAGCCGAGCACCGCGAGGGCGGCGGCGCTGACGGCGCCGATCCGGATCGAGCGGGTCGGCACGAGCTCCTCGATCCCGGGCCGACCGATCAGCCAGGTCGCCACGTAGCCACCGGCGAAGCCGCCCAGATGGGCGCCGCCGGCGACGAAGGCCGCGAGGAGCTGATCGATCACGGCGAACTGGAAGAGCAGCAGCCCGATGAAGAGCCGGCGCGGGAGCCGCCAGTAGGCGGGCATCTCCCGCGCGAAGTGCAGCTCGAGCGCGAGCATCGATCCGGCCAGCCCCGAGACCAGCCCGGAGGCGCCGAGTACGCGTCCGTGATCGAAGACGAAGATCCCGATCACGGTCCCCAGTCCCGCGAAGGCGAGCACGATCGCGGTCCGCCAGGGGCCGAGCGGGCGCTCCACGAGGTGCCCGAGCACGAGCATCCCCGCGACGTTGAGTGCCATGTGGATCGGCAGTCCCTGGAACATGGGCAGCAGCGGGCGCAAGAACCCGGGCATCGGTGTCACGTCGTGCAGGAAGTGCATCGTGATCGCCCGCCAGTGCTCCCCGCGCAGGACCAGCTCGGGCACGAAGATCCCCACCTGATCGAAGAGCCGGTCGGCGAACTGGTAGCCGGCGCCGACGAGACACAGCCCGACGGTCGCCCAGATCACCCAGGCCGGGCCCTCGCGCTCGCCGAGCCGCTCGACCTCGTCGATGGCCGCCAGGACGGCGTCGCCCTCCGGATGCGCACGAACCGCGTCGAGCAGCCGATCGCGTTCGGCCTCCGGGTCGCCCGAAACGAGGTCGCTGGCGCGCAGCGTGAGCAGATCATCCTCGGTCCCGATCAGCAGGACCCGGGGACTCGCGAAGACGTGGCCGATCGCCTCGTAGGCGTAGGTGCGGCCGGTCTCACCGTCGTGGTCGACCCGCTCGAGGCCGGCGGGCCCGAGCCGGTAGGCGCCGCCGTCCGTCAGCGCGATGCGCGCGGGACCCGCATCGTCCTCCGGAGGCCTGGCATCACGCGACATCGCCGGAAGGTAGCTCCCGCGACGGCGCCCGAAGCACGCGTCCCGAAAGAAGAAGGGCGCGGCCCCGAAGGACCGCGCCCTGTTTCCCTGAAAGGAACGCCCGCCCAGCGCGCGCCCGCAGCCGACGGCCACTCGGCGAGCGCCCGCAGCCGAAGACCACTCGGCGAGCGCCCGCAGCCGACGGATCAGTCGTCCTTGATCGCGACCGCCACCGTCGGGAAGACCCGGCTGTAGTAGAGCACCACTGCCAGGAAGGCGCCGACGAAGCCGGCGGCGATCCCGAACTGGATCAGGCCGAAGGGGGCCGTCATGTCGCCCTTCACGACCGAGGGCCACACGAGCAGGTTGCGCTCGAGCCAGAGGCCCAGCAGCAGCAGGCTCGCGATCGTGCCCGCGATGGCCGGGGTCTTCTTCGGGCGCTGACCGAGGAGCACGAAGAAGGGCAGCACCCAGTTGCACGCCCAGGTCGTCATGGCGACCCAGCCGTAGCCGGTCTGGAGGCGCGCCCAGGAGAAGTCCCAGTTGGTCCAGCTCTTCGCGAACGCGGCGGCGGAGTAGCCCTTGTCGATCAGGAACTGGTCGCCGAGGCGGTCGCGCAGGTAGTAGGTCTCCTCCGGCAGGTTGCCGTAGTAGATCACGAGGTACTGCGCCCAGAAGAGGTAGAACCAGAAGATCGAGAACGCGAACATCATCTTGCCGATGTCGTGCATCCGGCTCTCGTTGATCTCGCCCTCGAAGCCGGGCATGTCCTTCGAGAGGAGGCCCGAAAGCGCGCACGCCGCGACGGCGGAGAGAATCCCGCCCCAGCAGACGAAGTTGCCGAAGAGGTTCGAGAACCAGGCCTGCTCGATCGACATGACCTGGTCGAAGGCGAAGAAGGCGAAACCGATGCCGTAGACGAGGCCGATGAAGGGCGCGATGAACGCGGTCTTCTGCTTGGCCGCTTCACGCTCCTCCTCGTCGCCCTTCCAGCCCGCGGTCCAGCTCTCGGCCATGCGCTTGGCGAAGCCCTCGCCGTTCTCCGCGAGGTTGCGGAGGTTCGGACGGGAGGAAGCCTTCAGCATCGCGACCGAGAGGAAGGACATGACGAGCAGCAGGCCGAGGTCGGTCGCGTAGAAGCGCGTCTTGTTCAGCCAGGGCTCCTTGCCGTGCATGGCGCCGTTGGCCTGCCAGTCGAAGATGTATTCGCCTCCGAAGAAGCCGACGCATCCGAGGACGAAGGCGATCGGGATGAAGGCGGCCAGGCTCTCGGCGAAGCGCCGGTAGGGCCCCGGCCACTTGGCGCCGACGATCGAGAAGATCGCCGTCAGCGTCAGGCCGCCGCAGGACATCATCGTGAAGAAGATGAAGTTCGAATGGAAGGCCAACCACGCGGTCTGCGGGTCGGACAGGAGTCCGCCGATCATCGAGACGATGCCGATGACGATCGCGGCGATGCATCCCTGGAAGAGCGGTTTGGGCAGAACGCCCGGGTTGGCGCGCTCGGGTGCTACGGCGACAGCGCTCACGATCAGCCCCCCATGCCGCGGTTGAGGTCGCGGATGTAGTTGACGACGTCCCAGCGGGCTTCCGGCGGAATCCGGCGGTAGCTCGGCATGCGGCCGCGACCGAGGGAGATCGTGGTGTAGATGTGGCCGTCACTGAGACCCGGCGCCAGGCTGAAGCCCATCGGCGAGCCCGGGCCGATCGGGAGCACGCCCGCGATCGGTCCGTTCGGCGCGGCGATCGGACCGTTGCCGCCGCCGGTCGGGCCGTGGCAGGCCGCGCAGTTCACGTCGAAGTACTCCTTGCCGCGGGCGAGGGACTCGAAGGTCGGCTCGCTCGGGTTCGGAACCGCGTCCTGCTCGGACAGCGACATCGACTTGAGATCCGGAACCGCACCCCAACCGACGGGGAGCGTGCCTTCCGGCGGCATCAGCGCGGTCAGCTGGATCTGGTTGTCGTACTGGTTGCGCTCGAACGCCTGAATGGCCGGCTGCCACTTCATCTGCTCGAACCATTCCTTCGAGACCTGCTCCCAGCATCCGACCTGCGTCAGGAAGAAGAAGCACATCACGCCCATCATGACGCGGCGCTCGGTCGTGTGCGTACCGCGGATGGGCTGCCGGGCGGGGTTACTCGTCATGGAGAGTCACCTCTTTCGCATTGTTGCCGCGCATCAGGGCTTCCACTTCGGCCACGTCGCGCGATTCGCATTCGACGACGACGCCGAACTCTTCCGCGGAGAAGCGGGGGCTGTAGTGCTTGTCGAGGGCGCGCGGATAGAGCCCACCGAGTCCCACGAGCCCGAGGATGGTCAGGATGCCGCCGAAGAGAATCGTCAGCTCGAAGCCGATGATCCACATGGGTGGGATCGCGGCGTAGTTCTTGCCGGCAATCTTGATCGGCCAGTCCATCGACATCCAGATCTGGATGCCGAAGCCGGTGACCACGCCCGTCAGGCCACCGAGAAGCGTGAAGATCCGCACCTTGGAGGGCGTGGGGTCCTCTGCCTCTTCGAGCTCGGGGAACGGAGCCGGCGAGTACGTCGTCAGCTTCTCGAAGCCGCGCGCCTTGAGGCTCCGCACGACGTTCGACGTGTCCGACACGAGATCGTAGACGCTCACGAGAGTCGGCATCTCAGTGGTGCTCCTTGTCGTGAATCTCCAGTTCCTTCACCTCGGCGATGGCGATGATCGGGAACATCTTCAGGAAGAGGAGGAAGAACATGCTGAACCAGCAGAAGCTGCCCGTGAGCACGATCAGCTCGACGGTGCTCGGGATGTAGAGACCCCAGGCCGCCGGGATGTACTCGCGGGAGAGCGAGGTGATGATGATCACGTATCGCTCGAACCACATACCCAGGTTGATGAAGAAACAGAGCACGAACAGGAAGGGCAGGTTCGTGCGCATCTTCTTGAACCACAGGAGCTGCGGGAACACGCAGTTGAAGATCAGCATGCACCAGGTCGAGAACCAGTAGGGCCCGAATGCGCGCAGCCAGAACGAGGTCTGTTCGAACTCCACTCCCGAGTACCAGGCGATGAAGTACTCGGCGCCGTAGGCGTAGCCGCAGACGAGACTCGTGAAGAGGATGAACCGCGACATGTTCTCGAAGTGGTAGTCCGTGATGTACCGCTCGAGCTTGAAGATCCGGCGGACCGGAATCATCACGTTGATCACCATCGCGAAGCCGCCGAAGATCGCGCCCGCGACGAAGTAGGGCGCGAAGATCGTGGCGTGCCAGCCCGGCACGATCGACATGGCGAAGTCCCAGCTGACGATCGAGTGGACCGACAGCACCAGCGGCGTCGCCATGCCGGAGAGGTGGAGCACCGTCCGGTTGTGCGCCTTCCACTGCTTGCCCGTGCCCTGCCAACCGCCGGCGGCGAGCGTGTAGACCGCCTTCTTCCAGCCGACCGCGCGGTCGCGGGCGATCGCGATGTCCGGGATCAGACCGACGATGAAGAAGAGGACCGAGATGGTCAGGTAGGTGTTGACCGCGAACACGTCCCAGAGGAGCGGGCTCTTGAAGTTGACCCACAGGTACCGCTGGTTCGGGTAGGGCAGCAGGAAGTAGAACTTCCAGAGCCGACCGATGTGGATCAGCGGGAAGAGAGCCGCGGTGAGGACGGCGAAGACCGTCATCGCTTCGGCGCCGCGGTTGATCGCGTTTCGCCACTTCGCTCGGAAGAGGAAGAGGATCGCCGAGATCAGCGTGCCCGCGTGGCCGATCCCGACCCAGAACACGAACGTGATGATGTAGACGCCCCAGAAGATCGGCCACGCGGGCACGCTGATCTCGGCGATCCTCTTCCTCTTCCGAGCGAAGTGGCGAAACGCGATCAACCGCGGCGCCGAAGCGATGACGGTCTTCGCC
>JBCCZJ010000024.1:0-21892 GCA_039187915.1 Myxococcota bacterium
AGAAGATGACTTGCCTTGGTTTAATCGGCCGCAAGTGCGGCATGACCCGTGTTTTTACCGCGGAGGGTGAATCCATCCCAGTCACCGTCGTGGAAGTGACCCCCAATTACATCAGTCAGATAAAGACCGAAGACACCGACGCCATCCTCGATCGTGTTGCAACTGGCGGACTACCGTTCGAGGTGAGAAGCTACGAAGTCCCGGTGATCGCCGGCGAAGCGCTGCTGCCTCGCGCCTCGGCCTACGGCGCGTCGACCGAGGGCTGGGCGCGCCGGGCGGCCGAAGCGGCGCTCGACGCCGGCGATCCCGGTCGCGCGCTGCGTTGGCTCGAGCGCTTCCTCGAGAGCGGGCCGAAGCGCGATGCCCGCGACGCGGTCGAGATCCGGCTCGCGGACCTCGACGTCGTCTACGACGATCCGCTGCTGGCGAGAAAACGCCTGACCGGGGTCTCCGGACGCCGGCGGTCGGACCCGGTCGGGGCCCTGGCTGCGGTTCGGGCGATCGATCTGGGCGTCGCCCCGGGATCGCCGGACCAGCGGCTCGACCTGCTCTTGCGCGCGCTGCGCGACCAGCGTCACGGCGTCCGCCGGTACACGCTGGGTGTGTTGATGGAGGAGCTGCGCGACCGAGGCGACCTCGATGGCGCGCTGGCCGTCGCGACGCGGCTGGCCTACGAAGGCGTGGACCCCGTCATCACGCCGAAGTACGTCCCGCTTCTGGACGAGTTGCTCGACCGACTCGCCGCCAGGCGGGACCGAGCGAGCGGCTGCACCGAGCTCGTGCGCGCCCTCGGCGGTCGCTACGGCATCCTGATCGAGCGTGCGACGCACGCCGAGGCCTTCGCGCAGGTCGGCGAGTGCTTCGAAGAGATGGAGCTGCCGTGGCTCGCGGCCTCTCTCTATCGCACGATCGCGCGACGCTTCGGCACGATCGGTGCGGAGCGGATCGCCCTTCCGCTGGCGCGCTCCTCGCTCGCGGTCGGCGAAGTGACCCTGTCCCGTCGGGTCGCGAGCGCGGCGCTCGAAGAGCCGAACGAGTCCGAGGCCGCCTGGCGCGCCATCCTCGCCGAGGCCGACTTCGCCGACGGACGCTATGCCGAGTCGGCAGCCGGCCTGCGTCGGGTCCTCGACGCGCCGGAGCTCGCTCGCGATCGCGGCCGGCTGGTGCGGCTCCTCGCGCTGACCCTCGAGGCGAGCGGCAGCCGTGACGACGCCCGCTTCGTCGGGGAACGCGTCGGCGCCTGGCTCGAGCAGGACGACGTGGCGCCCGCCGCGAAGGCCGCTCTGATCGAGTCGGCCATCCTGGCGGCCCACGCCCATCGCAAGGCGGGCCGCGCGCGAGAAGCCTTCCCGCTCTATCGAATCGTCGATGCGCACGCGGAGGGTGGGGCGCTCCGGTCGTCGGCGCGATTCTGGCTGGGACGCTCGGGACAGAAACGATCCGCCGGTCAACCGGCGTGGGGCGAGACGCCGGGCGCCGATCTCGACGCGCCGTGGGCGCGCTATGCGCTCTTCGAAGATCGCCTGTCGTCGCTCTGGAACACCTACGGGAAGCGCAAGCGATGAGCGCGGCGACGGGACGGGAGGCGCCGGATCGGCTGGCTTCGGCGAGGGTGACGCTCTCCCGGGCGCTCGCCTGTGAGAGCCGCAACGCGCTGGCGCGGGTCGAGCTGGCCGCCAGCGAGCTCGAGCGGAGCGGCCTGTCGCCCGCACTCGCCGCCCGCGTGGACACGATCCGCGCGGCCGTCACCGAGATCGACGGGCTGCTCGGCAAGATCGACTTCGTGTCGGACGCCGCGCGCGTTCCCGATCGCGCGACGGCGGATCTGGTCGCGGCCGCGCGTTCCGTCGTCGCACGGCTGGCACCCAGCCTGGGCGCGCGGGACATCCAAATCGCCTGGGTCGGCGAAGAAACCGTCGAACGGGCCTTCGAGGTGGCCGCTCCGGGTCCCGCGCTGGAAGGTCTCGTGCTCGCGCTCGTGCGCCTCGTCGTGGGAGCGATCGATCGTCGCACCCCATCGGGTGGACGGGCGGCCCGGATCGACCTCGACGCCGTGCGTCACGGGGACGACCTCGGCCTGTTCGTCCGGTCCGACGCGATCGGCGCCTCGTCCCGCTTCGATCGGACCGCGCGCCTCGAACTCGAGGTCGCCCTCGTGGACTGGCAGGGCGCATTCGTCGTGACCGAGCAGGGCGCGCAGGTCGAGGTCGGCTTCCGCGTTCCGGCACACGACCCTTCGGTCCGACCGCGCGTAGACGCCGGGATCGGCTCGGCATGAGGCTCGATCCGGCCTGTGCGGAAGACGTCTCGGAGTGCCCCCCGCCGCGGATCGGACTCCGCGTGGCCCACGCCGGACTGCGGCGTGACCTCGAACGCGCGCTGGTCTCGGCGGGATGCCGGGTCTTCGTCCTCGGGACCCAAGTTCCGCACGCAGAGGGTCTCCGGTTGGACGCGCTCGTGGGCGATCCGGCTGCCGCGGCCGTGGACGAAGCGGGCGCGATCGACGCCGCCGCAGCGGTCGAAGCGGACGCGTGCGCCGTTGCCGTCTGGCCCGCAGACGCGAACGGCCCCGGGCGCTCGGACCGGGTCGAGGTCCTGTCGAAGCCCTTCTCCGTCGCAGATCTCGAGCGGAGCCTCGCGCGCGTGCTCGAGCCTTCGCGGCCCGGGCGCGATCGGCTCGATCCGGTGCTTGCCTCGCAGGATCGAGCGCTGCGCGCCGCGCTCCTGCGGGCGCGCCGGCTCGCGGAACAGGGGCGGTCGCTCGTCGTGGAAGGCGAGCTCGGCGTCGGGCGTCGCGCCCTGGCGCGCGCGGTCCACGAATGGAGCGATCGGGCCGACGGCCCCTTCGTCGTGCTCGACCGGATCGAGCTCGCGGCCGCACATCCCGACGAGGCTTGCGCGCGGATCGACGAGGCCTGGGCGTCGGCGGGGATCGGCACGCTCGTGGCGATCGAGCCCGCCGAATGGACGCCGGCTGCGCAGCAGGCCCTGCTCGCCCGGCTACGCGCAGGCAAAGGGGCCTGTCTCGTCACGCTCGTCTCGGAACCGCTCGAATCCTCGGTCGAACGCGGCCGCTGCGCGCGAGAGCTGGCGGACCGGCTCGACGTGTCGCGGATCCGGCTGCCCGCGCTGCGGGATCGCCCGATGGATCAGCGTGCCGTCTGCGAAGCGGTCGCTCGACGCGTCGCCCGACGCCTCGGCCGCGAAACGCCCGAGCTGGACGACGCGACGATCGCGGAGTGGGCCGACGAAGGTTTTCCCGGGAACCTCCTCGGCGTAGAGAGCCGCCTCCGGTCGGCGCTGCTCCGGGAGGACGTCACGCAGGCCGCGCCCCTCGACGTGAAACGCCACGCGGCCACCGAGGCCTCCCTCGACCTGAAACGCCATGCGGCCACCGAAGCGTCCCTCGACCTGAAGAGCCTCGAGCGGGACACGATCGTCCGCGCGCTCGCGCATTGGCAGGGCAACCGGACCCGCGCGTCCGAATCGCTGGGAATCAGCGTGCGGACCCTGCGGAACAAGATCCGCGAGTACGGGCTCCGCTAGTCGCGGCCGACGGGTGACCTGACGATCTGGCGACCTGGCCGCCCGGCCTCGCGGGCGGCGCCGCCGCGACGGGCCCGCGCCGCCCGGCAGGATCTGCCGCCTTCCCCCCTCGACGTGCTTTCAACCTGCACGTCGCGTCGCCCGCGGTCTTCTTTGCTGCAAGCCGTCGCCCCGCGCAGGGGTCGCGAGACCCCCCTGAAACGCGTCTCTCGGTGTTTCCGTAATGGCACGGCGCTTGCTCTTCCGCTCCCCGGACGCGCGGGATTTCGAATCGAAGGTCGCGCGGGCCCAGGGAGGGGAAGAAAATGCCGAGCTTCGGACCGGACGCGATGAACGCGCTGCAGACGGCCATGCGCTTCCGCGTCAAGCGCGAGAGCCTGATCGCCGGAAACATCGCCAACGCCGACACCCCGGGCTATCGGCGCCGCGACATCTCCTTCGACGGCGTGTTGTCGACGACCCGAGCGCGTCTCGATCGGACCCACGCTGGACACCTCCAGCCGGGTGGCACGGCCAGCAACCCCAAGGTCGAGCTCGGTCCGCGCGGCACGCGCCCGGACAAGAACGGCGTCGACCTCGACCAGGAACTCGTGACGGCTCACCGCAACGCCGGTGCCTTCATCGACCAGGCCAACGTGCTGGCCCGCCTCTCCACCCTCGTGCGCACCGCCATCGGTCAGGGCTGATCGGCGCGGATCCGGTAGCGAAGGGAATCGAAGCATGGAACTCGGTGACATCATGGATATCGCGACCTCGGGACTCCGCGCTCAACGCGCGCGGATGACCGTGACCGCGAGCAACATCGCGAATGCCCAGACGACCCGCACGGACGAGGGCGGGCCCTATCGGCGCCGCGATCCCGTCTTCAACGCCGAGCGCATCGCGAAGCCCTTCGCGTCGCGACTCGAGCAGAAGCTGCGCTCCGTCAGCGTCACGAAGATCGCCGAGGACCCGCGCGATCCGGTGACCCGCTACCTGCCGCATCACCCCGACGCGGACGCGTCCGGCTACGTCGAGTTTCCCAACGTGAACCTCGTCGAGGAGCAAGCGAACCTGGTCAGCTCGAGTCGGAGCTTCCAGGCGAACCTGCTCGTCATGTCGAAGGTCCGGAGCATGGCCGAAGCGATCATGCGGATCGGGCAGTAGCGCGTGGACCAGGTGCTCATCGATCGCATCCGGGAGGCGACGCCGTCCCTCGAGGATCCCCACGGCGAACGAACCGGCAAGACCGGCGCGCCGGGCGGTCGTTTCGCCGACCTGGTCGCCGGACTCGTGGGCGAAGTGAACGCCAAACAGAACGAAGCGGCGTCGAACGCCGAAGGCCTCGCCAAGGGCGAGACCGGAATCATGGAGACGGTCGTCTCCCTCAACGACGCGGATCTCTCGCTGCGCATGATGATGCAGCTGCGCGACCGCGCGCTCGATGCCTATCAGCGCATCCTGCGGACCATCTGAGGTAATCCGTGCCCGAGTGGCTCCAGAACTTCCAGAAGCAATTCAGCGCGCTCTCGCCGGCGCGGCAGGCGACCCTCGCGATCACCGCGGTCGGCTCGCTCGCCTTCTTCGCCTGGGTCGCGTCCGGCGCGCGGCAGGCCGAGTACCGGGTGCTGTACCGCGGGCTCGAGGATGCCGAGGTCGCGCAGGTCATCGACGGGCTGACCGCCGAGCGGATCGATCACCAGCTCGGCGAAGGCGGCACGGCCATCCTGGTGCCCGGCACCCGGGTCCACGAGGCGCGCATGCGCATCGCGAGCCGCGGACTGCCCTCCGGCTCGAGCCCGGGCTTCGAGATCTTCGACCAGGGAAAGTTCGGTGTCACCGACTTCGTCCAGAAGGTCAACTACCACCGCGCGCTCCAGGGTGAGCTCGCGCGCACCATCGAGCAGGTCGAGGGCGTCGAGAAGGCGCGGGTCCAGCTCGCGATCCCGGAGCGCCGCACGCTCCTGCGCAAGGACGATCGCCGCCCGACGGCCTCGATCGTCACGCGGCTGCGCGCCGGCTGGGACCTCGATGCTTCCCAGGTGCGCGGCATCGTCCACCTCGTCGCCTCGAGCGTCGAGGGCCTCGACGTCTCCCAGGTCACGTTGGTCGACAATCACGGACGGCTCCTGGCACCTCAGGCGGACATGGATTTCGCCGGGCGCGGGGCCGGGCCGGTGCTCGGGGCGCAGCGCCGGCTCGAGAAGCAGCTGGAAGAGCAGATCGAGTCGATCCTCGGTCGCACGGTCGGTCTCGGCCGCATCGTGGCCAAGGTCTCGGCGGAGCTCGACTGGACGCAGACCGAGCAGACGCAGGAGCTCTACGACCCGGACGGCCAGGTCGCGCGGAGTACCCAGATCGACAGCGAGACGAGCAGCGACTCGGTTCGCGAGGGCGGTGTCGCCGGGATCGCCGCGAACACCCCCGACGTCGAGCCGGCGGAAGGCCCGAGCGCGACGGGCAGCGCCTCGGAGCGCACGTCGCAGACCACGAACTACGAGATCTCGAAGACCGTCAGCCGCTCGGTCCTTCCGAGCGGTCGGATCGAGCGTCTCTCGATCGCCGTGCTGGTGGACGGCAAACCCGTCACGGCCGCGCCGCCGGTCGCCGGGGGGGAGGGCGAGGCCGAGGAGAGCGTCGCGTTCCAGCCGTGGACGGCGGAAGAGCTCGTCGAGTTCGAAGAGCTCGCGAAGCGCGCGGTCGGTTTCGACGTGCAGCGCGGGGACGAGATCAGCGTGATCAACTCGCCCTTCATCGAAATCGACACCGAGGGCGCCCCGGCGGGCTTCCTGACGCCCGACGTGATGGTGCTCCTCGACACGGTGCTGCAGATCGCGCTGCTGTTGCTCGGCCTCTTCGCCTTCTCGCGCCTCTTCGTGCGTCCCCTGGCCGAGGCCGTCGGCGGCGGCGACACGGCGGCGCTCGAAGGTCTCCGTGAGGAGGTGCTCGAACGGCTCGCCGCCGTCGAGGTGGACCAGCCGCAGCCGGTCGTCGGTCCCGACGGCATCACCCTCGAAGACGCGGACATCCCGGGGCTCGTCGCCGAGAGCGACGAGATGACGCTGCAGCAGCAGGTCGACCGCCTCGCGCAGGTCCGCGCCGACGACTCCGTCCGCACCATTCGCGGCTGGATGGCGACGGGAGGCTGATTCGAGATGGCCGGGAAGCACCTCCAATACGAGCTCCTGAGTGGCGTCGAGAAGGCGGCCATCCTGATGATGGCGCTGACCGCGGGCCGCGTGCGCGACCTCATGCAGCGCCTCGAGGACGCCGAGGTCGAGCGTATCCTCGCGTCCGTCGCGCGCTTCGACACCGTCCCCGCCTCGACCCTCGAGAAGGTCCTGCTCGAGTTCCAGGAAGCGATCGGAAAGCACGAGATCTCGATCCAGGGCGGACGCGAGCAGGCGATGGCGCTGATCGCGGGTTCGATCGACGACGACCGGGCGAGTCGGTTGATGGAGAAGCTCGGTCGCGACGAGAAACGGATCGACTGGACGCTCCGCGACTACACGCCCGAATTCATCGCCGAGCAGCTCTCCTCGGAACACCCGCAGACGATCGCGCTGATCCTGGCCCAGCTCCCGGCGGAGCGCGGCGCGACCATCGTGGCGTTCCTCACGGACGACGTCCGGCCGGAGGTCATGCTGCGCGTCGCGAACCTCGAGACGGTCTCCAGCAACGTGATCCACGAGCTCGAGGACGAGATCGCCACGATGTTCAGCCGCAGCGTCGGCGCGCCCACGCCCCTCGGCGGGACCGAGGTCGCGGCGAAGCTCCTGAACGGCGTGCCGAAGGCGGACGGTCAGCTCATCCTCGACAAGATGGACACGCGCGATCCCGAGATCGCGGCGGACATCCGCAAGCAGATGCTCACCTTCAACGACCTCGAGTCGATCGACAAGCGCGGCTTCCAGGCGCTCCTCCGGGAGATCCCGACCGAGGACCTCGTGATCGCACTCAAGACCGCGAGCGACGAGATGAAGGAGAAGGTCTTCTCCAACGTGTCGTCCCGCGCGGCCGATCAGATCAAGGAAGAGTCCGAGCTGCTGCCGCCCATGCGCCTCTCCGAGATCGAGCAGGTCCAGCGGCAGGTCGTGGACATCGCACGCCGCCTCGAAGAAGAGGGCGTCGTCTCGATCGACACCGGCGGAGGCGGCGACGATGTTCTCGTTTAGACCCGACGCCGAGGCGAGTCCAATCGGCTTCGTTCCGACCCCGATCCGCGTGGCGCTTCCGGCCGATCCGGAACCGGCCTCGCTCGCGGCGTCGGAAAGCGAAGCTCCGGAGCCGGTCGCGGCCGCCTCGCCCGAACCCGTTGCGCCGACGCCCGAGGAGATCGCGGCGCTCGAGCAGGCGGCGTTCGATCGCGGCGTGGCGACGGTCCAGGCGGAGCAGGCCGCGCTCGACGCGACGCTGGCTGCGATGGACGAGGCGATCGCGGGTTGGCGGGCCGCGACGGCCGCGCTCGTCTCGGCGCAGCGGGCCCACGTGCTCGACCTCGTCCAGGTGCTCGTCCGTCACTGGGTGGGCGCGGAGCTCGAGGGGCAGCCGGCGACCTATGCGGCGCTTCTCGACCGCGCGCTCGACGACGTCGAAGGACCCGCGCCGGTTCGGCTCTCCCTCTGTGCCGCCGACCTCGCCCGACTCGAGTCCCGGGCCGCGGCGGAGGTCGCGCGCTGGCGGTCGGCCGACGTCGAGATCCGCGGCGAAGACTCGCTCGGGGCCGGCAGCTTCGTGATCGAGACGCCGAGCGCGGAGATCGAAGGGGACCTCGATGCGATCGCCGCGCGACTGCGCGAAGCGCTCGATCCGGCGCTCGCCGCGCCCCTGTCCGGCGGGGCCGAGCCGGTCCTTTCGTCCGAGGCGGACGAGCAGCGCGTCGACGCCGAGGGGATGGAATGAGCGCCGCCTTCGACGACACGCGTTTCGACGGCGCGCCCGATGCTTCGTTCTACCGCGCCGCCGCTGCGCTCGGTCGGCGCTTCTCGCCCTACGCGCGGACGGGACGCGTTCGCAGCGTCGTCGGCCTGCTGGTCGAGGTCGAGGGCGTTCGCCCGCCGATCGGCGCCTTCTGCGACATCGCCTCCGCGGCCGGGGCGGCGCCGGTCGCCGGCGGGGCCCCGGAAACGACATGGCTCCCGGCCGAGGTCGTGGGTTTCCGGGACGACGTCACGCTCGTGATGCCGCTCGGATCGCTCCAGGGGCTCTCGGTCGGTGCGCCGGTCCACGTGCGCGCGAGCGCGGATCGCGTGGCCTGCGGCGACGAAACGCTCGGGCGGGTCCTCGACGGCCTGGGGCGACCGATCGACGGCGGCCCGCCGCTGTCCGGTGAACGGACGACGCCGATCGAGGCCGAGCCGGTCTCGACCGTCGAGCGCGCGCGGATCGAGCGTCCGCTCGATCTCGGGCTCCGCGCGCTGAACACGTTCTCGACGGTCGGGCAGGGCATGCGGCTCGGGATCTTCGCGGGCTCCGGGGTCGGCAAGTCGACGCTCCTGGGGCAGCTGGCCAGCCAGGCGGACGTCGACGTCTCGGTGATCGCACTGATCGGCGAGCGCCGCCGAGAGGTCCGGGAGTTCATCGAGCGCGATCTCGGCGAAGCCGCCGCGCGTTCCGTGGTCGTGGTTTCCACGAGCGACGAGCCGGCGCCGATGCGCGCGCGCGCGGCTCGGACCGCCACCGCGATCGCCGAGGGCTTCCGCGACGAGGGCCTCCGGGTCCTGCTCATGATGGATTCGCTCACGCGTTTCTGTACGGCCCAGCGCGAGATCGGTCTCGCGACCGGCGAGCCGCCGACGACGCGCGGCTACACGCCGTCGGTCTGGAGTCAGCTGCCCAAGCTGGTCGAGCGTGCAGGCACGACCCACGGCCTCGGCAGCATCACGGGTCTCTACACGGTCCTCGTCGAAGGGGACGACATGAACGAGCCCGTGGCCGACGCCGCCCGGTCTCTGCTGGACGGACACATCGAACTCTCGCGGAAGATCGCCGAACGCGGTCGCTTCCCGGCGGTCGACGTCCTCTCGAGTGTCTCGCGCGTCATGCCGGACGTGACCACGCCCGAACACCAGGCACTCGCGCGCCGCGCGCGTCAGCTGATGGCGACCTATCGCGACGCCGAGGACCTGATTTCGGTCGGGGCCTATCAGCAGGGCGCGGATCCAGAGATCGATCGCGCGCGCGCCGCCTGGCCCGCGCTGCAGGCCTACCTGACCCAACCTCGCGGCGAAGTCACGCCGCTCGCGGAAGGGCTCCAGGTGCTCGACGCGCTGTTGGCCGGCGAACCGGCCGCCGCGCTGCCCGGGACGCCGAACGCCGCGCCGTCCGGGGCCGGCGCGCCCGGGGCGACGTTCGGAGGAGCCGAGGCATGAAGCGATTTGCCTTCCGACTCGAGAGCGTCCTGCGCATCCGCACCTTCGAGTTCGATCGGGCGCGCGGTCAGCTTGCGCGCCTCGAAGAAGAAAGGGCCCGTCGCGAGACCCTCGTCCGCGGCGAAGTCGAACGGATCGCCCAGGGCCGGATCCTGCTCGCGGCCGAGACCCAGCAGGGGGCCGACGGCGAGCAGCTCCAGCTTCGGAACGATGCGCTCACGGCCGGCCGTTTCCGGCTGGCCGCCGCCGAACGCGCGGTGGCCGAGCTGATCGAGCCGATCGGCGAGGCGCGGCGCCGGCTGCACCACGCTCGTTCGCGCGTGCGGAGTCTCGAGCGTCTGAAGGAAGACGCCGCCGCGACCCACCAGCGCGAGGGCCGAGCCGCGGATCAGGCCGAACTCGAGGAGCTCGCGCTGTCCCGGATCGGACTCGAGCGGATCGCGGCCGGGCGTCCGGCTCACAGCGAGCGGCGCAGGCCCGTCGCAGGGGAGGACGCGCGATGACCATCTTGCGTCGCCCTTCGACGCTTGCCTCCCTGGTCCCGATCTTCTGTCTGATGAGCGCGGTGGCGTTCGCCCAGCAGGCGGTCGACGAGGAGGAGGCCTCGGACGGGGCGAGCGATCGCACCGAGATCGATCCCGACGCGCTGAAGGAGGGCCGGGCCGCGGTCGATCTCCTGAACGCGCCCGGGTTGTCCCGCGGCGTGGACGCGATCATCGAGCAGATCCGCAAGCGCGAAGTCGAGCTGGCTCTGCGCGAGCAGCGGGTCGCCGAGCGCGAGCGCGCCGTCGTCGAGCTCGAGGACCTGATCGAGACCCGCGCGACCGACCTGGATCGCGTGCGCCAGGAGATCGAGGACCGCATCGCCGAGTGGAGCAGCCAGGGGCGGGATCGCGTGACCCAGCTGTCGGACGTCTACGCGTCGATGCCGCCCGAGAAGGCCGGTCGCCTGCTCGAGAAGCTCGACCTCGACCTGGCGGTCTCGGTCCTGCGGAGCATGAAGAAGAAGAGCTCGGCGGCCGTCCTGTCCTCGATGCGCGCGGATCGCGCGCTGCTGGTGAGCCGCCGCATGCTGAAACCCCTGGACCCGTCCACCGACGCCCCCGCAGCACGGGCGCGTTAGTCCGAACCCCGGCTCGCGCTGCGTGCGCGTCCCGCGAAGGAGACCCCCCATGAACGTCGATCTGATCAAGGCCCTCGATGCCCGAGGCGCGGACGCGCCGCGCGGCGACGGGGCCGAAGACGACGGTGAATTCCCCGACGTCTTCGAATCGACCCTGTCCGGATCCGCCTCGAAAGGGGCGGGTGAGGAGAGCGAGGCCCGCTCCGCGTCTTCGCCGAGCGCCGACGCGGACGAACGAGCGGCCTCGGGCGAAGCGGGCGGAGGGGAGCGCGTGGAATCCCGCGCGGACGACGAGGACGAGGTCGCAGAGGCCGAGGCGGCGGCGGAATCCGGCGCGGTCGGCGGCGCCTCCGGCGGCCTCGAGGACCGCGCGCGGCTCCAGGCGGAGTCCGAGCGCCTCGCCGCGGATCGTCTCGACCTATTCGACGACGCGCGCGGCGGCGGGCGGACGAACGCCGGCGCCGGACTCGAGGAGGGCGAGGCGCTCGACGAGGAACAGGCCCGCGAGGCGGTCGCCCAGCTCGAGGACGAGGGATCGGTCGCGGCGGAAGGCGACGAGGCGAGTGCGCCGGCGGACGCTGCGATCCGCGGCGCCGTGGCGTCCGGTGTGCCGCAGGCGAGCGCCGGCGTGGCCGAGGGCTCCGCGGAGCTCGCCGAGGCCCGAGAGGGACTTTCGACCGCGGAAATCGAAGGCGATCGTGCCGCCGCCGGCGCTTCGGGCGGGGACGGTGAGCCCGACGAACAGCCGGCCGACCGGCAGGAGACCCCTCGGAGCGACGCCGCGCTCTTCGAGCGGGCCGCTGAGAACGCTCCGCAGGCAGAGGTCGATTCCAGTCTGCGGCAGGCCGCGGCGAACGCGGAGCAGGCGCAGCGGGCTCCGGAGGTCGTGGCGGTCGACGGCGCACCGGCGGTCGCGAACCCGGTCGCCGGTCAGGTCACCGAGACGACCTCGACCGCGACGCCCGGCTCCCCGCAGCCGGTCGCCGCATCCGAGGCGATCGCGGTCCAGACCGAGTGGCTCGCCACCCGCGGCGGGGGGGTCGCACGCATGGTCCTGCATCCGCCCGATCTCGGAGAGATCGCGATTCGCGTCTCGCTTCGAGGTGGCGCGGTCGACGTCGTGATGGTCGCTCAGGAGGCGGTCGCCCAGGGCGTGGCGGAAGAACAGTCGGAGCGTCTCGCTCAGGCCTTCTCGAATCGCGATCTGCGCCTCGAGAACTTCGAGGTCCGACGCGGCGCGGCCGACGACCTCGCGAACGACGCGGGCGGTCGCTTCGCCGAGTCCGAGACGGAGCGGGACGGCCGACCGGACGAAGAATCCTCCGGCGGGCGGCGAGGCCTCGGCCGGGGGAACGAGACCCAGGAGGCACCGATCGCGGTGCCGCGCATCCTCACGCGCGCGCCGGAGACCGGCGGCGTCGATCTTCGAATCTGACAGGGAGCAACAGTCATGGACGCACTCGAGAGTCTGAACATCGAATCGGCCCTGGCGGCCCAGGCCGAGCAGGCGGCAGCGGAGGACGAGGTCGGTCAGAACGACTTCCTCACGATGCTCGTCGCGCAGCTCGAGAACCAGGATCCGCTGAATCCGCAGGACTCGGCGGACTTCGCGGCGCAGCTCGCGCAGTTCTCTTCCGTCGAGCAGCTGGTCGCGGTCCGCACGGGCATCGATCAGCTCGTCGCCAACTCCACGCCGGGGGCGGAGGTCGGCGCGGCGACCGCGGCGACCCGGGTCGCCCCGACCAATCGGGTCGGCCCGGAGCTCACGGTCTTCGGCAGCCAGATCGAGGTCGACGAGAACCGGTCGCAGGTCACGATGGACTTCCGGTCGATCGAGGAGGCGACGGAGGCCACCGTCATCCTTCGCAACGAGAACGGCACCGAGGTGTATCGCGAGGCGCTGATCGTCCAGGAAGAGGGCGAGCTCCAGACTTCGCTCCGACCCGGGGACCACACCTACGTCTTCGACCCGGCCGCGCGGAACTTCCCGCCCGGCGTCTACGCGATCGAGTTCCAGGCCCGCAACGCGGCCGGCGATCCGGTGACGCTGTTGCCGACGATCACCGGGCAGGTGACGGGCGCCATCCTCGCCGGCGAGCCGAGCATCCGGATGGGCAACCGCATCTTCTCGGTCGACGACGTCCTCGAAGTGGGGCTGCCCGGGACGACCGGGAACGCCGGGCCGGGCGGTTCCGGCAGCGCCTTCGGTGCGGCTGCGGTGCTGAACGCCCGGACGGGCGGCGGGCAGCAGGTCGTGCGGCCGCAGCCGGGCCTCACGCCGACGCCGGGCAACGGCGTCGCCGCGGGGGACGGTGACGGACAGACCACGCTGTCGCCGAACTTCACGCGCGCGCCGCAGCGGACGGGCGCGTGAGCTTCGCGCGTGTCTTGTCGGGCGTGATCGAAGAGGACGAAGGAACGCTCCTCCGGGTCGACGCCTACGAACGAATGATGGAGGGGAGGGAAGCTCCGCGCGGATGGACCGCGCGTGTCTTCGACGCCCTCCGACGACGATCAGGGAAGATCACGAGCTGGGCGCGTCGCCTCGGAGGCGCGCTCGATGATGGAAGGAACGGAACATGTCCTTGACGAATGCCCTCTTCAGCAGTGTGAGCGGGCTGGAAACGGCTTCGACCTCGATCTCCGTGATCGGCGACAACATCGCGAACGCGAGCACGCCGGGCTTCAAGGAGAAGCGGGCGGAGTTCTCCGCGGTCCTCGGTCAGAGCATCACCGCCGGCTCGGGCTTCGCCCAGATCGGTGCGGGCGTGCTGACCAACGACATCGGCACGATCTTCACCCAGGGAGTCTTCGAGACCACCCAGCGGCCGACCGATCTCGGAATCAGCGGCCGCGGCTTCTTTGTGATGGAAGGCAGCTTCGGTCGCTCCTACACGCGGTCCGGCATCTTCGGCTTCGACAGCGAGGGCTACCTCGTCGATCCGAACTCGAATCGCCTGCAGGGCTATGGCATCGACCCGGCCACGGGCGATTCGAACGGCGTGCTGGGCGACATCCAGGTCAACCTGCCGCTCTCGCCGCCCCAGGTGACCAGCTCGATCGAGCTGGGCATGAACCTCGACGCGAATCAGCCCATCACCGGGCCGTTCGACCCGGCGGACGCGAACTCCACCTCGAACACCCGGGAGGTCGTGACGATCTTCGACTCGCTCGGGGCGCCGCGTCAGGCGACGATCTTCTTCACGAAGACGGGTGCCAATGAATGGCAGTACAACGTCACGCTGACCGAGACCGACGCCGATCCGGCGACCAACCCGGGTACGCCGGACCCGGACCCCTTCGTCGTCCAGGCGGGGGGCACGGGGACGCTCGAGTTCGACAGCGATGGCCAGCTCATCAACTTCACGACGGCGAACATCACGTTCGAACTCGATCCCGCCAGCGGCGCCGCCGCGGGGCAGGCCGTGACGCTGGACTTCGGCAACGGGACCGGGAGCGTCACGACGACGCAGTATCGACAGTCTTTCGTGACCAACTTCGTGAGCCAGGACGGCTTCGCGCCGGGCACGCTCTCCGCCCTCGACTTCGACGAGGACGGGAAGCTGAACGGGGTCTTCACGAACGGCGTGACGACCTCGCTGGCGCAGATCGCCCTGGCGAACTTCGGCAACGTCGAGGGTCTGACCGAGATCGGGCGGAGTCAGGTCATCGAGTCCGTCGAGTCCGGCCCGCCGGTGATCGCGGCGGCCAACTCGGGCAACCTCGGTTCGATCCGGAACAGCTCGCTCGAGAAGTCGAACGTCGATCTCGCCCAGCAGTTCGTCAACCTGATCGTGTCGCAGCGCGCCTTCCAGGCGAACACGCGGACGGTTTCGGTGGCGAACGAGCTGCTCGCGAACCTGGTGGCCCTGGGCCAGTAGTGGCCAAGGCGGATCGGTCGCCGATCCGCCGGAGATCCGAAACCGCGCCCGCGCGCTCCTCCGGGATCGCGCGGGCGCGCTCGTCTCGGCCGTCGCCCGGACGCCCGCGTCGGCCGCCGCGCGTCTTGGCCGGCGACGCGTCCAGCGTGATACCCTCCGGCGCGAGGGGGGACGCGTGGGATCCGCAGCGAGATCCGAGGCGAAGAGGAACGTGCGACGTCGCGTGGCCAGCGGGCTGGCGCTGGCGCTGATGGCGCTCGCGCCCCTCTCGCTCTCCTGGGCGCAGGCGCGGGCCGACGAGGAGCTGGACCGGTTCGACGTGGTCGTCCTCGACGCGGGGCACGGCGGACACGACGAAGGCGCGAAGGGCCCCTCCGGTCTGCGCGAGAAGGACCTCGTCCTCGACGTCACGCGTCGGGTCGCGAAGCGGCTCGAACGACGCGGCGTGAAAGTGATCCTGACCCGGCGCGAGGACCGCTTTCTCTCCCTCGAGGAGCGGACCGCCGTCGCGAACGACGCCCGCGCGGATCTCTTCGTCTCGATCCACGCGAACGCGTCGAAGAGCCGGAAACCGCGTGGCATCGAGACCTATTTCGCGTCCCTCGAGGCGACGGACGAGGCGGCGCGCGCGACGGCGGAGCGCGAGAACATGGCCTTCGGCGCCGCGGCGCCGGACCTCGGCGCGGACGATCCCCTGGCGGCCATCCTCGGGGATCTGATCGCGACGCAGCATCTGCAGGAGTCGAGCGAGTTCGCGAAGCTGGCGCAGGCCGAGCTCGCCGAGGTCGGGCACGCCCGCTCGCGCGGCGTGAAGCAGGCGCCCTTCGTGGTGCTGATGGGCGTGCAGATGCCCGCTTCGCTCCTCGAGATCGGGTTCCTCACGAACCCCGACGAGGAGAAGGGCTTGAAGCGCGCGAAGCGGCGGGACGAGATCGCCCGCGCGATTTCGCGCGCGATCGGCGCCTTCGCGGCGCGATACGACGAGCGGCGCGGCGTCCAGGCGAAGCATTCGCTGGCGCGCTGACCGCCGCTCCCGGCGCGACCGTGCGGGCCGACCCGCGTGGCGCGGATGAAGGAAGAATCGATCGA
Source organism: Myxococcota bacterium (assembly GCA_039187915.1). GTDB lineage: Bacteria > Myxococcota_A > UBA9160 > UBA9160 > UBA4427 > UBA4427. The sequence goes on from JBCCZJ010000024.1 coordinate 15,990, forward strand.
TGCGTAGCGATGGACGGAAGGCGGACGAGCTGCGGCCGCTCTCCTTCGAAGTGGATTTCACCGAGCAGCCCCTGGGCTCGGTCCTGACGACGATGGGCCGAACGCGCGTCCTCTGCACGGTGATGGAAGAGGAGTCGGTCCCGAAGTGGATGCGCGGGAGCGGGAAGGGCTGGCTCACCGCCGAGTACTCGATGCTCCCTGGCGCGACCGACACCCGCAACGAGAGGGAGTCGAGCCGTGGCAAGGTGTCGGGGCGGACCATGGAGATCCAGCGTCTGATCGGGCGCAGCCTGCGCGCCGTCGTCGATCTCGACCACCTGGGCGAGCGCACGTTGTGGATCGATTGCGACGTGCTCCAGGCGGACGGGGGCACGCGCACGGCGTCGATCTCGGGCGCCTTCGTCGCGGTCGCGCTCGGTCTGGCGCGACTCGACCGACAGGGCGCCTTCTCAGGGCCGGTCCTGCGCGACCAGGTCGCGGCCATCTCGGTCGGCGTCGTCGAGGGCGAGCCGCGGCTGGATCTGCCCTACGTGGAGGACGCGAACGCCGACGTCGACATGAACGTCGTCGCGACCGGCGCCGGGAGCTTCGTCGAGGTCCAGGGCACCGGCGAGGAGGCGACGTTCGCGCGCGGGGAGCTCGATGCGCTCCTCGACCTCGCGCTCGGCGGCATCGAACGAATCGCCGCGGCGCAGCGCGAAGCCGTCGAAGGCGCGGGCTTCAAGCTCGAGCGTCTGCTCGCCTCGGGTCGTTAGGCGTGGCGAGGGAGCGGCGTCTCGTCGTGGCGAGCCAGAACCCGGGCAAGGCGCGCGAGATCGCGCGCATCATGGCGGACTGGGAGGTGTCGAGCCTCACGGACCATCCGCCGGTCGACTTCCCGGAAGAGGGGGGCGACTACACGGAGAACGCACGGGTGAAGGCGCAGACGGCCGCGCGGGTGATCGGCCTGCCGTGCGTGGCCGACGATTCAGGGCTCGAGGTGGAAGCGCTCGACGGGCGCCCCGGGGCCTACTCCGCGCGTTATGGCGGGCCCGGACTCGACGACGCGGGGCGCTTCCGGAAGCTGCTCGAGGAGCTCGCCGGCTCGCCCGCGCCGCGCGCCGCGCGATTCTACTGCGTGGCCGCGTGCGCCTGGCCCGACGGGACCAGCGTCGTCGCAGAGGGCGAATGCCGGGGGCAGATCCTCGAGGCGCCGCGGGGCGAGGGCGGCTTCGGCTACGACCCGGTCTTTGCCCCGGACGCCGGTGGCGGTCTCTCCATGGCCGAGCTCGGTCGCGCGGAGAAGGACGCGATCTCGCACCGCGGACGGGCGCTCGAGGCCCTGGCGCCGCTGATCGCCGCGCGGGGCGCCGCAGGTTGAATCGAAAACCCTCTAGATCTCGAGGGCTTCCATCCGATCCTGGATAAATTGCTTCAGGCTGTCCAGCGCCGGCGGCGGGACCGCGTCGAAGCGCACGCCCATGCCGAGGGGCAGATTGGGGCGCTGCAGATTGCCGGGCACGTTCGCGAAGACGACCTCGCCCTCGAGTTCGAAGGCGCGCTCTTCGAGGATGAAGCGGAGGGTCAGTCGCGCGCCCTCCATGCTCGCGCGCGGCGACTCGATGAAGCAGCCGCCTTCGGACACGCTGTAGAGCGTGCCGTCCTTCTCGCGTCCGCCGACCAGGATCCGGACGGGCACGGCCGCGGGCGCCCGGCGCGAACCGCGCACGGCGTTCTGGGTATCGCCGCTCAGCAGGCGATTCGCCTGGAAGCGGAGCATGCCTTCGTCGTATCCGTCCCAGAGCGCGAGCAGCACGCCGGCGTTGCGGAGCGCTTTCGCCTGCTTGCCGTCGGGCGTCTTGCCGTAGGCCATCGCCGGCATGACCGGCTCGCGGCGCCGCATGCTCTTGAGCGCCTTGCGGAGCGCGCCACCCTGCGTCTCGGCGGGCACCACGAGCGCGGCGATCGCGTATTCCTTGGACTTCACGACCGCGACCGCGTCGGCGAGATCCGGCACCCGGATCGGTTCCACCCCGAGCCGGACGAGCCCCGCCGCGAGCGCTTCGGTGCGCGCGGGGTCCGATTCGACCAGGAGGAGGAAATGGCTCGCCGGCATGGTTGCTGCTTCGGGTCTCCCCCATGCCCGCTTGAGCCTCGGGCCGAGACCCCAGGCCGGGCCGGGTCGGGACCCGGGCCGGGAAGCGGCCGGGCCGGAGCGGGGCCGCGCGGGTCGGGGCTCAGCCGGCGATGCGCTGAATCGTGCCCGCCATCCACTCCTCGGGGGTCGGGTGGTGGGGGTCGAAGCCCAGCAGGTCGCGCTCGAGGCGCCTGCGGACGCGGGGCGCGAGGCGGACGCCTTCCTCGCGGAGGAGGACGTCGAGCTGCGCGCCGACGAAGGTGCGCACCTGCGCCTGGGTGAGGTCGTCGGGATCGCCTCCGGCCTCCCAGACGAGCAGCCAAAGGCCGTACCGCGACACCCGCTTCTCCGCGGCGACGCAGATCTCGTTGTACATGTGGTCGAAGTATCGACGCGACACCGCGGGGGCTCCTCGGGCGGGGCTCCTTCGATCGGAGCCGCCTGCGCTTCCACGAACGAGTGGAGGCGGGCCTTCGAATATGTCACCGGAAAGCCGCCGAAGCGCAGACGAGGACCACGGAACGACGCGGTTGCGTGCGGACTGCCGGTCGCTTGCCGCGGCCGAGCGCTCCCGGTGCCGAAGGTTCGCGGCCGGACGGATGCGCCGCTCCATTCCGCGTCCGCACGCACCTGCGATAGGATGCACGAGCGCCAGAGTCCGCCTGCCGGCTCGCTGCGCGGGAGAGAGCGTTGTCCGGAGATGAGCGCCAGTCGGATCCGTCGACGGAGGATCACGTCGCGTCGATGGCCGGTCCGCCTGCGGACGCGTCGGACGAGAAGCGCGCCGCGAACGACGAGCGCGAGCTGCAGCTGACCGAATGGATGCAGGCAGCGCAGGCCGGTGACGGCGAGGCCTACCGCCAGCTCCTCGAGACCATCCAGCCGATGATCCGACGGATCGTGCGGGCCAAGGTGCGCGACGAAGCGGCGGCGGAGGACGTGGTGCAGAACGCGCTGCTCGCGATCCACCGAGGCCGACGCACCTATCGCGCCGAGCGTCCCTTCGGCCCCTGGATGCGCGCCATCACGCGGAACACGATCATCGATCACTTCCGCGAGCGGAAGCGGAAGGGCGATCGCGAGGTCGAACTCGTGGTCGAAGAGTTCGCGGACGACCACGAGGAGAGCGCCGAGTCGGAGACGCGGCTCGCGCCGGAGCTGACGGCCGCGCTGGCGTCGCTGCCCGAGACGCAGCGCGAGGCGGTGACGCTCGTGCAGATCGAAGGGCTCTCGGTTGCCGAGGCGGCGCTTCGGGCGGGCGTGTCCGCGGGGGCGCTCAAGGTTCGGGCCCATCGGGGGTATCGCGCGCTGGCGAAGGCCCTCGAAGGCGCGCGCGTGGCAGGAGAGTGGCGATCGGAGCGACCGGCCGCGGCGGGCGGGAGCCCCCGCGGTGGCAGCGGAGAGACGCGGTGACGAGTGGAAGCGATCGACTGATCGACGGACTGGTCGAAGACCTGGAGCCGGTGACTCCGCTGCTGCGCGTGCGGCAGGCCTTCGCGGTCGTGCTCGCCGTCTGGGCGGCGGTGCTCGGCGTCGTGCTTTGGTCGCAGCACGATCCGACCGGTGCCTTTCCGCTCTTCGCCGACGGCGTCTATGCCACGACCTTCGTCGGCTTGATGATCGCCGCGCTCGCCGCGACCCTCTCGGCGCTGGCCGCCGCGCGGCCGGGTCGGGAAGGACTCGAGCGGCTCGGGCTCGGCCTCGCGGCCGGGGCGCTCGGCGTGGCGAGCGTCGTCTGCCTCGTCGGACTGATGAGCGAGGGCTCGCTCGCCTCGCCGCCGGGCGCCGACGCGATGTGCCTCGAGAAGGGCGTATGGCTCTCGCTGCTGCCCGCCGGCGTGGTGCTCAGCTTCCTCGTCCGCGGCTGGGCGGCGCATCCGATCCGCGCGGCGCTGATCGGCCTGGTCGCGGCGGGCGCGCTCGGCGGCGTGATCGTCCATCTGAGCTGCGACTTCATCGGTCATGGCCATCTGCTCCGGGGCCACATGGCGGTGCCGCTCGTGCTGGCCGTCCTCGGCACCTTTCCCGCCGGCGTGCTGATCCGACGCCTGCGAGGCTGATCCTTGCCGACGTCGCTGCTCTTCGTGCGTCATGGCGAGACGACCTGGAACGTCGCGAAGCGCTGGCAGGGACAGGCGGATACGCCGCTGACCGAAGCCGGGGAAGCCCAGGCGAGACGCGTGGCCGAAGCGCTCGCCGCGGCCGACGAGCGCCCCTGGACGCGCCTGCTGACGAGCGACCTCGAGCGGGCCCGTCGGACGGCCGAGGCGATCGGCGCGGCGCTCGGACTCGCGGTCGAGCTGGAGCCGCGCTTCCGCGAACGCGACGTGCGGGACTGGTCGGGGCTGACCCACGAAGAGGTCGAGGCCCGGGACCCCGACGCCTATCGCGCGTTCCGGAGCGGCGACCCGACCCTCCGCATGGGGGGCGGAGAGTCGACGCTCGAGCTGCGCGCCCGGGCCCTCGACGCGATCCGCGAGATCCATGCGCGCGGCGACGCGCACGTCCTCGTCGTGACCCACCTCGGGCTGATTCGCAGCCTCGCGCCCGGGGCGGAGGTCGGGAACACCGGGCGCCTCGCCCTCGATGCCGAGACGCTCCTCCTGGCCCCCCCGCCCGGGGCCGACGCAGCCGCGGCTCCCCGCGTGCTCTAGGCGAAGGTCGGGCCGGGGCGCTCGATCGCGGTCAGATCGTCTGAGCCGTCGGCGCCGGCTCCGGCTGCGCGTCGCGCAGGACGCGGAAGCCCTCGAACAGGATCCACACGTCGAGGGCCAGGATCAGCGTGCCCGACAGCGAGAGGAGCCAGAGCGTCTCGAAGTCGGCGTAGTAGTCGATCAGATTGCCGATCATGGCCCAGGCCGTGACGGCCGCGACCGCGATCATCGGGACCAGCGTGTAGACGAAGGGGCGTCCCTGACGCTTCAGCCAGACCGAGACCACCAGCAGCGTCACGCCCGCGACGAGCTGGTTCGTGGTGCCGAAGAGCGGCCAGAGCGCGAGGCCGCCCTGTCCGCCGCCCTGCGTGACGGCGAGCAGGAGGGCGGCGCCGATGCCGAGCGCGCCGGCGACGAAGCGGTTCGACATGGGCTTCACGCCATAGGCCTCGCCGAGCTCGGCCAGCACGAGGCGCTGGATCCGGGCGCCGGTGTCGAGGGAGGTCGCGGCGAAGGCGATGACCATCACCGCCATGAAGGTCCGCGCCGTCTCGAAGGGGATGCCGAGGGCTTCGACGAAGCTCGCGCCGCCGCTCACGAAGGCGTCGAGCTTCGCGGCCATGCCGTTCGCGGCGCCCCAGCTCTCGTAGTGGGCCCACCAGTCGGCCGAGGACTCGAAGCCCGCCGTGGCGGCGAGCACGGCCATCAAGCCGAGGAAGCCTTCCGCGAGCATCCCGCCGTACCCGATCGGACGCGCGTCGCTCATCTTCGACAGCTGCTTGGACGTCGTGCCCGAAGAGACGAGGCCGTGGAAGCCCGAGATCGCGCCGCAGGCGATCGTCACGAAGAGGAACGGGATCAGCGAGGGCGCGCCCTCCGGCTGCGCGTTGAGGGCCGGGGCGACGACCTCCGGCCGCAGCACGACGAGGCCCGCCGAGAGGAGGACGAGGCCGGTGATCAGCTGGTGCGAGTTGATGTAGTCGCGAGGCTGGAGCAAGAGCCAGACGGGCATCACGCTCGCCACGAACGAGTAGAGCAGCAGCAGCACGACCCAGTTCGTGATCGAGAGCGAGGTGATCGCGGGGAACGCGTCGACCACGGCCTGGCCCTGGAAGATCGCGAAGAGCAGCAGC
>JBCCZJ010000025.1:0-21682 GCA_039187915.1 Myxococcota bacterium
GATCTCCGCCACTGGGAGCGTCTCTTCAACGTCCAGCAGAACCCGGAGCGGAAGATCAAGATCGCCATGGTCGGCAAGTACGTCGACCTGACCGAGAGCTACAAGTCGCTCAACGAAGCGCTCTACCACGGCGGCTTCGCCTGCGGCAACGAAGTCACGATCGAATACGTCGACTCGGAGAAGCTCGAGGACACGACCGCGCTGGCCGGCTACGACGGGATCTGCGTGCCCCACGGCTTCGGTTCGCGCGGGATCGAGGGCAAGATCCGCGCGATCCAGTTCGTGCGCGAGAACGAGATCCCGTTCCTCGGCATCTGTCTCGGCATGCAGATGGCCTGCATCGAATTCGGCCGCAACGTCGTCGGCCTCGCCGGCGCGAACTCCTCGGAGATGGTCGACGACTCGCCGCACCCGGTGATCGACATCCTGCCCGAGCAGAAGGACGTCGAGGACCTCGGCGGGACCATGCGCCTCGGCGCCTATCCGTGCGTCCTCCAGCCCGGCTCGAAGGCCGCGGATGCGTACGGCAAGCTCGAGATCAGCGAGCGCCACCGACATCGCTGGGAGTTCAACGAGGACTACAAGGATCGCTTCCAGGCGGCGGGCATGCTCTTCTCCGGCGCCTCCCCGGACGGCCGGCTGGTCGAGGTCATCGAGATCCCGAGCCATCCCTTCTTCGTGGCGTCGCAGTTCCACCCCGAATTCAAGAGCAAGCCCTTCGACCCGCACCCGCTCTTCGAGGCCTTCGTCCGCGCCGCGAGCAAGCGCCAGGCGACGGCTCCGCCGCCGCCCGCCGCCGAGGCGGACTAGCCGCCCCGGGTGCGGCCCGAAGCGGAAACAAGGGCGGCAGTCCCGCCTCGGATCCGCTAAAACCTGAAGCCTCGTGGGGCGTTAGCTCAGCTGGCTAGAGCGCCGTGTTCACACCGCGGAGGTCGGTGGTTCGAGTCCACTACGCCCCACCATCTTTTCTCGAGCACGTTCGTCGTGCGGGCACGGAGCGCCGTGCCGCCGCCGAACGTGCTCTGCTTCCCGGTCCGGTCGAGCCCAGGCTCGACCACAGGGGCGGGAGGCTGGCGCCACGCCGACGATCGGTGGTCCCCACCGAAGTGGCCCGGTAGCTCAGCTGGATAGAGCACTAGCCTCCGAAGCTAGGGGTCGCGCGTTCGAATCGCGCCCGGGTCACCATTTTTCGTCGGCGCCTTGGGCGCCTCTTGCTGGGCCTTGGGGCCGAGCGCGCGCTGAGGGCTCTTGGGGGGGGGCGCAGGGGGCGCGCGGCGCATGTCGGCCGATCCGGGCTGCCGTGTGGCCCGTTGTGGTGGCCTCCTTCGGGCATCGGCTGCGTTGGGCGGTTCTGCGTGAAGACGGAGGGGCAGCCGACCCGCTCGTCGTCGGCTGCCCCTCGCGCTTGTCACCGGTCGCTAGAACGCCACGACTTCGCTCGAGAGGTCGCACCAGCCGTTCGAGCCGGGGTCGAGGCATGCGTATTCAGAAGCCGAGGTCCCCGTGCCCTGAATACATCGGTCGCCGAAAACGAAGACCTTCCGCGCCGCCATGCCGGCGGAGCAGCTCGACGGGTGGGTGTACGTCGTGTTGCCCACGAAGTCCCCCGTGAACGTCGCCGACAGGGCGATCGATCGGGTGTTGGTGAGGATCATCCGGGTTGCCGACCCGCTGACCAACGCGCCCCCGTGGTTCCACGAACAACCGTCGCACGAGTCCGCTCCCCGCTGGGTGAAGATCGCGACCGATCGATCGTAGTCGTCTCCGATCGCGACGCTTCCACTGAAGTGGATGCCCCGCCCGTTGTAGTGCGAGCTGGCCGAGTCCATGCTGATGTTCTCGGCGGTCGCCGAGTTCTCGTAGTGGCTGCCCGTCTCCACGAGGTAGACGGCGGCGCCGGAGTCGACCTTGAGTCCGGCCGTCGTGTTCGATTCGTAGGTCACGTCGTCGAGCGTCAGGCGACTCGCCTGCATCGAAGAAGTGATCCTCATGCCGTGCACGCTCTCGCGGAAGGCCGAATCCCGGATCGCCGTAGCCGCCGTGAACCCCGAGATCAGCGCAGCATCGTGGAGCTTCTTGGAAACCACGTTCGAGACCTGGCTCTTCAGCATGTCGTCGAAGTCGAAGCCGATGCCGTCCGTATTGCCGGTCGTTCCCGAGAGCTTCACGCCGTCGATCACGATATAGGCCAGGGCATTCGTACCGTTGCCGACGTCGATCAAGGTGGTCGACGCGTCCGTGTCCTCGACCACGATGCCGAAGCTGCGGAGTTCGATTCCGTTGCCTCGCACGCGGATGAACGTCTCGCCCTCGGCGTTCTCGAGGACGTAGACCGACGGGCCCGTCAGGAACGGGGACGCTCCCGTGGTGCCGACGCCGTATCCTTGGATCGAGCACTTGGTGAGGTCGGGGATGTTCGTGTTCGGCTGCGCCATGTCCACCCGCACCTCTCCGGTGCTGTGGGTCAGGACGACGCCGCCCTCGGTCGACGCCTCGCAGTCTTCGACGGCCTCATACAGGCCTCCCGTCTTCGAGCCGGCCGCGTAGTTCTCCGTCTCGAAGTAGGACGCTGCGCCCGGGTCGAAGGCAAGCGCGGCCGCCGGGGCGACGAGCAGGCCGACGGCGAGCAGGGTGATCGAGGTTTGATGAATTCGAGTTCGCATGGATGAATCCTCCGTTGGTTTTCCTTCACCCAAGCAGCCTACGAGGACTCCGTTCGCATCTCTGTAGTCGCAATCACCGCGACTCGAGATGCCTGGCAACGCGATCGCTTCCGATTGGCAATCGTCTCGTGATGTGACTGGTGTACTTCGTCTGCATGAACTAACGCGGTTCATGTTCGCCGTCTCGCGGCGTCTCTGCATCCGCTCGTCCCTTCGTTTGTCGCTTCGTCCGAGGCCGAGGGGTAGGCTGCGTGTCCAGCAGACGTAGAGGAAGCGCGCGCATCCCTCTCGGCGTACTCGGTTCGCGACCGTCCGGCCAACCACGAGAATCGGATGGTCGTTACGCTTGGCCTTCAACGTGGCTGACCGACGCGGCCGCTCCCGATCGGTGCGGAGAGCCTTGCGGAGCCGGTTCCTGGGAACCGAAGGAGTTCGTCGGCCCCCCGATGGTCGCGATCGGGATCTCCCATCTCTCGCGAGTCGAGTCGAGTCGCAGCGTCGTCTCCGGCGATGCGTGTCCCAGCGCGTGCTGTGGCCGAACGATCGACCCACCGCCCTCGAGCGCCCAGCTCGCGGACCTGTTCCGTCAGGAACGGGACGAGAGGGGACGAATCAGCGGCTTTTCGTCGTCCTCCACGCAGCGGGCCTTGAACCTGGCGGAGCTGTCGTAAGAGGCAAGGGGAAGCCGAATGTCCCTGACGGTACAGTTACGAAGCCTTTGAAGGTCGACATCGTTAGACCTCCGGAGTAGGTGATCCTTGAGCATCCTGGAAACGGACAAGATCGATATCGTCGCTACGCGACCCGGCGAGAATGGAGTAGAGCTCGTCATTACTGACCATCTCGACTGGGATAGGTTCTCTGAGCATTGCTCTCTGATACAAGAGAAGGTGAATACGTACATCGCATTCGTGGAGTCTGGGCAGATGTCGCGAATGGAAAGCCCGCGAATTCCGCCATCGCCGGAGGTCAGGATTACGCTTGCGTTGCTGGAGGATCCGCCAGAGCGTGCAATTCAGCTCTTCGAACAGATCAAGGGGGCCTTGGAGGGAATTGGAATCGGATTCGAGGCTGAAGTCCACCAGCAGCGAGCGGGGTAGCGTCATGGGGCAAGGGGACGGCTTCGAGCCTTCCTTCCATGAAATCCGGCCAAGCGTGTCGGCGCGCGGGCTGATCGAAACTCTGAAGCGTCGAGCGAGGACTGTTCGGGACGCTCTCCCAACCAAAGACCTCTTCTCGATCACCCGACGGCGAAACTCCGCCGGGTCTCCCCTTCGCGCCATCTCGTCCTCCGATCACGATGATGGCAGCGAACTCCAGTTTTTTCCCTACGCGAAACCGGGGGCAGGCCAGAGCCCCGGCGAACTCGGGGCAGTTCGGAGTTCTGTCCGGTCCTACGCTGAGTTTCGTAAGAAGCGATGTGCAGTTCATTGCCCCTGCGCCAGACGACGTGGGCAGAGGTCAGCGGCAGCATCTCGCCGACTTCGAAGGTGCAAACTTCGTGCTGACAGATTCCCGGAAGGCCTGCGGCAGGACGCTCAGGGAGGATCGCGCCGGACCGACCTCGCCAGCGGATGTTCGTGATTTTCGGCGGCAGGTCGAGGCAAGCACGCGAGGTGTTGAGGGATGGCGCCGCAGCTCCACGGGTGGGATGCTGTCGCAGGACTTCGCAACTGCGTAAGCGTATCGGGTGCCTCGGTTGATAGGGGAGGCTGGGTCTGGGGGGAGACATGGTCGAGTCAGAGCGTCCTCAGGAGTACGTTGACTGGGTTCCTTTGGAGGGAATTCCCGAGCGGCTTTTCTGCGTAGCGCTCCGAGACGATCTGGAGGGTCTTCGAATTCTTCTCGGAGGTAGCGGCCGATCCCAGCCAACTCTGTGCGTGCGATTCGAGCCGGCGATCGCGTACCGAAATATCAACGAGAGTTACCGCATGCGAACTTGGCAGGCTGATGACTTCTCCGGTCGTCCCTCTCTCCTCAAGGTGAACAATTCTTCTTGGATTCGCTGGCTGAGGCTTGAAGCGGCGGGGATGCTGGAAGATGAGGTTCTGACGCACTACGCGATGTTTACGCTAGAAGACTGCATAGAGGTGGTCTCGGAATTCGCCCCGAGCGTGAGTTGGTTGAATGCGTAGCCCGCCGTCCGGGGCGTCGGGGGGATCGCGTCACAATCAACGGGTGGGTGCGATCAGGCGAGTGCTAGATGACGGACCGTTACATGGGGAAGTCTCGTCTAGCTGGTCCAGCCCCTTCCGTTTCGGGTCGATGCTCTGGCGAGCCGCGGTTCCCACCTCAATTCGATGGTTGGGACCCTGGCTTCCAAGCCAGGCCCCGTTTCAGACGAGTTTGAGGTGCATGCCGGCTGACGTGTTGAGTCGGGGGCGCGGCAAGGGCGACCGCTAGGAGACTCTACCGGGTCGAATACGCCCAGTGCGAATCTCGAGCGAGCCGAATCGTCCTTCTTCCTTAGATGCCTTGTTTTTCTCGCGAGCGTCTTCGCACGAAAGAGATACGTTCACCACCAGGCCCCGACCGGAATGACCCCATAAGACGTCTCATTCCACCCTTCGTCGCTGGTCTCTTCGTACCCATCGGAGCGTTGGCCTTCGAGACGCGTCAGGATCTGGGTTCACTTCGGCGAGCCCGTCTTGGGTCTCGTGGCGCGACCTTCGCGGTCACGATGATCCTCGCGGAAGCGAAGGCCGAGTCGTGACCCTCGAGTACGCGGCTTCATTCGTATCCAGAGGTCCAGCGGAAGGTCATCTTCTCCTCGTTCATCGATTGCGAGTGGGGATCGTTCGTCTGGCTCGGTGGGGTGTCGATCCTCCGCAGTGAGGCCAGGTGCGGGCCTGAGTACGCCGACGCTCCGCGGTTGACGCGGCCGATGGGCGAAGGGGGCAGTTCAGGCAAGCGAATCCGATCGGCGTGGGTCCTCTGCGCATCCGATCGACTGGTCTGAGTAGGGATCTCCGAGGCAAGGGGGCGGCCTGTCAGCGATGTGCGAACGAAGTGCTGGAGGGACCGTCCGTCCGCCAACTCGCGCAGGATCGCAACCCCGCACGTGCGATTCGCGCGCGGGCCGACCTCCGGGGGCCTATCGTTGGAGCGGGTACGGTACGGGCATCGCGACGCGGCACGGCGCGCGAGACGTTCGGCGAGGCCGTGCGTCCAGGAGATCAGGATGACGGTGGCGATGGCGATAGCGAAGCACCGACGGCGCCCGTCCGGCGCGCGCGGATTCGACGTGTGGAGCGAGGGATCTCTGCGGAGGCTGCTGCTGATCGGTCTCGGGTTCGTCGCCGCCCTCTGGTCCCCCGTCGCCTTCGCAGCGGATGAGGTCGAGCCGGCCGTCGCTCCGGCGCCCGCTTCGATCGAAGACTTCTCGAAGCCCATGGGGCCGCCGGATCCGTTCAATCGCGGGACGCCCCGCGGCAGCGTCTACGGCTTCATCAATGCGTGTCGAGATGGAGACTACGAGCGGGCGGCGGCCTACCTCGACTTGCGCCGGCTTCCGCCCGAGGAGCGCGAGCGGGGGCCGGAGCTCGCGCGGCGGCTCAAGACCGTGCTCGATCAGAAGCTCTGGATCGACTACGGCGAGCTGAGTGATCGCAACAGTGGGTTCGCGGACGACGGCGTGAAGGCCTGGCAGGATCGAGTCGGCGAGATCGAGTCGGCCCAGGGCCTCGTCACGATCCTCCTGCAGCGCGTGGCGCGGCAAGGGGACCAGGTCCGGATCTGGAAGGTTTCGGCGGCGACGGTCGCGCAGATCGATGGCCTCTATAGCGAGTTCGGACCGAGCTCCCTCGAGACCTGGCTGCCGCCCGCGTTCTTCGCCCTGTCGGTCTTCGACCTCGCGCTCTGGCAGATCGCCGGTCTCGCGCTCTCGGTGTTCGTCGGCTGGCTCCTCTCGCTGGTCCTCGCGGGCACGCTCGTGCGGCTCCTGTCGGGCCTCTTCATGCGGGGCGGGGGAGCGCTCGACGAACGGATCGTGCGCGTCGTCGGCGGCCCGGTTCGGATGGGCATCACGATCGTCGTCTTCGGGCTCGCGAATCGCCGCCTGCGCCTCGACATTCCGGTGCTCGATACGCTGCGTCTGGTCGAGCACCTGCTCTTCGTCGTCGCCGTGACGTGGCTCGCCCTTCGCTTGATCGACATCGCGGTCGTCTCGGTCCGGGCGCGGGCGCTCGAGCGAGAGAACTCGGGCCTGTTGCCCGTCCTGCCGCCGCTCCAGCTGATCGCGAAGATCACCTTCGTGACGATCGCGGTGCTCGGGATGCTGGGTTCCCTCGGCGTCGACGTGACGGCCGCGGTCGCCGGTCTCGGGGTGGGCGGCATCGCGGTCGCGTTCGCGGCTCAGAAGACCCTCGAGAATCTCTTCGGCGGGGTGAGTCTCTTCGCGGACCGGCCCGTCCGCGTCGGCGACTTCTTCCGCTACGGCGATCAGGTCGGGACGGTCGAGGAGATCGGCCTGCGCTCGACCCGCGTACGGACGCTCGATCGGACGGTGATCTCGATTCCGAACGGCGAGTTCTCGAACATGGCGCTCGAGAACTTCGCGCGGCGCGACCGCATGCGGCTCTGGACCACGCTCGGCGTGCGCTACGAGACGACGCCCGAGCAGCTCCGCTTCCTGCTCGCGCGGCTCCGGGAGATTCTCGTGGCGCACCCGCGCATCCTGGAAGACCCCGCCCGGGTGCGTTTCGTGGGCTTTGGAGCCTACTCGCTCGACATCGAGGTCATGGCCTACGTCGACACCGAAGACTGGAACGAATTCCTGGGGATCCGCGAAGACCTCTTTCTGCGTTTCATGGACACCGTGGCCGAAGCCGGATCGAGCTTCGCGTTCCCGTCGACGGTCGCGTACCTCGGTCGGGACGAGGGCCTCGACCCGGAGGACGCGCGCCGCGCGGAGGCTGAGGTGCGGGCCTGGCGAGAACAGGGGCAGCTGCCCTTCCCGAACTTCGCGCCGGACGCCCGGCGAGCGCTCGAGGACAGTCTGCCCTGGCCGCCGCCGGGCTCGCCCGAGGGGCCGCCGCACGATCCGGAGGCGTCTTCCTGAGTCGCGCGCTCCTCTGGAACCGCCGATCTCGCTTCAGCCGCGCTCGGTTCCACGATCGACTGGCGCGGGGGAGAGCGGGTTGATCGATTGCGTGTCCACGTTCGTGAGCTTCTTCGCGGTCATCGATCCGATCGGGACGCTGCCGGTCTTCGTCGCGGTCACGCGCGCGCACGACGACGCCACGCGGCGCCGAATGGCCCTCGTGGCGACGGGGGTCGCGGCGGCGACTTCGTCTTCTTCGTGATCGCCGGCGAGTTCATCCTGTCGGCGATGAGCGTGCCCCTCGCGGCCTTCAAGGTCGCCGGCGGGATCGTGCCCTTCCTCTTCGCGCTGACCAGGATCTTCGGCGAGAGGAAGCCCGAGGAAGAGCTCCGGCTGGCCGAGTCCGGGGGCGAGGGCGCCTCGCGCCTAACGTTCCGCGCGATCGTCTTCGTCCTCGTCCCAGGGCGACCGTTGCTGGAGGCCGAGCGCCTCGCCGAACTGGTAGTCGGAGACGCGGAGCTGGCAGCGCTCCCCGCGACGGGGCAGCTCGGAGCCGGTCTCCTGGAGGACGGGGCCGAGGCGCGCCTTCACGTCGGGATCGTCGAGTCGCAGATCGCCGACGACGCCGGTCGGCTCCGCCCAGGCGTCGAGGCCCGTCTGCAGGACCTCGACCAACAGGTCGCAGCGGTACTGCCAGGAGTCGAGATCATCGTGCCGCATCTGCTCGCTGAACAGGAAGCGGTGGATCGCGGCGAGGTGGTCGCCGAAGTCCCGGTCGCAGCGCTCGGAGCGGCTGCCCGAGTCGAGCATGCAGATGTCGTGGTTGCGACAGGCCAGGTCGACGGTGTCGACGGGACGGACACGGTAGAGATCGAGCACGCGAGCGCGCCGCTCTCGCGCCGGAATCGAGCGGTAGTCCTTGGCCCAGCCGCCGCTGGCGATCGGGATCCGCGGATAGTCACGTCCGCAGAAGCAGCCGTAGCGGAAGTCGCGACCGAGGGTCGTGCTCGCAACCGCAGGCCGCGCGCAGGGTCGAGCGGTCCGGATCGCCCTCTCGATCTGCGGGTTGAGCGGCGGGAAGGCCTCGGGGTCGGGGCGGTAGGTGGCGGAAGCGCAGGCGAGCCCGATCGTCGTGGTGGAGAAGAACAGGATCGCGAGCCAGCGCGGATTCGGCATCGTGTCGCTCCGGGCGGCGCAGGGCGCGCCCGTTGCGGGGGGCAGGCGGAATGTAGTCGTGCTCGGGCGCGGCGTCAGGCTCCACGGGGGGCGTAGGGTACGCTTCGGGCCTGATGGCGACCGATGATTCCCAGACCCCGGGCCCCGACGCCCTCGTCGCGTGGCTCGAGCGGCTCGCGGACGATCCGAGCGCAGCCCAGGCGCTTCCGCCCGATCTCCACGAGCGGCTCAGGATCGCGGCGGGGCGACTCGCGCTCCCGGATCGGGACGAGCGACGGCGCTTCGCCCGGGCGCGTCGAGCCGCGCGGCGTCGGGAGCGGCGTGACCGGGACGATGCGGCGCTCGAGGCGACGAGCAACCGGGCGCGGAAGCGCGCGCTGGCGTTCCCGGTTCCGCCCCGGGAGACGCCGATCGAGGCGGAGGCGCGGCGTCTGCTCGCGCACCAGGCGCGTGCTCGTCCGAAAGATCCGACGCGGGCGCGGCTCGATGCGCCGCGCGACTGCTACGTCTGCAAGGCAGCTTTCGTCGACCTCCATCCCCACTACGACGCGATGTGTCCCGAGTGCGCGTCGCTCAACTGGGCCAAGCGAAGCCAGACGGCGGACCTCTCGGGCCGGGTCGCGCTCGTGACCGGCGCCCGGGTCAAGATCGGCTTCGAGATCGCGCTGATGCTCCTGCGCGCGGGGGCGCGGGTCGTCGCGACGACGCGGTTCCCGGTCGACGCCGCAGGGCGCTTCGCGCGGACGCCGGACTTCGAGCGCTGGCGCGATCGGCTCTCGGTCGAGGCGCTGGATCTCCGGAACACGCCCGCGGTCGAGCGCTTCTGTGCCGCGCTGCTCGCTCGCGAGACCCGGCTCGACTTCCTGATCCACAACGCGTGTCAGACCGTGCGCCGTCCGCCCGCCTACTACACGGGCATGGTGGAGGCAGAGGATCCCCGACGTCTCGACGCGCATGCGGCGAAGCTGCTCGGCGTGGGCCAGAGAGGCGCGCTCGTGCCGCGGGACATGGCCGGCGACGTCTCTCGGCTCGCGCTCGTCGACCTGCTCGGCGAGGCGGAGCTGGCGCCGCTCTTTCCGGCGGGTGTTCGCGACGGAGAAGGGCAGCCCCTCGATCTGCGCGACAGGAATTCCTGGCGGCTCGATCTCCACGAAGTCTCGAGCGTCGAGCTGATCGAGGTCCAGCTCGTGAACGCGATCGCGCCGTTCGTGCTGAACGCGAAGCTGAAGCCCTTGATGCTCGCGGTGTCGACGGCCGACAAGCACATCGTCCACGTCTCGGCGATGGAGGGTCAGTTCTACCGTACGTTCAAGACGACACGGCATCCCCACACGAACATGGCGAAGGCGGCGCTCAACATGATGACGCGGACGTCGGCGGCCGACTTCGCGAAGGACGGCATCCACATGAACAGCGTCGACACCGGGTGGGTGACCGACGAGGATCCCTTCGCGAAGACCGTCGAGAAGGAAGAAGCCCAGCGCTTCGCGCCTCCGCTCGACGCCGTCGACGGCGCGGCGCGGGTGCTCGACCCGATCTTCAGCGGGTTCCAGACCGGCGAGCACTGCTGGGGCCAGTTCCTGAAGGACTACGTGCCGACGCGCTGGTAGTCGCGTCGCGCGCTGGCTCGTCGCGTTGCGAGTGGCTGGTCGGCGCCGCATGTCCGGGAGGGCGTTGCTACGGCGGGAACGTGTAGCCAGCCAGTGGGTCGCCGGCGTCGCGATCCGGAACGGGGAGGATCTGTCGGAGGTGATCTTCGAGGCGCCATCCGAATCGCTCGCGGCGTCCGCTCCACTGGTCGGGATAGCCGAGCGAGACCTCTTCGAAGCGAACCCCGTCCTTGTAGCGGGTGCACGGGATGTGGAGATGCCCCGATACGACGGTTCGCGCGTTGAAGCGGCGGTGCCAGTCCTCGGTCTTGCGCGTGCCGCACCAGATCATGAAGCGGGGGATGCGGGGCAGGATCGCGTGCTCCTGGAGGAGCGGGAAGTGGGCGATCAGCACGAGCGGCAGCGCGTGTTCGCGCGTGGCGGCCTCGAGCCGCCGCTCGCAGAGGGCGACGCGCGCCGCGCACCACTCGCGGACGCTCGGGTACGGGTCGGTGTGCAGAAGGGCCTCGTCCGTGCAGAGCACGTTCTTCTCGCGGGCCCAGGAGATCGAGCGCTCGATCGGGATCTCGTCCGGACGGAAGCTGTAGTCGTAGAGCGCGAAGAGCGGGGCCAGGACGTGGCGGCCGCCTTCGCCCTCCCAGACCGGGAAGGGATCCTCGGGGCAGAGCACGTCATGGCGCCGGCAGAGGTCGACGAGCGCCTGGTAGCGGGCGACGCCGCGCAGCCCGCTCTTGCGAGGCACGGTCCAGAGCTCGTGGTTGCCGGGCACCCAGATGAGCCGTGCGAACTTCTCGTTCAGGAGGCGGAAGGCGAGCTCGATCTGCTCCAGGCTGTCGCCCACGTCGCCACAGAGGATCAGCCAGTCGTCCGGTCGGGGCGTGAACTCGCCGATCGCCAGCAGGTTCTTCTTGTAGCCGACGTGCAGGTCGCTGATGGCCCAGAGCTTCACGCCGGGCGGGCTCCGACGTCGCCGAACGCGTCGGAGTAGCGCGTGAAGTGCTCCCGGACCTCGTCCTCGGTCAGACCGTACTCGCTCAGGCTGTAGCGATGGGCACCGTGCTGCCCCTTCGGATGCGCCTCGCGGAAGCCGCGGATCGCCGCGTCGGCGGCCGGCGTGTAGTCGACCTCGAGCCAGGCGTAGATCTCGCGAAGGGCGGCGAGGGGATCCGACACGAAGCGGTGGAAGGGGAGGTCGTAGAAGCGGCCCGGATCGGCCTGCGCACGCGCCGCCATCATCGCGTCGATGCTGCGCTGCCAAAGGGCGAGGGTCGATCGGCCGAAGGCGTCGATGTCGGTGTGCTCGTTCATGGCGGTCCTCGACGCCCAGCAGAGGCTGCAGACGGAAGCGATCAAGGGCGCCGGGTCGCGGTGGGTCTGGATCACGCGCGCGTCCGGGTAGATCTCGAGCAGCGCATCGAGGCCGAAGAGGTGGGTCGCGTCCTTGAACAGCCAGCGTCGGTCGGGCGAAGCGCTGCCGATCAGGCGCGCGTTCCGCCGGTGGCGCGCGTAGACCGGGCGAAGGTCCGCCGAGGCCCACCATGCGGCGTAGCCGCGCACGTCCGCGTTCGCCTCGTAGGAGCTGTGCACGAAGTTCTGCGAGAAGAGGTTCCAGCATTCGTCCGGGAGGAAGGCCTCGATCTCATGGATCGCACGCATCTCGGGGCTCCGTGCGAACATGAGGTCGACGCGCGCGAGCGCGGCCTGGTAGTCGGGATCGGCGTCCCAGGCGGCGCGCGGCGGTCGAGGCCGGGGCGTGCGCATGAGCCAGTGCTCGAGGGCCTGGACGTCCGGGGCCTGGGCCATCAGGTGGTGGAGGGCGGTCGTCCCGGTCCGGGGCAGCCCGATGATGAAGACGGGGCGCTCGATCGGCGTCTCCGCGGTCTCGGGGTGGCGGCGGAAGCCCTCTTCACAGAGGAGCCGCGCCTCGAGCGCTTCGACGATCATCGCCTGGAAGCCGAGCTCGCCGAGGGGCGACAGCCTGGCATCCTCGTCCAGCGACGCGCAGAGCACGTCGAGCGCCGGCCGGTAGTCGTCGTCGCCGAAGTCGTCGAGTCCCCGCGCGGCGCTCGCGCGCGCGTGGAACTCGTCGATCGATCGGCTGAAACGGAACGGGGACAACGGGAGGCTCCTCGGGGCGCTCGAGCCGCCAGAGGATAGGCGATGGCGCGCGTTGCGGACGGGGGTGCCGGGCTATCGTCGCGGCGCGCCGGTAGGCGCCTTCGTGGAGGAGGATGCGATGATTCGTTCTTCAGGCCTGATCCGGACCGCAGGCTCGAGGCCGCTGCTCGGGGCGCTGGCCCTGGTGATCGGGCTCGTGGGGTGCGCGACGAGCGCTTCGCCGCCCGAGAGCGCCGCTGCGCCCGAGGGCGCCGCCGCGACCGAAGCGGCGTCGAGTCCCTATGCGACCCTCGCGAGCGTGAAGGCCTTCGAGCGCGTGCAGGCCACGCTCGAGGAGATGAAGCAGGTCGTGCTCGAAGACGCCGAGACCGAGCGCGAAGCGAGCGAGGGCGTGCGCGCGATCCTGCGTACCCTGGCCATGTCGATCGACACCGCGGGCGACCAGAATCCCAAGGCACCGCACTTCGCGCGCATGGACACGAAGATCCGCAAGGTCGGCGGCGACAACCCCGACGCGGAATACGACAGCGTCCATCTCGACGCTCGTTGGGACTACGTGATCCGCGGCAACGTGGGCAGCGTCCGCCACCTGAGCTTCACGATCAGCGGCGCCGTCCAGCCCGACGGACGTCGACCGAAGCTCGCCTACTTCAACGAGCGGACGCTCGGCGCCGACGCGAAGGGCGACTTCGAGATCCATCTCACGAAGCAGGACGACGGCGGGCCGAACTGGGTCGATACCTCGAAGGGCGTGTCCTCGATTCTGGTGCGCCAGTACATCGGCGACCGCGACCGCGAGGCGCTCGCGTCCTACGACATCGCGGTCGTCGGCCGGACGCCCTACGAGGGCATTCCGGATTCGACGGATCGCGAGATCGCCCGGGCGCTCATGGCGGCGAGCTACGGCCTCCAGTTCATGTTCACCATGCACAGGACGATCGGTCCCGAGCTCTGGGACGCGCCCAACACGTTCGCGAGCTTCAACTCGGACAGCTTCGGTGAAGACATCAGCAGCGCCGACAACCTGTACATGTTCGGCACTTATCAGATCGAGGAGGACGAAGCGCTCGTGATCGAGACCGACCCCCTCGACGTCCGCTACTGGAATCTCGCGATCGAATCCCGGTGGCACGAGACCGTCGACTACCTGACCCGTCGCACCCACCTGAGCCTCGACCATGCGGTCGTCGACGACGACGGGAAGCTCCGCTTCGTGGTCGCGCACGGCCGAACCCCCCATCCGAACTGGGTCGAGACCGCGGGCCACCGCGAGGGTTGGATGACCTTCCGTTGGGTCGGGGAACGCGACGCGCAGGTCACGATGCCGACGGTGCTGCGCGTGAAGCGGGCCGAGGTGGCGGACGTGATCGCGGCGCGACAGGCCGGGGGATCCTGAGCATCGCGCGCGAGGCCTCGGGGCTTCGCGTGCGCTCGACAGCGCGACCGGAACCACTACGCTGTTCCGTCTGCAGCGGCCCGCGACGCGGCCAGCGAGGAGCTTCGATGGACCCCGATCAGATCGTTCGTGATTTCAGCGCCGCCTGGGGGCGGGCCGACCTCGACGCCATCATGGACGCGTTCGCCGAGGACGCGGTCTACCACAACATGCCGATGCAGCCGCTCGAAGGGAAAGCGGCAATCCGGGCCGGGATCGAGGCCTTCCTGAAGCAGAGCCCGGGCGGCATCGACTTCGAGATCGTGAATCAGGTCTCGGCGGGCGCGCTCGTCATGAACGAGCGGATCGACACCTTCGAGAACGAAGGCAAGAAGACGGCAGCGCCGGTCGCCGGATTCTTCCAGCTCGACGACGCGGGCAAGATCCAGATCTGGCGCGACTACTTCGACATGGGCGCGTTCCAGGCCGGCTAGTTGACCGCTCCTTCCGACGATCCCCGAGGCGGCGACCTCTTCACGCCGGGCGTGACCCGCTACGCGTTGGTCATGCTGACGATCGCGTACGCCTTCAACTTCATCGATCGCCAGATCCTCGTGATCCTGCAGCAGTCGATCAAGGAGGAGATGGCGCTCCTCGATTGGCAGCTCGGTCTGCTGACCGGGCCGGCCTTCGCGGCGATCTACGTCACCGCCGGCGTCCCCGTCGCGTACTGGGCCGATCGCGGCAACCGCAAGAACATCATCTCGCTCGCGGTCGCCGTGTGGAGCGGCATGACCGTGCTTTCCGGGACGGCCCAGAACTTCTGGCAGCTCTTCGCGGCGCGCTTCGGCGTCGGCCTCGGAGAAGCGGGGGGCAGCCCGCCCGCCCACGCCATGATCAGCGACTACTATCCGCCGGAAGAGCGCGGCGCGGCGCTCGGCTTCTACTCGGCGGGGCTCCACTTCGGGATCGTCCTGGGCTTCCTGATCGGCGCGTTCGTCGAGGAGGCCTTCGGTTGGCGCTACGCCTTCATGGTCGTCGGCGCGCCCGGCGTGCTCTTCGCGGCCATCTTCTTCCTGACCGTGAAAGAGCCGCCGCGGGGCCGCTTCGAGACGGCCTCGCGGGCGGCCGCCGTTCCCACGCTGTCGGAGACGTTCGCGGTCCTGACCGGCTTCCGTTCTTTCTGGCTGATCGCCGTCGGGGCGGGCCTCACCGCCTTCGGCGGCTACGGCGTCGGGAACTTCCTGCCCGCCTTCGTCGAGCGATCGCACGGCATCTCGGGCTGGGATCTCGGCGTCGTGATGGCCTTCGGCGGCGGAGGGGCCGGCATGCTCGGGACCTTTCTCGGCGGACGGGTCGCCGATCGGCTCGGTGCCCGGGACGCGCGCTGGTATCTCTGGGTGCCCGCGATCGCCAGCAGCCTCGCGGCCCCGCTCGTCTTCCCCATGTTGCTCGCGGAGACGACGCCCCTCGCGATCGGAGCGGTCTTCGTCGTGACGGCGCTGACGAACACCTATCTCGGGCCGTGTCTCGCCACCAGCCACGCGCTGGTGCCGCCCGCGATGCGCGCGCTCACGTCGGCGATCCTCTTCTTCATCCTGAATCTGATCGGGCTGGGTTGCGGTCCGCCGATCGCAGGGTTGCTGAGTGATCGGTTGGGCGAGACCTACGGAACCGACGGACTGCGCTACGCGCTGCTGATCGTGGCGATGATCTCTGCGACCGGCATCGGCTTCCTGCTGCTCGCGGCGCGACGGCTGCCGACAGACCTCGCCGCGCGCGACGCCTGATCCTTGGGCGGGCCGGCCGCCAGGCGTCTAGGCGCTTCGCGTCGCCGTCACGATCCAGAGCGGATCGGCCTCGTCGGGGGATCGGTCCGCGCGCTCGATCGAATCGAAGCACCGGGTCTCGGCGTGGTAGGCCTCGACGAGCCGGAAGCGCGTCTCGCTGCCCGCGACGTGGAAGGCGCGGATCGCCTTCGTCGGAAAACAGCGATGGGACATCGCGACGACCGAACGCCCACCCGGCCGCAGGACCCGGCCGATCTCGGCGAAGACCTCGTGCGGTCTCGCCAGATACTGGACCGAGACCGCGTTCACGACGAAGTCGAAGCTCGCGTCGTCGAAGGGCAGCACCGGCGTTTGGTTGAGGTCGTGGACGAGCCGCTCCGAGAGTCGGGGATTGGCCGCGAGCTCCTCGGCGTTCATGCCGAGGCCCGTGACCCGTCCGAGCTTCGGATTCTCCGGCAGATGGGAGACCCAGGACGACATCAGGTCGAGCACGTCCGCGTCCGGGGTCAGGACCTCCGCGTAGTATTCGGTCAGCGCGGCGATCGTCGCGTCGTCGATGTGCACGACCATACGCGGAAAGGCGTAGAACTGGTCGTCCGGCGTCTCGTCGACGCGCTCGGTGGCATGGGGCGGCAGCGGCGGCACGGGGATCGAAGGCCTCCTCGGGGTCGGACGCGGTTCAGAGGCCCTTGGGCTTCGTGCCGATCACTTCGTCGGCCTCGAGCTGGGCGATCTCCTCCGCGGTGAGGCCCGCTTCGCGCAGGATCTCGTGGTTGTGCTGGCCCATGGTCGGCGCGGCCGTCCGGTTCCAGCGATCGACGGTCGCGAACTTGAAGGGAGGACGGACGACCGGATGGGTCCCGACGATCGGGTGCTCGACATCCTCCATGAAGCCGCGGGCGACGAATTGCGGATGCTTCGACTGGATCCGGGCGTCCCAGACGCCAGCGGCCGGGATCCCCCGCGCGTGCAGCGCCGCGACGGTCTCTTCGAGGTCCCGGGTCGAGAGCCAGCTCGAGAGCGCCTCGTCGATCACGCCGTGCTTTCGGCGCCGGCCGGCGTGGGTCGCGAGCTCCGCGTCCTCGGCCCAGGTCGGCTGGCCGAGCAGCTCCTTGAGCGCCGTCCACTGGGCATCGTCTCGAACGACCAGGGCGAGCCAGTTCTCCTCTCCGGCGCAGGCGTAGACGTTCTGGGGGGCGCCCTGGGGACCGCGGTTGCCGTCCCGGCCGAGCTCGACGCCGTAGGCGGACCACTCGATCGCGAGCTCCGAGGCCGCGTTGAGCGCTCCTTCGACCATGGTGCATTCGAGCAGGTGGCC
This sequence comes from Myxococcota bacterium, assembly GCA_039187915.1. Lineage (GTDB taxonomy): Bacteria > Myxococcota_A > UBA9160 > UBA9160 > UBA4427 > UBA4427. The sequence goes on from JBCCZJ010000025.1 coordinate 17,092, forward strand.
GTGTCCGGTCTTCTCGCGTTCGGCCAGGGCGACCTGCGTGGCGAAGGCGGCGTGCATGCCGGCGAGGGGATCGCAGGGGCCGCGCTGGATCCGCGGCTGGTCATCGGCGTGGCCGGTGATCCAGGCGAGCCCCGAGATCTGTTCCATCGTCTGCGCGAACCCCACGTTGTCGCGCCAGGGGCCCGAGAGGCCGAAGGCCGGCATGCGGACGACGATGCACTTCGGGTTGATCGCGTGAATGTTCTCCCAGTCGAGGCCGAAGTTCTCGACCACCCGCGGCGAGAAGTTCTCGATGAAGACATCGGCCTCCGCGATCAGCTTCTTGCAGATCGCGAGGCCCTTCTCGTCGGAGAGGTTCAGGGTCAGGCCGCGCTTGTTCGTGTTCGCGGCGAGGGTGATCGCGCTCCGCTCCCACCAGTCGCCCTTCGCCATGAACAGGCCGCCCATCATGCGCATGCCGTCGGGGCGCTGGATCGCCTCGATCTTGATGACGTCTGCTCCGAGGTTGGCCAGCATCTGGCAGGCCGAAGGGCCCGCCCACCATGCGGTCGTGTCGATCACCCGGATGCCTGCGAGCGGGAGCTCGGGGTCGTTCGACGCGGAGGGCGCGATCCCGGCGCGGGGTCGCTCGCGACTTTCGATCGCGTCCTGATGCTCGCCGATGGCCGGGACGGGCTCGAAGGGGCGGGGTTCCTCGCCGTCCATCAGGTAGGGCGAGCGCGGCTGCTGGAATCCGCCGCTCGGGTTCGTCTTGAACACGCCCCGTTCCTTCAGGTGGACGTGATCGAGCACGGTCCTGCCGCTGCAGACCGGCGCGACCGGGATCCGGAGGAGTGAAGCGCGCTCGACGATCTCCTCGGTGGTGTGCTGTGTGGTCCACGCGCGCACGATCTCGTTCCACTCGTCCATGCGCGCCATGCGCGTCCCGATCATCGCCCACTCCGGTTCCTCGAGGAGGTCCGGGCGCTCGATCAGGAGCAGGAAGTCGGTGAACTGCTGGTTCGAGTTCGTGTTGAAGCCGACCCAGCCGTCCTGGGTCGGTTCGATCGAGGGCACTTCGACCGTCCGTGGTGCGCCCACCGGTTCGGGGCGGCCGTTCAGGTGGTCGAAGAGGTCGGCGTAAGTGGTCGAGCCGATGTTCATGACTTCACAGAGCGAGAAGTCGATGTGTTCGCCCTGGCCACTGGCGCGCGCGCGTCGCGCGGCGGCGAGGCCGGCGACGGCGCTGAAGGTGCCGCCGATCCACTCGGTCGTCTGGCCGCCACACATCACCGGTGGCATCGACTGCAGGCCGCGACCCGCCAGGCCACCGCTGTTCGCCTGTACGACGAGGTCGGCCGATGGCGTGCCGGCGAGGGGACCGTCGAGCCCGTAGTCGGAGATGGAGAGCACCGCGAGGCCCGGGTACTGCTCGGCAAGGGCCTTCGCGTCGATCGCGCCGTCGCTCGTCTCGACGACGAGATCGGCGCCGCGCAGCAGAGCGTCGACGTGGGCGTCGCCGACCCCGCCGACCACGGACTTCTTGGACGTGTTCAGGAACTGGAAGAGCGCGCCGTCCTTACCGTCCAGGTCCTGATCGCTCGCGCTCCAGCGGCGCAGCGCGTCGCCCTCCGGCGGCTCGACCTTGATCACCTCGGCGTAGGCGTCCGCCAGGAGCTTCGTGGCGTAGGCGCCGGCGATCCGATGGCTGAAGTCGACGACGCGCAGATCGCGCAGGCCTTGCATGGCGTTTCCTCTCGGGTGGGCGGCTTTGCCGCGAGCGGGCGACCCACTATAGAGCGGATGGCAGGCCGAATCCGGGCCCCGAACGCGGGCGCGCGGCATGCTCCGAATCGTCTATGGTGAGCGGGGCGAAGGGCGACGCATCGGACGGCGTCTCCCGACGAGGAACGAGGAGGGCCGGCTTGGGCATTCTGGATCTCACGGGCCGCGGCGCCCTCGTCGTCGGCGGCGGACAGGGAATGGGGCGCGCGACGGCACTCCTGCTGGCGCAGGCCGGCGCGAACCCGGCCGTCGTCGATGCGGAGCGGGAGCGGGCGGAGCGGGTCGCCGGGGAGATCGAAGCCCTCGGTCGCAAGACCGCCGCGCTCTCCGCGGACGTCACCCAGCGAGACGAGGTCGAAGGCTTGCTCGTCGCGGCCGATCAGGCGGTGGGCCCCCTCGACATCGTCGTGAACATCGTCGGCGGCGCGTCCTGGGCGCCGCTTCTCTCCGTCGACGACGCGACGTGGGAGCGCGACTTCGACGTGAACCTCCGCCACCACCTCTACGTCTCCCAGGCCGCGGCGCGCCACTGGGTCGATCAGGAGCGCCCGGGCGTCCTCTGCCTGGTCGCATCGGTCTCCGGGCTCTTCGGCGCCGCGCGGCACGGCGCCTACGGCGCCGCCAAGGCGGGCGTGCTGAACTTCGTGAAGACGGCGGCCGAGGAGTGGTGGCCGCACGGCATCCGCGTGAACTGCGTCGTGCCGGGGACGGTGCGAACGCCGCGGATGGAGGCCGAGTGGGCGGCCGGCACGACGCCGCGACCGTCGACGGACCTGCTCGGCACGATCGCGGAGCCCGAGGACATCGGCGGCGCCATCACCTTCCTCGTCTCGGACCTGTCGCGGAAGATCACCGGGCAGGCCCTCGTCGTCGACGGCGGCTGGACGACCCGCTTCCCCTATTCGCTCACCTGACGAGTTCGGTCTCTTTCTTTCCTCCCCTGCGCGTGCGACGCGCGTGAGCGCCCCTCGGCGCGGAGAACCGACATGCGTGACTTGAACGAGATCTTCGGATTGCAGGACCGGGTGGCGGTCGTGACGGGCGCCGCCTCCGGTATCGGTCGTTCGACCGCCGAGATCCTCGCGCGCGCCGGCGCCCGACTCGTCCTCGGGGACGTGGATGCGGAAGGCGCGGAGATCGCGGCGCAAGCGATCCGAGAGGCGGGCAGTGAGGCGGTGGCCCAGAGGTGTGACATCGCGTCGCGGGAGGAGGTGCAGAGCCTGTTGGATCGCGCGTCGAGCGATTTCGGCGGGCTCGACGTCCTCGCGAACATCGCGGGGGTCCCTTCGGACGGTCCGCTCGAGGACGTCACGGACGACGAGGTCGACCGCGTCGTCGCCATCAATCTGAAGGGGACGCTCTATGCCTGCCAGGCGGCGATTCCGCTGATGGCGGCGCGCGGCGGCGGCAGCATCATCAATGTTTCCTCGGGCGCGATCGACCTGCCGGTGCCCGGCTTCGGGTTGTACTCGATGACGAAGGCGGCGGTGGCCCAGCTCACGCACAGCCTGGCCCAGGAGGTCGGCGATCGGGGGATTCGCGTGAACGCGCTCGCGCCGGGCGCCACGGTGACGAACTTCACGAAGCGCCGGCTCGTGCGCGACGCCGAGGGCCACATCGACCCGGAGAGCTTCGACCAGTTCATCGGCTCGATGGAGTCCATGTCCCCGCTCGGCCTCGTCGGCGACGCGAGCGATCAGGCGTTTCTGGTGCTCTACCTCGCGTCCGACGCTTCGCGCTTCTGCACCGGGCAGATCTGGCGCGCGAACGGAGGGGCGACGACGGGCCGTTGAGGACGCGTCGGTCGCGAGGGGCCCCGCGATGCATCGATGTATCCGGATGGACCGGGGGCCTTCGAGTGACGCAGATCGGTGTCGCGGCGTCGATTCCCGATTGACAAAGCGGGATCCCGGCATATTTTGGCGGAGTACGTCGCTGCACGGTCGTGGAGGACCGAGGTTCCGTTTCCCGGATTCGGGGTGGGGACTCGGACGACCGGCGTGGATCGACATGGGGCAGACGCCACGTCTTCGTGGTCCTGCTCGGCGTTGGATCCGCGAAGGTCGGTTCCGTGTCCGATGCGGCGTGACTCGCTCGTCTTCGATGCAGGAGACGCGGGGCGGCCGCTCGGCCGACTCTTGGCCTCCGGCACTGACCGGCGAAGCGTCGTCGCGCCCCGAACGACCGCAGCAACCCATCGTGCGGTCGGCGTACCCGACGCGTGGAGCGCGTCGGAGGTCGTGATGGGAAACGGGTCGATCCCACGAGGATGGACGTGATCCGCGAGGTCGCCAGGCTCGGGCGTCGCCCGGGACCGCCACACACGCGCGGCGGGTCGATCTCGCGGACCGCGGACGACCGGTTCGTGGGACGAGTGCGGAGAACAGACCGAGCCCGGGAGCCTCACCCGAACGGGCTTCGAAGAGCGAGGTGGTGCGCGACCCGGACAGGGAGTGACCTGTCGAGCGCGAACGCCTTCCGCCGAGTGACCGTTGCGACTCCGCCATCCGCGGACGGACCGCTCGGCGGGGCACCTCCGTGAACCCCTACCGCCCCCCAGGATCACCGTAGGCGGCGGGTCGCTTCGGCTGAGCCCACAGAGTTCCGACGGAGGCGAAGTCTGGTCGAAAGCCGCCTCGGTCCGAAGCGCGGACCCACCGCCGGCGGGCCGTCCGAAAAGCGCCTGCGGCTCAGGACGTCGCGGCGGCTCTTCCGGCGCGTCGTCCAAAAAAAGTCCCGTCCCCCAGAGAGAGTCCGCTGCTGTAGCCGCCGACCGCGAGGCCCGACGTCGATCGGCCGGCGCCGTAGAGACCCGGGATCACTCGGC
>JBCCZJ010000026.1:0-21173 GCA_039187915.1 Myxococcota bacterium
AGGCGATGCTGCACGACCTGCAGCGCGCGCTCGCCGAGCGCGTGCCGGACGCCCAGGTGGTGGCCCGTTCCTTCGGTCAGGGCCCGCCCGTCGATGCGGAGGTGGAGATCGAGATCCGCGGCCCGGGTCTCGAGACGCTCCAGGCCCTGGGCGAGGCGGTGCGCGTCCAGCTCGCGCGTCACCCCGACGTGCTGCACACCCAGGTCACGCTCGACCGCGGTGACCCGAAGCTCTGGGTCCGCGTCGACGAAGACGAGACGCGCTCCACCGGACTCAGCCTGCGGGACGTCGCCAATCAGCTCGAACGGCGCCTCGAAGGCGCGGCCGGCGGCTCCATGGTCGACGGCTTCGAGGAGCTCCCCGTGCGCGTTCGCACCGAGGACGCGGAACGCGCGGATCGGGAGGGGCTCGCGAGCTTCCGGCTCGTGCGCCGCGAAGCCGGGACCGGCGGCGAGGGATGGCTCCCGCTCGATGCGATCGGCGAGGTCGAGCTGCGGCCGGCGATCGGGGGCATCACGCGCTGCGAGGGCATGCGCTGCAACACGGTCGGAGCCTACCTGCGCGCCGGCGCCTATCCGATCGACGTGACGCGCGCGGTCGTCGACGGCCTGGCCGAGAGCGGCTTCGAGCTCCCGGTCGGCTACACGCTCAGCGTGGGCGGCGACTCGGAAGAGCAGAACCGCGCGATCACGAGCCTGCTCACCTACGCACCGATCCTGGGCATCCTGATGGTGGCGACGGTCGTGCTGGCGTTCCGGAGCGCCCGGCTCGCCGTCCTGCTCTTCTCGGTCGCGGGTCTCTCGGTCGGCGTCGGCTTGCTCGCGACGTGGCTGGCCGGCTTCCCGTTCAGCTTCAACACGATCCTCGGGACGGCGGGGCTGATCGGCGTGGCGCTCAACGATTCGATCGTGGTCCTCGCCGCGCTCCGCGAAGACGAGCGGGCGCGGCGCGGCGAGATCGACGCGGTCGTCGACGCGGTGCTCGGCTGTGGTCGTCACGTCCTGTCGACGACCTTCACGACGATCGCGGGCTTCGTGCCGCTGCTCCTCTTCGTGGGCGGTGACTTCTGGCCGCCGCTCGCGATCGTGCTCGCGGGCGGCGTCGGCGGCGCGACGATCCTGGCGACGCTCTTCGTGCCGGCGGGCTACTGCCTGCTCGCGCCCGGTCTCGAGCGCACGCGGGCGACCTCCTTCGAGGCGGTTCCGGTGGCGGGTTAGACCGATGCGCCGAGACGAGTCCAGGGATTCGCGCTCGACCGGCCGGTGCTTCCGATCCAGTCGCCCGCGGGCAGGCGTCATCGTGGTCCTCGGGCTGCTCCTTTCGGGCGCCGGGAAGGCGGAGGGAGCGGGCGAGGACGCGGAGGCGACGGCCGCGCTGGCGCGCCGAACGGAGTTCGTCGTCGCCGGCGCGGCGGCGCTGCCGGATTGGGAAGGGGCGGACGGGCTGCGTCCGGTGCCGCTCGTCGTGTCGCGCTTTCGCGCGCTCGGGCTCGGCATCGAGGTCGAAGGCCTGGAGGCCCGCTTCGACTTCGTGCCGCCGACCGGGCTCCGGGCCGGCCCCGCGATCAGCCTCGCGCTGCCGCGGAATTCCGCCTTCGTCGACGATGCGTCCGTCGAAGCGCTGCCGAGCATCGGCCTCGCCGTCGAGGTCGGGGGCTTCGTCGGCTTCGACCTGCCCGTGCCCGCGCTGCGCGAGGGCCGGCTGCGCGGTCACGTCTCGGCCCGCCACGACACGACCGGCAATCACGGGGGGCTCGACGTGACGGCGGACGCGGAGGTCTTCTTCGCGCTCCATCGCGTCTTTCGCATGGGCGTCGGCGTGAACGCATCGTTCGCGACGGACGACTACATGGAGACCTACTTCGCCGTCACGCCGCAGGACGCGCTCGCCTCGGGGCTCCCCGCCCATCGGGTCGACGGCGGTCTCAAGGACGTCGGCGGAGAGGTCTACACGATCCTCTCTTTCCACCCGCACTACGCGCTCTTCACCCGCGTGGCCTACAACCGGCTCCTGAACGACGCGGCGGCGAGTCCGATCGTGCGGCGCGCGGGCAGTCCGGACCAGGTCTTCGTCGGCGCCGGGATCTTCTGGCTCTTCCGCTGATCCGGCCCCGACCGCGCCTCCCGTCGTTCCCACCGACGTGCGCGTCGTTCCGAGCAGCCGCCCGGCGCGAAGCTAGGGTCCGCGTGACCGACCGCCGAGGGGCGTGCGGCGCGAGGAGCGAGCGATGGAATGCGTGTGGCTGAAACGGGATCTACGCGTCCTCGACCACGCTCCGCTCACGGAGGCCGCGGACCACGGGCCGGTCCTCGTGCTCTACGTCTACGAGCCCGACGTCCTCGCCGTACCGGAGACGGATCGCTCGCACGTCGCGTTCGTGAACCAGAGCCTGCGCGAGGTGCGGGAAGCGCTGCGGGAACGCGGCGGCGAGCTCGTCCTTCGGACCGGGCGCATGCCCGACGTGCTCGAGGCCCTCCATCGGGCCCACGCCTTCGATCGACTCTGGAGTCACGAAGAGACCGGGCTGGACGTGACGTTCGCGCGCGACCGCGCGGTGGCACGTTGGTGCCGGGATCGCGGCGTGGCCTGGGAGCAGCGTACACAGTTCGGTGTCTTCCGTGGCCGCTCACGACGCGACGCCTGGAGTCGGGCGTGGACGGCACGCATGCGGCGTCCGGTGTTGCCGGCGCCCGAGCGGATCACCTTCGCGAAGGAAGCGGCGCCAGGCGAGATCCAGACGCCCGAGGTGCTCGGCATGCCGGACTCGGGGCGGACCGACGTGCAGTGCGGGGGCGCCCGCGCGGCGACCGCCGTCCTCGACGATTTCTTCGCCGGGCGTGGCGCCGACTACGCGAAGGGCATGTCGAGCCCGCTCTCCGCCGGGCGCGTGTGCAGCCGGCTGAGCCCGCATCTCGCCTACGGCACGATCAGCCTGCGGAGCGTGCTCGAGACGACCGTGAGGCAGGCGGACCGCTTCGACGCCCTCGCGCGGGCGGGGCGCCTCGACGGACGCGACGCGGAGCACGATCCGCGCTGGCCCGGCGCGCTCGAATCCTTCGCGAAGCGGCTGCGCTGGCACTGCCACTTCATCCAGAAGCTCGAGAGCGAGCCCGAGATCGAGTTCCGCAACATGAGCCGCGCCTTCGACGGGCTGCGCACCGAAGATCCCCACGCCTGGACCGGCTTCGAGCGCGATCGCTTCGACGCCTGGCAGGAGGGTCGGACCGGCTTTCCCATGGTCGATGCCTGCATGCGCAGCCTTCGCGCCACCGGCTGGATCAACTTCCGGATGCGCGCGCTGCTCATGAGCTTCGCGAGCTATCACCTCTGGCTCCACTGGCGGCCGACGGGGCAGGTCCTGGCGCGGCGCTTCCTCGATTTCGAACCCGGCATCCACTACGCGCAGTGCCAGATGCAGGCGGGGACGACCGGCATCAACGCCAACCGGATCTACTCGCCGGAGAAGCAGGTGCGCGACCAGGACCCGGAGGGCCGCTTCCTGCGCCGCTGGCTCCCGGAGCTCGAAGGCGTCCCGAACGAATACCTGGCCGCACCCGAGCGGATGCCGGTCGGCGTCCAGGACGCGGCGGGCTGTCGGATCGGACGCGATTATCCGGCGCCGATCGTCGACGCGCGCCGCGCGGTGGCGGAGGCGCGGCGGCGCCTGGCCAGCGTCCAGCAGAGCGACGAGGCGCGGCGCGAGGCCGGCCGCGTCTATCGCCGTCACGGCAGTCGGAAGCGCCCTGCCTGGCAGCGTGGACACCAGTAGGTCGCGCGGGCCTGGTCGCCCAGGCGCGTCGCGCGGATCGGCGTGCGACATCGCAGGCACGGCCGTCCCGTCCGGTTGTAGACCCAGGACCGCGGCTCGCCCAGGCGCAGCGGCTTCGCGCGTGAGACGGCGCGAGTCGTGGTCCGCCGCCAGCCGCCGAGGTTCGCGCGCATGAGCGTGCGCGCGCGGCGATAGAGCCGACGCAGTCCGTCGTCGTCGAGCGCCGAGACCGGGGTGGTGGGAGGCAGACCCTCGAGGAAGAGGATCTCGTTGCGATAGACGTTGCCGATGCCGCAGGCGACGCGCTGGTCCAGCAGGAGATCGGAGACCGTCCCGCTCTCGGTGGCCGCGGCGCGCGCGACGATCCGCTCGAGGTCGAAGCGGTGGTCGAGCAGATCCGGTCCGAGATGCGTGATCGACGGATGGGTCTCGAGATCGACCCGGCGCAGCAGCTCGGCGCGGGCCGCGCGGAAGCAGACCCACTCGGCGCCCGCGACGCCGAGCCGGACCCGCGCATCGGAGGGCGCGCGCGACCAGCGATCGCCGGGCCGGTAGCGATGCCACCGGCCCCACATGCCGAGATGGACGTGCAGGTACCAGGGGGCCACGCGGGGGCAGGGCTTTTCGTCGGACGGGGCGAGCGCGATCACGAGGTGCTTGCCGACGGCGGAGACGTCCGCGAGGCACGCGCCCGAGAGCCCGTCTACGGGGCCGCGATCCGAGAGCCAGAGCGATTCGAGCCGCTCGCCTTCGAGGGTGGTGCGGAAGCGCGCCGCGATCTTGTGGACGGTATCGCCCTCCGGCACCCGTTCCTCCGTGGTCTTCGTCGTTCGGGCCTACGCGTCGGGGTCGGCCGACTCGCCCGGCCCTTCGAAGGCACGCTCGAGCTCGAGGCCCTTGTAGCTGCGTCGATAGCCCGCCTGGACGAAGGCCGCCGCGACCTCGCCCTCGTGGGCCGCCTCACCGTCGATCTGCTCGATGCGGAGCCCGCCGCGCGGGAACGCGCGACCGCCGCTGCCGAGCGCACGGGCCGCTCGCGCGAGACCGTCCGCGCGTCGCGACGGCTCCGCGGTCGGGAAGGTCCAGACGCGCCGCGCGTTCCGGTCGGTGAAGAGCACCGGCTCACCGTCGACGAGGACGACCCGCGACCCCGCGGCCCGCCGCGGCCGCGCGGCGTCGCTCGTCGCTTCCGGCCAGGGGAGCAGCGCGCCGTAGGGGTTCGCCGGATCGGTCGCGGCGAGGGTGAGCGCGAAGCGATCCTGCGGATCCTCACGGACGGCGCGGAGCCGGTCGACGCAGGCCACGTAGGCGAACTGCGCGCCGGCGAAGCCGTCGACGAAGTGGCCGCGGCGGATGCGCCCGGACTCCTCCATCGCCTTCAGGACGGGATAGAGCCCGCTCCAGCCTTGCGGCAGGTCCTCGATCGACAGCGCGTCGCGGCTCAGCACGCCGTAGCGGTCGAGCAGGGCGCTCGCACGGGCATGCGCGCGCGTGGTGTCGTCGAGGTCCGCAGCGACCAGCGTCGACACGCGACTCCAGCGACCGGCCGACGCGGAGGGCGGCGCGCGGCGGCCAGGGCGTCGTCGCGGCGCGCTCTTGCGGCCGAGCGCGCGCAGCGGCGCGAAGGTGTCGTTCGTGACGTGGCCCCACCAGACGAGATCCCAGAGCGTATCGAAGAGCGGCTTCTGCTCGCGCTCGCCGCTCGCCTGGAAGAGCTCCGTGAAGAAGGTGGCGCCGCGTGCGCCGAGCAGGTCGAGCAGGCGGTGGTGGAGCTCGCTCGCTTCCTCGGGCAGCTCGGACTCGGAGAAGAGGAGGCCGACGCGCTCCCGCCGATAGAGGGCGACGCGCCCGTCCCGATCGCCGAGGGAACCGCGGCCGACCCAGACCCACTGTCCGAGCGCGCCGAGCTCGTCGAGCATGCGCGGGTCGTAGTTCGCGACGCGCGCCGGTAGGATCGCGCCCTCGAGCTCGGAGAAGGAGACCGGGACGCCCTCGAGCTGATCGAGCACCTCGTCGAGGCGGGATTCGCCGCGCCGTGGCCGGTCGAGGCCATGCCACTCGACGAGGAAGCGCCCGAGCGCCGGCCCTTCGACCGGCGTCACTTCGTCCCGCAGCTTGGCGAGCGTATGGCGCCTCAGTCGGCGCAGGACTTCGGGATCGCACCACTCCCGCTGCAGCCCGCGCGGATGGAACTCGCCGGCGAGCAGGCGGCCATCCTTCTCGAGGCCCGCCAGAACGGGCTCGAGCTGGGTCGGAAGGAGGGCGTAGCGTTCGGCCAGCGTCGCGGTCACGAAGGGGCCGTGATGTCGCGCCCAGCGCAGGACGAGCTGCTCGAAGGGATGCTCGACGGGTTCGAGGAACGCCGCCGGCAGCCCCGGCGGCGGTACGGAGCCGAGCGCGTCGCGGTAGAGCGCGGCGTCTTCGGCCGCGATCCAGCGCGTCTCGTCGCCGATCGTCATGGCGACCGCGCGCCGTCCCGCCGCCAACTCTTCGAGCCAGGCCGCCGCAGCGTCGGGCTCGGCGGACCGCTCTGCGACCTCTTCGGCCGTGAGGTCGCCGAGGCGGCGGAGCAGGTCTTCGACGCCGTCCGCGTGGCGCGCCTGCATGGCCTCGGTCCGTCCCTGCAGCGTCGCGACCAGCGCGTCGATCACGTCTTCGTCGAGGAGATCCCGGAGCTCCTCCTCGCCGAGCAGCTCCCGCAGCATGTGGCGATCGAGCGAGAGCGCCTGGGCGCGGCGTTCGGCGACCGGCACGTCCCCCTGATAGAGATAGGTCGCGGTGTACGCGAAGACGAGGGAGCGTGCGAAGGGGGAGGCGGTCCGTGTCTCGACGTCGTCGACCCGGATCGTCCGCGAACGGACGCCCTGGAGGATCTCGCGCAGGCCGGGCAGGTCGAACACGTCCTGCAGGCAGGCGCGATAGGTCTCGAGCATGATCGGGAACGACGGAAAGCTCTGGGCGACCGCCAGCAGGTTCTGCGCGCGCAGTCGCTGGGTCCAGAGCGGTGTCCGCGAGCCCGGGCGGCGGCGCGGGAGGAGCAGGGCGCGCGCCGCGTTCTCCCGGAACTGCGCAGCGAACAGCGACGAGCGCGCGAGCTGCTCGACGACGTTCTCCTCGACGGTCTCCGGGTCGGGGAGCAGCCAGTCGAGCGAGGGTGTCTTCTCCGCGTCGGCGAAGCGCAGGACGATGCCGTCGTCGCTCCAGAGTGCCTGGACCTCGAAGCCGGCCTCCTCGCCGAGCCGGGATTCGATCGCGAGCGCCCAGGGCGCGTGGAGCCGCGCCCCGAACGGCGAGAGGATGCAGACGCGCCAGTCACCGAGCTCGTCGCGGAAGCGCTCGACGGTGATCGAGCGATCCGTCGGGAGTCCGCCGGTCGACTCCTGCTGCTCGATCACGTAGTCGAGGAGGTTGCGTGCGGCCCACTCGTCGAGCCCGTGCTCCCGTTGCAGCCAGGCGTCCGCGTCCGCGCGACCCTCGGCGAGGGTCGGTGTCGCCTGCAGCCGCGCGCCGAGCGCACGGGTGAACTCGCCGAGCCGCCGCCCGAGCTCGAGCGGCCGTCCCGGACCTTCGCCGCGCCAGAAGGGCAGCTTGCCCGGCTCGCCGGGGGCGGGCACGACGATCACGCGGTCGCGGGTGATCTCGGTGACGCGCCAGGTCGACGCGCCGAGCGTGATCGTCTCTCCCGGCCGCGTCTCGTGCACCATTTCTTCGTCGAGCTCGCCGATGCGCGGCCCGCCCGTGCCCATGTAGACGGCGTAGAGGCCGCGGTCGGGGATCGTGCCGCCGGACAGGATCGCGAGCCGGCCCGCGCCGCGTCGGCCTTCGAGCACGTCGCGCTCGCGGTCCCAGACCAGGCGCGGCTTCAGCTCGGCGAAGTCGGTGGAGGGATAGCGGCCCGCCAGCATGTCGAGCACGCCGCCCAGGATCTCCCGCGACAGCTCGCGGTAGTTGGCCGCGCGCTGGATCAGCGCGTGGAGCGACTCGACGTCGATCCCTTCCTGCGAGGCGATCGCGACGATCTGCTGCGCGAGCACGTCGAGCGGGTTGCGCGGGACGCGGATCGGCTCGACCTCGCCGCGGCGCATGCCTTCGGCCACGACGGTCGCTTCGAGCAGGTCACCGCGATGCTTCGGGAAGAGAAGGCCCTGGCTGGTCTCCCCGACCGAATGGCCGGCGCGGCCGATGCGCTGGAGGCCGCGGGAGACGGCGCCCGGGGACTCGACGAGCAGCACGAGGTCGACGGCGCCCATGTCGATGCCGAGCTCGAGGGAGCTGGTGGCGACGATCGCACGGAGCGTGCCTGCTTTGAGCGACTCCTCGATCTGCTGGCGCTGGTCGTGGGCGATGCTGCCGTGGTGGGCGCGGACCAGCTCTTCTTCGGCGAGCTCGTTCAGGCGTTGGGCCAGCTTCTCGCACAACCCGCGGCTGTTCACGAAGACGATCGAGCTGCGGTGGGCGCGGATCGCGTCGAGCAGACGGGGGTAGAGCGTGGGCCAGAGGCTCGTGACCGGCGGCGGAGTGTCGCGCGCGCGGAGTGCCGCCAGGATCGAGCCGCTCTCCTGGCGCGGCGGCGCGACGCCTTCCTCCTCCGCGATCTCGTCGTCGATCCACTCGGCTTCGTCGTCGGGCGGGGCGGCTTCGGCCCCGTCTTCGCGGAGGCCCTCCGCCTCGGTCGCCGTCTCCTCGTCCGTTGCGCGCCCGACCTCCGGGATCGGCACCTGATCCGGGCGCGTCATGTCGGGAACCGGCACCGAGATCTCGAGATCGAGACGCGGCGGCCGACTCGTGTCGACGATCGAGACCGGGCGGTCTCCGCCGAGGAAACGCGCGATCTCCTCGAGCGGGCGCGCCGTCGCCGAGAGGCCGATCCGTGTCGGATCGTCGCCGGTCACGTTCGCGGCGAGGCGCTCGAGGGAGAGCGCGAGATGAGCGCCGCGTTTCGTCGGAGCGAGCGCGTGGATCTCGTCGACGATCACCGTCTCGACGGAGCGGAGCGTTTCGCGCGCCTTCGACGAGAGCAGCAGGTAGAGCGACTCCGGTGTGGTGACGAGGATCTCCGAGGGGTCGCGCAGCTGGGTCCGGCGCTCTTTCTGCGAGGTGTCGCCGGTGCGGATCGCGACGCGCGGCGCGCGAAACGGGAGACCGAGCGTCTCGGCGGTCCGGGCGATCCCGGCGAGCGGGGCGCGGAGGTTGCGCTCGATGTCGTAGACGAGCGCCTTCAGCGGCGAGACGTAGAGGACGCGCACGCCCGGGTCGTCGTCGTCTTCCGCCGGTCGCTGCGCGAGCCGATCGAGCGTGTAGAAGAAGGCCGCGAGCGTCTTGCCGCTGCCGGTCGGGGCGATCAGGAGCGCGTGCTCTCGGGCGGCGATCCGGGGCCAGCCTTCCCGCTGGACGGGGGTCGGCGCCTCGAAGTGGGTCTCGAACCACTTCGTCGCGGCGGGACTCAGGCCGATCTCGGGAAGCGCCATCGCAGGAGTATACGATCCGCGCCCGCGCCGGCGGGCGCGCCCGGGCGCCCGGCCCGCGTGCGGGCCGCGAACGGCTCAGGGATCGATTTCGAGCAGGACCTCGTTCCGGCGCAGGAACCAGAGCGTGAAGGGGTCGTCGTAGCGCGCGAGCTCGACGGGGCCGCGCGGCGCGATGCCGGCGCGCATGAGTCCTGCGCGCAGCGTGTCCTCGGCGGCTCGGATGCGGCGCTCGCTCCAGAGACCGCTGAAACGATGGACGGCGACCCAGCGCGCCGGCTCCTCGCGCAGGACGATCGAAGGGTCTTCGGGCACCGGAAGCGTGTCGAGGTCGTAGGCCGCCGGCATCACGAACTGGTAGACGAGTCCCGGCTCGGCCGTGTCGCCTTCGGCCGCCGCGTTCGCGGGCTTCGTGAAGACCGGGATCGTCATCGCGATCTTTTTACCGCCCGCGGCTTCCTGCGAGACGATGCGCCGATCGTCCGCCGCGCCGGGAAGTCGCTGGGCGCTGCGATTCGCGCCGGTGATGTAGCGGAAGAGCTTGCGGAAGGCAGTCCCGCCGGAGTCCCAGAGCGCACCGTCGACGGCGGTCTCGGCGACCAGGTACGGCGCATAACGTCGAATCTCGAAGTCTTCTTCCTCGCGAACGACTTCGTAGGGCGCCTCCTCGTAGGCCGAGGCCGCGCTCGAGACGAACAGGGCGACGACGATCGAGAGGGCGGGCTTCATGCGCCTGCGCTCTCGGTGAAGAAGACCGGCTCCTCGGCCGGGATTCGGCGCAGCAGCACGATCGGGATCTCGCGTTCGATCTTCTCGTAGACCCGGTAGGGCGGAATCGATGCGCGCAGCGCGCGCCAGAGGTCGGCGCGACGCTCGGCCGGGGCCTCTTCGGCTTCCACCCAGAAGTGTTCGGTCCCCGCCTGCACCGTCGCGCGCGGCTCCGCAGAGAGATTCAGCCACCACGCGGGCGGCTTCGAGCTCCCGCCGTTCGACGCGACGGTCACGCAGGTCTGCGGGTCCTCCGGATCGGGGAGGTACGCGAGGGGCATGGTGCGGACGAGGCCCGAGCGCCGCCCGCGCGTCGAGAGCAGGAGCATCGGAATCGTCAGCAGCTCGCTCCCGACCCGTCCGCCGGAGGCGAGGTAGACGGCCTTGTGCATCGCGCCGAAGCGGCGCCAGACCGGGGCCATCGATCGCCCGAGGCGCGCCGTCCAGTCTGCCGCGAGGTCGCCGCGGGCGTCCGCGTCCGAAGCGGCGCGGCCGCCGGCCGACCCCGGCAGAACGCCTTCGAAGGGGGGCATCTCGGTCTCGACACTCATGGGCAATCCTCGTCCGACAGGCGCTGCGCAGACCCTAGCCGCCGGATCGCGCGCGTCCGGACCGCGACGTCGGGCGAGGGGGTTCGCCCCTAGAATGGGATCGGTGTGCCGTCCCAGGCGAAGAACCCGCCGGAGTCCTCGCGCTGCCGCGCCTCGATCACGTCGAGGAGCTGCGTCGCCGCCCGCTCGGGCGAGAAGAGCTTCTCGGGGGGCACGCCGCGCTGGAAGGGCTTCGAGAGGTCGGTGTCGACCGTGCCGGGATGGAGGGCGAGGCAGACGACGTTCGGGGCGCGACGGCGGAGCTCGATCGCGAGCGTCCGCGTGAACTGGTTCTGCGCGCTCTTCGATGCGCGATAGGCGTACCAGCCGCCGATCCCGTTGTCCTCGATGCTGCCGACACGCGCCGAGAGGTTGCCGAGCACCGCCCGCTCTTCGTGCTTCAGAAACGGCAGGAAGTGTTTGGCGACCAGGATCGGGCCGAAGGCGTTCACCTCGAAGACGGTCCGGAGCCGCTCCGGGTCGAGCGCCTCGAGGCGCTTCTCCGGCGCGAGCGCGCGCCCCTCGTGGAGAAGCCCCGCGCAATTGAGGAGCAGGTGGAGGCGTTCGATGCCGTGTCGCGAGACCGCTTCGGCGGCCCGCGCGATCGCGTCCTCGTCCCGCACGTCGAGGGCCACGCGCACGAGCGCGTCGCCGTGCGTCTCGGCGAGCGCCGTGAGGGCCTCGCTCTGCTCGGGATGGCGCGACGTCGCGACGACCCGGTCCACGTCCCGCCGCGCGAGCAGCGCGCGCACGAACGCGAGGCCCACGCCGCGACTGCCGCCCTGCACGAGGGCGACCCGGGTCAAGACGCGCCGCCTGCGTGCGGCGTCTGCAAAGGGAGTCGATGGGACATCGGCGAAGCCTATCCGCCGGCGCGGCCGCTGCACGGCGCGACACGTGGACCCGGACGGCGCGACACGTGGGCCCGGACGGCGCTCGGAGGCCCGGTCAGTCGAGTCGCCAGCGCAGCTGGAACTCGACCTCCTCTTCATTGCCCTCGCGTTCGTGCTCGAGGGTGATCTCCGCGTCCGGCGGGACGGAGATGCGCTCGCCGGCGATCTGGATCCGATAGCGGTCGCCGTGTTCGAGCGCGTCGGCCAGACGGCGGAGCTTGTTCGCGAAGGCCTTGCGCGAAACGACCTTTTCGATGTCTCGGCCGCCTCGACGTTTTCGCGCGGGCATCGTTCGTCCTCCTGTCCTGGAGCCAATGGGCCCGGGCAGCCTACCCACCCTGGCGCGGGTTGCACGGCTTCGTCTTGCCGAACCCCGGGGACCGCGGCGCCCCGCGCGCCGAGCGGCGCGGACGCGCGGCGCCTGCGGGCTAGACCCTGCGAGGTCGGGCCGCCTTCGTGAGGATCGTCGGGAAGAGGAGCGAAGGCGGCAGTCGCGGGATCGGGCGCTGGTGGATCACGTCGAGGCCCGCCGCTTCGAGCAGCGTCCGCATGGACGATCGCGTCGGCCAGCGCAGTGACTGGCCGGAGAGCCGCGCGCCCAACGCCGAGGAGCGCGCGAGCGCCGGGCACAGCGCGTAGATCCCGCTCGCCACCAGGCGCCCGCCCGGCTTGAGCACCCGCCCGATCTCACGCGCGGCGGCGCGCTGGTCCGGGAACCAGTGGAACGCCTCGGTCGTCACGACCGCGTCGAAGGCGGCGTCCGGGAAGGGCAGTCGCGACGCTTCGGCGCGGACCCAGCGCGGCCCCGTTCGCGCCTTCGCGCGGCGCAGCATGCCGTCGGAGAAGTCGCAGCCGACGACCCGCGAGTCGGGCAACTCGCGCGCGAACCGTTCGGTCAGCTGGCCGGTCCCACACCCGATGTCGAGGATCGCCCGCGGACGCTGAGCCAGGATCGACCGCAGCACCGCGTCCTGCTCGGGCCGGTAGAAGGCGCGCTGGACGAGGGGCTGGTCGTAGACCCGGGACCAGAGATCGAAGAGGAACGGTCGCGACTGGTTCACGTCCGGAGCCTAGCCGCGCCGGGTTGCGGTCGAGGCCCGCCTCGGCCGGCACCGGAGCGGATCGGATTTCGGCCCGGAGGAGCTCGAATCGCGGGCCCTGCGGACTCGGGCCTTCTAGAATGGGTCTTTCCGCCACGCCCGGCCGGATTCCGGAGGTGGCCCGATCCGTCGGGGCGGATCGGCGCGGAGGCAGCCATGGTCATCGAGAGCGAGCTGGCGCTCGGACTCGCGTTGCCGGCCGGCGTGTTCGTCTATCTCTGCTGGACGATCGACGAGCCGGGCGCCCGGCACTGGGCCGCCGCGACCGTGGCCTTCTGGCTCGCGGCCTTGGGCGGCAGCATGGAATCGCCGGCGCTGCGCACGGCCGGTCTGTGTCTCGGCATGGACGTCTCGATCCTGTCGGCGATCGGCGCCCAGCGCTTCCTGCGTCGACCCGTCTCGAAAGTCCTGACGGTCGCCGTCTGGGTGGTGCCCCTCGCGACGGGTGCGCTCGCGGCGGGGTTCGACTTGTCGACGGCTTTCGGCGTGGGCCTCTTCGTCGACACGGCTTTCTACGCGGCGATCGTCTGGATCGTCTGTCCGCTCTCGCGGGTCGGAATCAGTCGACCCGAGCGGCTGCTTCCCCTGCTCTTCGTTGCGATGCTCCCGGTCAACGCCTTCGATCTCTGGACGCGCGCGACCGGCGAGGAGACGTTCCACTCGGCGGTCACGATGGCCGGCATCGCCACCGCCATCGGGCTCGCGCAGCTCTTCGCCCTGGTCCACCGCGTGGTCGAGCGCGAGCGGGCGGCGCGGAACCTCGTCGAGGACGAGGTCCGGCTGCGAACGGCCGAGCTCGAGCAGACGCTCCGTACGCTGCGTCATCGAGAGCGCCTCGCATCGATCGGGACGCTGGCGGCGGGCGTCGCGCACCAGCTGAACAACCCGATCGGCGCGATCGTGCTCGCAGCGACCGCGACGGAGCCCGACGCGGCGAGCGGGCGGAGCGAGATCCTGCGATCGAAGGAGATCGAGACGATTCGCGAGCAGGCCGAGCGCTGCCGACGGATCGTGCGCGGCATCATGCGATTCGCTCGCAGCGAGCCGACGGCGCGATCGCCCTGCGATCTCGTTGCGGTGATCGGGACGGCGATCGCCCAGGTCGAGTCCCACGCGCGAGGGGCGAAGGCGAGCGTGCGCTTCGAGGCGCGAGTCGACGGCAAGACCGAGGCCTCCGGCCCGGATCTCGAAGAAGCCTTCGTCAACGTGCTGCGCAACGCGATCGAATCCAGGCCGGAGGGTGCGGCGGTCCACGTGACGCTCGACCGGGACGAACGCGCGTTCTTCGTCTCGATCGCCGACGATGGCCGCGGCATCGCGCAGGAAGATCTCGACCACGTCGTGGAGCCGTTCTACTCCACGCGGATCCGGTCCGGCGGCACGGGGCTCGGGCTGAGCGTCGCGCACGGAGTCGTCGCGAGCCACGACGGCGCCCTCGACGTCGAGAGCGAAGTGGGTGTCGGCACGACCGTCACGATCCGACTGCCCCGCTGACGCGCGGCCGCGGGGCGAGCGTTCGGCGCCGCTCCGTCGTCGCCGGCGGCCAGGCCCGGCAGCTCTCGAGCCACTTCTGCACGGCATCGCTGCGGTACTTCTGGCGATGGACGATCAGGTAGAAGCTTCGCGTGAGATCGCGATGGGGGATGCGCGCGGCGGCGAGATCGCCGCGCTCGAGGGACTCCTCCAGGACGAGCCGAGACAGGCAGGACACGCCGAGTCCGAGACGAACCGCGCGCAGGATCGCTTCGGTCTGGTCGAACTCGTGGACGATGTCGAGGGTCGGGAGCAGGCCCTGCATGGCGCGGTCGAAGGTCTGTCGCGTGCCGGAGCCTTCCTCGCGCAGGATCCACGAGGCGCGGCGGAGGTCCGGGTCTTCCAGCTCCGATCGACGCGCCCAGGGATGGTCGGGCGGGCAGCAGACGACGAGCTCGTCACCGTGCCACGGCAGGATCTCCAGGTCCGCGCCGTGGACCTCGCCCTCCACCAGGCCGACGTCGACCTCGAAGTTCGTGACGCGGCGAGCGATCTCGCGGGTGTTGGCGATGTCGAGGTCGACGCGGGTCTCCGGCGACGTTTCGGCGAAACGGGCGAGCAGGTCGATCGCCACGTGGTTGCCGATCGTGAGCGTCGCGCCGACGCGGAGCGCGCCACCCGCCTCGCGACTTCCGAGCTTCGCCTCGAGCGCCTCGGCCTGGGAGAGGAGCGCCTCGGCCAGCGGTCGGACGCTCGCGCCCAGCGCGTTCAGCTGGATCCGCTTCCCGACCCGGTCGAAGAGCTCGATCTCGAATTGCTGTTCGAGCTCCTTGAGCGCACCGCTCGCCGCGGACTGGGACATGGACAGGCTCTCGGCGGCGCGCGTCACGTTCTCGTGGTGCGCGGCGGCGAGGAAGACCTCGATCTGCCGGAGGGTGAGTCTCATGGGTCGGGGTTTGCCTCCCGGGGGATTATATCGATAAAAACGATAATTGATATCAAAATTATCCGTTTTGTAGATCATCCGAACGGCCGTAAATTCGGAGACGTCCGCGGTCCCCATGGCCCGGACCGAGGCGAGGAAACTCCGATGCCCAAGTTGCTCCGCGAGGAAATCACCCACGTCCATCACTGGACGGACGGCCTGTTCAGCTTCCGCACCACGCGCGACCGCGCGTTCCGCTTCGAGAGCGGACAGTTCACGATGATCGGCCTCGAGGTCGAGGGGAAGCCGCTTCTCCGCGCCTACAGCGTCGTCAGCGCCTACTACGACGATCACCTGGAGTTCCTGAGCGTGAAGGTGCCGGACGGGGCGTTGACCTCGCGTCTGCGGCACATCGAAGTCGGGGACGAGCTGCTCGTGGGCGCGAAGCCGACCGGCACGCTGCTCGCCGACGATCTGCACTCCGGCCGGAACCTCTATCTGCTCGCGACGGGGACCGGCCTCGCGCCCTTCCTGAGTCTCGTGCGCGACCCGGACGTCTACGCGCGCTTCGAGAAGGTCGTGCTCGTCCACGGCGTGCGGAAGGTGGCGGACCTCGCCTACCACGATTGGCTGCAGGGCGATCTCCTGAACGACGATCTCGTCGGCGGCCACGCGCAGGAGCAGCTGATCTATGCGCCCAGCGTGACCCGCGAAGCCTTCCACCGGACCGGACGAATCACGGACCAGATGCGGAGCGGCGCGCTCGCCGCCGACCTCGGCCTGCCCGAGCTCGACGCCGAGCACGATCGCGTGCTCGTCTGCGGGAACCCGGAGATGACGCGCGACTCGGCGGACCTGCTCGAAGCCCGAGGCTTCGTCGAAGCGCGCCACGGCGCGCGCGGTCACTACGCCGTCGAGCGTGCCTTCGTCGATTCGACGCAGCGGGCGGCGGCCTGACCTCCCCGCCCGCTGGAGCGAGGACGCGATGTCCCACCCGCCGCGCTTCGAAGAGTCCGAGCCGATCTGTCGGGCGATGTCGCCTTGCCTCGTCGACGACTTCGACTCGTCGGGCGGGGGCGCGGACCCGATCCACGACCGTGAGCCCGAAGGCGAGCGGTCGCGTCGGGACTTCGGCTGTGCGCAGCTCGCTGCGCCGACCTGCCGCCTCGACGACTGAAGACCGCCACACCGCGCCGTTCGGGTGACGACCCTCGCCACGCCGCGCCGTTCGGGTGAAGCCCCTCGGCGCGCGGCCCGCCGACGTCTGCCGCTCGCCCGATCGCGGCGCGCGCTGTGGCGACGCCGGGACAGGCGCGCGGCGGGTTTCGTCCAATGCGTTGGTTTTTCGGGGGAAACGCCGTCGGCCCGGACGCCTCGGTTTACCGGCGCGCGGAACGGAATATCATGGGCCGGCCCATGTCTCTCAAACGGGAGCGATTCATGCGTCTTTTCCACTCGAGCGTCCGCCTCTTCGGTTCCGCGTCGCTCGTCCTGCTGCTCGTGCTCGCTTCGGGCCCGACGCTCGCCGGGGGCGTCGTCGGGGATCACGTCAAGGACCTCGAAGGCAACCTCGGGAACTACGAGAAGGAAATCGGCTGGCTGATCGGTCAGGTCGACGGGATCGTCGCCGACTACGCGAAGGGCGGGACCCAGGCCGCCAAGTCGGATCGGCTGATCGAGATCTGGGAGGAGGTCGACTTCCACGCGGCGATCGAGACGAACTACATCCCGATCTACGCGTCGATCTGGCAGGGGCTCTTCGGCGTGAAGACCGCGATCGACGAGGCGGCTCCGCTCGAGCGCGTCGCGGACGAGCAGGCCAAGCTCGAGCAGGCGTTCTGGCAGGCGCTCGGCGCGGTGAAGATGGCGGCGCTCCATCAGAAGACGCAAGCGGCGACGGCCTCGGACTCCGCCGGCGGCCCCGAGACGCCGATCGAGGTGCTCCTCGAAGTCGAGCGGCGCCTGGATCGCGTCGTGGCCAAGTACGCCGAACGCCTCTCCGACGAGGCGACGAGCATCGTCTACGAGACCTACCAGACCCGCTTCGAGGGCGTCGAAGGCGAGCTGATCGAGCGCGACGCGGAGCTCGTCTCGTCGCTCGAGATCGATTTCAACGTGACGCTTCCCGAGGCGATCAAGAAGGGCGGCACCGTCGAGGAGGTCCGGAGGGTCGTCGAGGCCATGCAGGCCAAGCTCGAGAAGGCGCGGGGGCTGCTCGCCGAAAGCAAGAAGCCCCGCAAGTCCGTCTTCTGAGTGCGTAGACGACGACTGCTGCAGGCCGCGGCCGTCTGGGCCGGCTGGGCCGCGCTGCCCGCGCCCGTTCGGGCGACCGCCGCCGCCGCCGCGCCGACCGGCGTGTCCGTCGAGGCGCTGCCGCGTCTCGAGGGCAAGCTGACGCTCTATCTCGGGCGCGGGGAGGGCGGTCTCTACGAGGACGTCCTCCAGGCGATCGAGGCACGGAACCCGGCGCTCGAGCTCGGCGTCCGGCGTGGGCCGACGGCGGCGCTGGCGAACGCGATCGTGGCAGAAGCCCGGGCGGGCGTGCGTCGCGCCGATCTGTTCTGGGCGGTCGACTCCGGCGCCATCGGGCTGGTCGACGGGGCCGGGCTCGCGAAGGCGCTGCCTTCCGATCTCGTGGCCCAGCTCCAGCCCGGCTTCCGGTACGCCCGCTGGACGCCGATCACCGGGCGCATCCGCACCCTTCCGTACAACACCGAGAAGCTCGCACCGGAGGCGATCCCCGAGTCGGTGATGGCGCTTCCCGACAGCGGCCTCCGGATCGGATGGGCGCCGGGCTACGCCTCGTTCCAGTCCTTCGTGACCGCGATGCGGCTGCTCGAGGGCGAGGCGGCGACCGCGACCTGGCTCCGCGCCATGAAGAAGATCGCCAAGTCGTACGCGGGCGAGCTCGGGGTCGTGCTCGGCGTCGAGCGAGGGGAAGTCGATCTCGGCTTCGCGAACCACTACTACACGCTCCGTCTGCGTTCCGGGAAGCCGGACGCGAAGGTCGGCCTCGCCTTCACGCGGGAAGACGCCGGCTGCCTGCTGAATGCCTCGGGCATCGTCTCCCTCGTGGACTCGTCGCTCGCGATGGACTTCATCCGCTACCTCCTCACGATCGAAGCCCAGTCCTTTCTCGCCTCCGAGGCCTACGAGATCCCGTTGATCGCGGGCAGCCCGCCGCCGCCCGGGCTCCCGGCGCTCTCGACGCTCCATCCCCCGGACGTCGACCTGACGCGACTCGCGGACCTGCGGCCGACCCTCGATCTGATGCGCAGCGCGGGCGTGCTTTGAATCGGAGCTCGGGCATCTACCTGCCCGCCGCGTGCGTCGCGGGGATGGCGGTGCTCCCGATCGGCGTTCTGGTCTGGCTGGCCGGGAGCGAAGCGCGCTTCGCGGCGAGCCATCTCGACCTGCTGGCGACGACGCTCCTCCTGATGGGCGGCACCGCGCTCGGATCCGTGCTCGTGGGCGTCCCGCTCGCGCTGCTGACGGCGTTCGTTCGGCTGCCCTGGCCGCGTCTCTGGCTGGTGCTGCTCGCCGCGCCGCTCGCGCTCCCGAGCTACGTCGGGGCCTTCACGCTCTACGCCGCGACCGGGCCGGGGGGCGAGTTCGCATCGCTGCTCGGGATCGCGACGCCGGCGGTCGTGGGGCTGCCGGGCGGGATCCTCGTGATGACGCTCTACACCTATCCCTTCGTGCTGCTGGGCACTCGCGCCGCGCTGCTCGGGCAGGATGCGAACCTGCTGATGGCGGCGCGGACGCTCGGGATGCCGCTGCTCGAGAGTCTCGTCCGCGTGGCGCTCCCGCGCGCCGCGAACGGGATCGCCGCCGGGGCGTTGCTCGCCTCGCTGTACGCGCTCTCGGACTTCGGGACGCCGGCGATCCTCAACATCGACACGTTCACGCGCGTCATCTACGTCGAGTACAACGCCTTCGGCCTGAGTCAGGCCGCGCTCCTCTCCCTCCAGCTGCTGGCGCTCGTCGGCCTCGTCGTCTTCCTCGAGTCGCGGGTGACGAGCACCCGCGAGCAGCCGGGGGCGAGCGTTCTCTTCCATCCCGGCGGCGGGGTCGTCTCGCTCGTCGCTCTCGCGGTCGCGCCGGTCGTCGTCCTCGCGCTCGTCGTGCCGCTCGGGATCTTCTGCCTTTGGTTGTGGCGCGAGGGGCAGGCGGATTTCGAGCTCGTCCACGCCTGGCAGTCGGCCTACGCGTCGCTGCTCGCGGCCGGGGTCGCCGCCGTCTTCGCGCTCCCGGTCGCCTTCGCCGCTCGGGTCGGCCTCGCCGGGCGCCTCATGGAACGCGTCACGTTCCTGGGATACGGCGTTCCGGGGATCGTGATGGGCACGGCGCTGGTCTACCTGGGCCTCCAGGTCCCGGTCCTGTACCAATCGCTCGGCATGCTGGTCCTCGCCTACGTCCTCCGCTTCCTGCCGCTCGCCGTCGGGACGATCCGCAGCAGCGCCGAGGTGCTGGACGACCGACTCGTCGGGGCGGCCCGTCTGCTCGGCGCCGGGCCGGGCGAGGTGTTCCGTCGGATCAGCCTGCCGCTCACGAGCCGCGGGATCGTCGCCGGCGCGGCGCTGGTCTTCCTCGAGGCGATGCGCGAGCTGCCGGCGACGCTGTTGCTCGCGCCGACGGGTTTCGAGACCCTCGCGACCTATCTCTGGCGGGTGTACGAGGCAGGCCTCTTCGGTCGGGCGGCGATCCCCGGCCTGCTGCTGATCGCGCTCTCGATGGTCGGCCTGGCGCTCATGTTCTCGGGCGAGGCCCGAGAGGCGCAAGGGGAACGCGTCTAATGGGCCTCTCGGTCTCGGGGCTTTGCGTCGACTACGGCGATCGACGCGTCGTCGCGGACGTGGATCTCGTGCTCGGTGACCAGGAGATCCTCACGCTGGTCGGACCGACGGGCTGCGGCAAGTCGACGATCCTGCGCGCCGTGTCGGGACTCGTGCCGATCGCGGCGGGCGAGGTGCGTCTCGGTGGCTGGACGGCCACGCCCGGCCGATCCGTGCCGCCGGAGCGGCGCGACGTCGGCATGGTCTTCCAGGACTTCGCGCTCTTTCCGCATCTCACGGTGCGCGAGAACGTGGCGTTCCGTCTGGCGGACGCGCGGGAGGCCGATCCCTGGCTCGCGATGCTCGGGCTCGAACCGCTCCGCGACGCGCGGCCGGCGACGCTCTCGGGCGGGCAGAAGCAGCGCGTCGCTCTGGCGCGCACCCTGGCCCACCGGCCCGCGCTGGTGCTCCTCGACGAGCCGCTCTCGAACCTCGACGCCGCGCTCAAGGACAGCCTTCGTTGGGAGATTCGCGCCGCGCTGAAAGAGGCGGGCGTTCCGGCCATCTGGGTGACGCACGACCAGGACGAGGCGCTCTCGGTCGGTGATCGGCTCGGCGTCCTGCGCGACGGCCGGCTCGAGCAGCTCGACGCGCCCGAGACCTGTTTCGGGTCCCCGGTGAATCGCTTCGTCGCGCGCTTCCTCGGCGAGGCGGCCTTCCTGCCGGGGGCGATCGAGGGGGACGTGGCGCATACGGCGCTCGGCGCGGTGCCGTGTCGTCCGGTGGACGACGCGCGCGGCGACGTCGACGTGCTGGTCCGGCCCGGGGACCTGAACCTCGACGCGCCTTCCGAAGCGGCGCCCGCGAATGCGACGGTGGCCTGGGCGCGCTTCGAGGGCGGGACCCGGCTCGTGGCCGCGAAGCTCGACGGGAGCGACGTCCTGCTGCACGTGCGCACGCCCTGCGAGCAGCGCTTCGCGGACGGTGAACGCGCCCGGCTGGGGCTGGTCCGCACGACCCCGCTCGCCGCCTTCGGTCGGGACGCCTGAGACCCGACGGGGCCGCCCGGCCGTAGCGCGTCGGCCCGCTTTCCTTCGCGGCCGAAACGGATACCGTGTGGGCTCGAGCCGGGGAAGAAGCACCCAGGTCCACGGTCGAGTGAGCGTTGCGCAGGGCGTGGCGCGAGGAGCACCAGACCGTGCAGGACTACGACTATCTCTTCATCGACGGCGAGCGGACCCGGCCGGACTCGGGGGAGCGCATCCCGGTGATCTCGCCGGTGACCGAAAAAGTCATAGGTCACGTCCCGTAGGCGAACGCCCCCCACCTCGACCCGGCGGGGCACGCCCCGCCGACCCCCGTCGACGCCGGCCCCATACCGCAATGGTAGCCGGCCGCGCGCGCGGCGGCGCTCC
>JBCCZJ010000027.1:0-21027 GCA_039187915.1 Myxococcota bacterium
CGCCCAAAGAAAAGCGGCGCCCGGTTCCTGCCGGAGGGCAGGAACGGGCGCCCCAGCATGCCTCAGCTCGCGATCGGCCCGATCCGCGCGCGCCGTCGCCGCACGCGAGGGACCCTCTCCGTTGGCCTTCGTCTCCGTCGCGCACCTGAGCGAGATCCCGACCGACCGCGGACTGCGCGTCGTCGTCGACGGCGTGGGCGTCGGGCTCTACCGGGTGGGAGACGAGGTCCACGCGATGGAGGACGCCTGCCCCCACCAGGGCTTTCCGCTCCACGACGGCGATCTCGAGGGCTGCGTCATCATCTGCCGCGTCCACGGCTGGCCCTTCGACGTGCGGACGGGATTCGATCCGGACGACGCCGACGGCTTCCCCATTCCGTGCTTCGCCGTCGAGGTCGAGAACGAGGTCGTCCGCATCGACGTCACCCGGCAGATCAACGATCCGCGAGCGCTCCGAAAGCGCGACTGACGGGCGCGACCTTCCGGCCGACGCTTCTCCGAAGCGCGCGCCGGGCGCGCCTTTCCGCACGGCGATGCCGACATCCGAAGGGCTCGATCTCCCGAAGAGGAGCTCTACTTCCCGAAGAAGGTCGGGATGATCATGTCGTCCGGGATCCGGTCCTCGATCTCGTAGTGGAGCTTCTCGAGCAGGCTCCAGTGGAGGCCCGGTCGCGCGTGATGTGCCGTGTGGTAGCCGAGATTGCAGGTCAGGTAGTTGTAGACCTTGCTCGTCCGGTTGACCGACGCGTCGTAGTGGTCGCGCGCGTGATAGCCCGCGTGGTGTTCGTAGGTCGACCAGCTGGTGTGCACGAGCGCCGCGAAGGCGGGGAGCAGGAAGATCAGGAACGCGTTGACCGGATCGATCCAGAGCAGCACGAAGAGGATCGACCAGACCGGGATCTTCATCAGGAGGTAGTTGCGCCACTGCTTCGGGTGCTTCCGGCCCACCTTGTAGATGTCGATCTGATGGGAGGCGACGAGCTTGATCGTGTATTCGACGCGATTCATCGTCGATCCGTCGCGCCGCGTCCAGCGGGATTCGTCGACCTGATCGGGACTCGGGTGCTGGTTCAGGTAGTTCTTGTGATGGCCCAGGTTGTGGTGGAGCACCCAGCCATAGGGCGAGATACCGGCCTGCAGCGAGAGCGCGACCTCGTAGGCCCGGTTCAGGAACGCCGAGTGGAAGGTGTTGAAGTGCTGATGGTGGTGGTTCAGCGGGGCGATGAAGAAGCTGGTGATGGAAAAGGGGACCACCAGCGCGATCGCGAGCCACGTGGGCGCCAGGAAGAAGGCGACGAAGTGGAGCGAGAGCATGACGACCGTGATCGTCACGGGACGACGGTCGGCGGTGTAGCGAAGGTATCTGCCCTTGCCCTTCGGCCGCGCAGGGCTCTTCGTCTTCGGGGCGTCGTCCGCCGCCACGTTCGTTCCCGGCTCGATCACTGCTGCCATCGCGGTCGTCCGTCCTGTACACGATCCCGTCCCGCAGGCGCGTGCTCGGAGTGCGACGCGCGGCGGGTTCGGGAGTCTCCCTCTTCGGGAGGCGCATTGCGGGGGGCGCTCGAACCGGTCTCCTTATCGACCGGTCGACGCGGGATCGCGAGGGTTGCGACGCGACACCGTCGTTGTCGAGTGCGGCTTTTTTAGCCGACACGGTTTCCCGGGAAAACGACGGAGGCCGCTCCTTGCGTAAAACGGGTGTAAAACCTGAGGTCGACGAACGAGCGTCGATTCTCGAACCGAAGTGCTAGAAAGCGGGCGTGTCGAAGCCCCCCTCTCTCGTCGCGATCGTGAACATCACCGAGGACTCGTTCTCGGACGGCGGCCGCTTCCTCGAAGCGGAGGCCGCGATCGCGCATGCGCGAGGGCTCGCCGAGAGCGGCGCGAACTGGCTCGAACTCGGACCGGCGTCGAGCCACCCGGATGCCGCGCTCGTGCCGCCCGACGAACAGATCCGTCGTCTCGCACCGGTCGTCGAAGCGCTCGCCGAAGGACCGCTGCCCCTCTCCGTCGATGCCACGCGCCCCGAGGTCCTCGAGTGGGCCCTCGATCATCGCGTCGGGATGGTGAACGACGTGCGGGGCTTCCCGGACGAAGCGACCCGCGAGCGCGTCGGGGCGAGCGAAGCGCTCGTCGTCGTCGTCCACTCCCTGCTCTCGCAGGAGCGCGCGACCCGCGACGGGGCGACGCCCGATCAGGTCCTCGCATCGATCGACCGCTTCTTCGACGCACGCCTCGAGGAGCTCGTCCGCGCGGGCGTCGACGAGTCCCGGCTGATCGTCGATCCCGGAATGGGCTTCTTCCTCGGACGCGATCCGCGCTCTTCCGTCGCCGTCCTGCAGTCGATCCCGGCGCTGCGCGCGCGCTTCGGCCGCCCGATCTTCGTGTCGGTCTCGCGCAAGTCGTTCCTGCGCGCGATCGCGTCGCGCGACGTCGACACGGTCGGCGCGGCCACGCTCGCCGCCGAACTCTACGCCGCGCGCCTGGGCGCGGACTATCTCCGGACCCACGACGTCGGCGCGCTGCGTGACGGGCTCGCGGTCGAGGCAGCGCTCGAAGAGAAGGCCTAGCCGACGTCGATCGCGGCGAGGCAGCCGACGCGGAAGGATGCGAAAGCGGCCGGCCTCAGCCGCGCACGGCGCGGGCCGCGAAGACGAAGCCGACCAGAGCGAGCGCGTGCAGCCAGCTCCCGGCCTGGGGGGCCAGGCAGCCGATGATCTCGACGCTTTCGATTCCCGTGGGCATCAGCCCTCCGATCGCCTTCGCGCGTTCTCTCCAGTCTAGGACATCGGCCGGACGGCATGGTTCGATCTGCGGCGATTCGCGCGCCGTCATCCCCCGGGCCAGTCGAACACGCGCAGCACGTGCGCAGCGAGGGCGCGCACTTCGATCCAGGGCGGGTCTTCCCGGCGCGCCCGCTCGGTCCAGAGCTCGGCGTCCTTGGCGCGCACCATCTTCGAGACGTGCGTATCGACCGCCTGCAGCGCGAGGAGCTGCGCCTCGCTCGGCAGCGTCTCGAAGCCCTCGACGAAGGCCGTGTAGGCCTCGTCGAACTCGAAGACCAGATTCTCCGCGAAGCCCGGGCGGACGGGGCGGCGCTTCGCCTCGTCCGCGCTCGGCGGCGCCTCGGCGAGGCCCCGGAGCGCGCGCTGCAGTCGCGCCTCGCGACCGGGCGACGCGCCCGCGGCGACCTCGAGCGAACTCATCCGGCCTTCCCGCGGTTGTCGATCGACCAGATCCCTGCACCCTCGGCCGCAATGAAGAGGAAGAGGAAGCAGTAGAGCATCGCGAGCTCGCCGCGATTCATGATCGGCAGGACCGCGTTCGTGCCGTGTGCCATCCAGTACGCCGCAGCCATCAGGCCGCTGCACAGAAAAGCCACGGGTCGCACCAGCAGGCCCACGAGGAGCAGCGCCCCACCGACCAGCTCGATCGGCCCCGCGACGTAGGTGATCAGCGCGGGCGCGTCTCCACCACCGCCCCCGGGCCAGCCGAAGAGCTTCTGGCTTCCGTGCCAGAGGAAGAGAAAGCCGGCCACGATGCGGAGCACGGCGTAGAGCTTGTCGCGGTGGTCGTCCAGGAAACCCAAGTTGTTGCCTCCGAGTTGGTGTCGCCCGGGAGCGTACCACGCGGGGTGATCTCCCGGCCGGGCCGGGGGAAAGCCCGCACTCGGGTCGCGCCGATCCGACCAGCCAAATTGGTGTCGGGGCCGGAGTGATCGACGGCCCCAGCGATCTACTCTTCTCCCTTCGGATCGAGATCGATCCGGTCGCGGGGTCTGCCCTCCCTGGCCGAACGCGACGGTGAGAGCGGCGATGGCGACTTCGAAGCCCTTGACCGGCTGGTGGATCCAGCTCGGTGCCGACCCCAGCGCAGCCCCGGTCCTCGAGGCCGCGCGGGCCCGCGGCCTTTCGACCCTGGTGTTCGATCCGGACGTCGACGCGCCCGGCGCGCGTTTCGCGACCCGGCTGATGACGCGACCGCCCGACGCCCGCGAGGCCATCCGCGCCGACCTGCGCGCCCTGGCCCGAACCGAACCGATCCTCGCCTGCGCGACCGCGCTGCGATCTGCGGACGCGCTGCGCACGGTGGCCGCGCTCCGCGAGGACCACGGTCTGGCCGGGCCCGGCGTCGACCGGACGGAGCTGCTCGTCACGCGCGCCGCCTGGAAGAAGGGACTGGCCGACGCGGACGTCTCGACGCCGGTCGTGGCGCTCCTCGCTTCGCCTCTCGAGCTCGACCGGTTCCTGGGCGTCCATCCGACGGCGCTGCTCAAGCCCGCCACCGGCAGCCGCGGCTCGACGGGCGTCTCCAAGGTCCGGATCGGAGATCCCCGCAATCGCGAACTCTTCGACGAGGCGCGCCTCCTCTCCGACTCGGACCTCGTGCGCGCGGAGGCGTTCGTGTCCGGCGACGCCTACTCGATCGACGGGGTCGTGAGCGCGGGGCGCTTCCGCCTGCTCCACCTGGGGCGCGAGTTCTCGATGCGCAACCTGCGCGGCACCCTGCCGACCGGCACCGCCTGGGGATCGCCCGGTCAGGGAAGACGCGCCGACTCGGATCCGCGGTGGGCCACGAGCGAAGCGCTCGGCCAGCGGGTCACCGACGCGCTCGGCCTCGACGCGACCTTCCTTCATCTCGGCGTCCTCGACGACGGCGAGGTCGACCACGTCGTCGATCTCCGCCCGCACGTCGGGCGCGCGATCGATCGGGCGCTCGCCTTCGGTGGCCTCTCCGCCGCAGCGTTGAGCCTCGACCTCGCACTCGAAGGCAGCGTCACGCTCGACGCCGATCCCGGGGCGATCACGCGCGGCTTCGCGCAGCGGTTCTTCTACGCGAGCGCCGCGGGACGCCTCGAAGCGCCGACGCGGCCCGACGTGGCCCGCGACGCCGAAGCGGTGGCATCGTCCGCCGACCGCCCCGCAGGCTGGCGCGCGCTCCCGCTCTCCGGCGAGCGAACCCGCCTCGAGTGGGACCGCGCGCTCGGCGACGCGGTCGAGCGGCCGCGCTGCGCGGAGGACCGCGTCGCGCGTGCGCTCGTCGAAGCGGGCGACCAGAACGGCGCGTGGATGCGCGCGAACGAGCTCGACCCGGACGCCGTGTTCCGGATCCGGGCGTCGCGCCCCACCCCTACGACGACGCAACGCCCGCCGCTCTGGCCGATGACCCCCGAGCGGGACTAGGCGACGGGCGGACGGACGCGCCCGGTCCCGCGCCGGCTCTTCAAGTCAGCTGGGTGATCTCGTCGAGCCCGTCGATGTCCGCATAGGGGTTCGTCGGGTTGCGGTCGGCCTCGATGTCCTGGTAGCGGACCTTGAGCCCCTGCTTCGTGATGTCGTGGGTGAAGATCCAGAACCGGTCCTGCTTCATCGCCTCGACGATGTCTGCCGCGACCTGGGTCGGCGTGATCCCCATCGCGGTGATCGCCTCGCGGAGCGGCGCCATCGTCGCCGTCTGCGCGGCCGTCATCTCGGCGCCGTCGTCGCGATTGCGCTCGGAGTGGAAGATCCCCGTATTGACGAGGTTCGGACAGAGGCAATGGACCGAGACCCCGGTTCCCTCGAGCTCGCGGTAGAGCGACTCCGAGAGACCGACGACCGCGTGCTTGGTGGCCGTGTACATCCCGAGCACGGCGCTCGAGACGTGCCCCGCCTCGCTCGCCGTGTTGATGATGTGGCCCTCGCCGGCCTCCTTCAGGATCGGGCCGAAGGTCGTCACGCCGTAGGCGACGCCCAGGACGTTCACGTCGACGATCCACTTCCAGTCCTGCGGCGTGGTCTCGAGCATCGGCCCGCCCGGCGCGACGCCGGCGTTGTTGAAGACGACGTGGACGGCGCCGTAGTGCTCGAGGGTCCGGTCGGCCAGGTTCTGGACCGCCTCCGGATCACGCACGTCGCAGATCACACCGAGGACGTCGCCGCCGCCCTCCGAGAGTCGCGCGACCTCGCGATCGAGGCTCCCCTGCTCGACGTCGGCCATCACGACCTTCATGCCCTCGGCGACGAAGCGCTCGGTCACGCCGAGTCCGATCCCGCTCGCGGCGCCCGTCACGACCGCCACCTTGCCCTCGAAGTCCTGCATCGCTCTCTCCTCGTCCCCGGCGTCCGCGCGCGGGTCGACCAGTCTAGCCAGTGAATCCGCTTCGGGGCGGCCGGAAATCGACGGGCTACGCTCTCGCGATGGCCATTCTCGACCGCTTCCGAATCGACGAAAAAGTTGCCCTCGTGACCGGCGCCGGCCGCGGCATCGGCCGCGCCACCGCCCTCGCCCTCGCCGAGAACGGCGCCGACGTCGCCCTCGCCGCGCGGAGCGAGGACCAGCTCGAAGCCGTGGCCGAAGAGGTCCGCAAGCTCGGTCGCAGGGCCCTCGTCGTCCCGACGAACGCCGCGCGAACGGAGAACCTCGAGGCCTTCGTCGACCGGGCGATGGACGCATTCGGTCGGATCGACATCGTGATCAACAACGTGGGCGGCTCGATGCCGAAGGACTTCCTCGCGACGACCGAGAAGGAGTTCGAGGGCGCTTTCCACTTCAACGTCACGACCGCCTTCGCCCTCTCGAAGGCCGCCGTCCCTCACATGCAGGAGCGGGGCGGTTCGATCGTCAACATCTCGTCCTCGATCGGTCAGATGACCGGCAAGGGATTCGCGGCGTACGGTACGGCGAAGGGGGCCATGACCCATTTCACGAAGCTCCTCGCCGAGGACCTCGCGCCGAAGATTCGCGTGAACGCGATCGCCGTCGGCTCGACCGCGACCTCCGCGCTCGAGACGGTGCTCACGAACGACGCCGTCCACGATGCCATGGTCGCTGCGACGCCGCTCAAGCGTCTCGGAGAGCCCGAGGACATGGCGATCGGAGCGCTCTACCTCGCGTCGCCGGCGAGTGCGTTCGTGACCGGCGCCGTCCTCGACATCCACGGCGGGATCACGAGCGCGAACCTCGACCTCGGGATCGCCGGGCTCTAGCCCGCGTTTCCCTGCGCGTCCCGCCGCCGGCGCCGACCCGCCCCCATCGTCCCGTCCAGCCGACGTCGTCTCTTCGCGACCGCCGTCGAAGCCGCCGCTTACCGGAGCGGGGGAAGCGCCGCGCCGCGCTGCTCTCGCAGGACGGGATCGAGCAGCGACTCTTCTCGTGCGAGCCGGCGATGGAAGAAGCGCATGAAGTCCGCGTCGCGCTCGGGACCGGACGCGAGCACGAGGGCTTCGAGCGCCGCGTCCGCTTCCTGCCAGGTCGACGGCCGCGTCCCCAGGAGCGCCGCCGCGTCGTCGAGGTCGTCGGCCTCGAGGGCGGCTCCGTAGCGATCGGAGCGATCGAGATAGACCGCCGTCCGCTGCAATCGGTCGCGCTGGTAGGCCGCCTCCCCGTCCTCGCCCGCTTCGGCAGGATCGAGCAGCTCGACGAGCTGGCCGATCGCCGGACTGCGGCGCGACGGCCGCTCGTCGGGGAGCGACGGCGGATCGAGCTCGGTCCCCGTCATGTCCGCCATCACCTCGAGCCCGCAGCGTCCGTAGCAGACGTACCACCCGAGATACTGGACGTAGTTCGCGGCGGGGTCCGGCTTCGTCACCTGATGGGCGACGGAGAGCGGGTTCAGCAAGGCAAAGCGGACGGTGTGGTAGTCGACGACCGCGAGATCAACCTCGCGTCCGCTCAGCTCCCCGTAGCGCCGCATCACGTCCCCGAGCGGCGCGCCGAAGGGCTCCGTCAGATCCCGGGTCCGGAACCCGGCCAGGTCCGCCGCGTAGTCGCCGATGTAGGCGAGCTCGAAGTCGAGGAGACCCGTGAGTCCCGCGTCGTCGAACATGAACTGGCCGGAGTCGCACACGAGGAACGAGAGCGCGTCGCGGTCCTTCGGCACGTTGCGCTTCACCCAGGCGAGCTGGAACTCGAGCATGGGGTCCGGCACGGTCTTGCCCGCGCGGTAGCTCCGCTCGAACCCGAGCGTCTCGCCCAGGCAGCTGGCCTCGGCGTCGACGGGGCGTCGATAGCCGATCGATTCGAAGGCCTCGATCGGAATCGCGTGGATCTTCGCGAGCGCCGAGAGGTATGCGTCGAGGACCTCCGTGCGGTGGGCCTCGTCGGTCGCGCTCGCGAGTCCGAAGCGCCCGGGGATCTTCTCGAGCAGGAGCCCGGGCGGATCCGAGCAGACGCCGTAGGCGTGGGGGACCGGGATCCCGTGACGCTCGAAGACGTCGATGACCGCGCCTTCCCGCTCGAGGGGCTTCGTGCTGGTGTGAAACTCGCCCCGCGCACCGCGCCAGTAGAGCGGAAGGATCTCTCCGTTCTCGCGCTCGAGTTCGAAGAAGCAAGCGGGACGCCAACGCGGCTGGGACGCCCACGCCACCACGCGTCCGCCGAGCCGCTCCTCCGCCCAGGCGAAGGCACGCTGCCAGTCCGCGGGTAGCGCGGCACGGGTTTCGGGGTCGAGTTCCACTCTCATGGTCGGGCTCCGATGGGAGGTGAAAGCACGCGCGACACGCGAACGCCACGACGATCGCGCAATCGGCAAGTGCTCGGCAAGGACGCGCATCGCACAGGCAGCTCGACGTCGCGCCCGCGCAGCAACGGTAGTCGGCCCGAGCACTTCGGGCGATCGCGCACGGAAGAGCGGTGGAGGGCTCAAGGCAACAGGTCGGAATTCCGACGCGTTGGAGAACGGCAGGCCAGAGCCCCGCGCCTTCGCGGCGCACGCCTGCCGAAAGCCCCCTCCGGACTCTGACCGGAGCTCGCACGGAGACATCCATGGGTACCGCCGTCTGGATCGAGAAAGCGCATTTTCGCATGAGCGCAGCTGGTGAGCGCGCCGGCGTCGCGGCCATCAAGGCCGCCTTCCCCAACGAGCAGGCCTTCCTTTCGAAAGGCATCAACGAGCGGCCCGCCGCCTACCGCGAGTTCTCCGCGGCCACGACCTTCGCCGGCATGGTCCGTGCGCTGACCGGCCTCGGCGACCACCTCGTCGTCCACGAGATGCCGGAAGGCGGCGTCTCGGGCTGCGGCCGCGAAGGCATGATGGACGAGCTCCCGGCCCGCGCGATCGCCCGCTTCTTCGACCCGATCGCCCCCTACGTCGAGCCGGGCAGCTACCTCGAGTTCGAGTCGGACCACGGCGGCATGTGGACACGCTTCGAGTTCAACGACGGCAAGCTGCGCGTCGTCGAGCGCGAGCTCGGCGCCGACGAGATGGGCGACTGGGGTGTGATCGAGCACGATCGCACGGAGCTGCTGCTCGACCCGCTGCTCTAGCCCGAACGCCGATCCGAATGTGGCGCCGGCGGTCGCGGACGCGAGACGCCGGCGTTGCTCGTTTCGGTCGCCGGATCGCCCCCCGCGGCCGGCCTAGGCGTGCACGCGAAGTCTCGCCGCGTCTTGCTCCACGTGCGCGAACGTGTCCGCGGAGCACGACGCCCAGGCGCGCGCGAAGGCCTCCGGAGGATCTTCCCGGAGGAGCGCGCCGGGCTCGAGGAACTCGGTGATCTCACCGTAGTGAAGGGTCTCGGTTTCCGACACGCGCCGCGTGATGTGCCAGGGGCGAAGCTCGACGGGATCGGAGATCCCGGCCGCCGCCATCAGATGCACGGCCGCTTCGACCGTCTCCTGGTGATAGCGCGCGACGCGCTTCGACTTCTCGCTCACGACGAGGCCCTTGGTCAGCGACTGCTTCGTCGTCGCGATTCCGACCGGGCACTCGTTGCTGTTGCACTTCCGGGCCTGGATGCAGCCCATCGACATCATCATCGCGCGGGCCGCGTAACAGAGGTCGGCCCCGAGGGCGAGCAGCCGGACGATGCCGAAGCCGCTCGCGATCTTTCCCGTCGCGATGATCTTGATCTGGTCGCGCAGACCGATCCCGACGAGCGCGTTGTGAACGAAGGTCAGGCCTTCGACGAGTGGGCAGCCGAGCCGGTTCGAGAACTCGAAGGGCGCCGCGCCCGTCCCGCCCTCTCCGCCGTCGACGGTGATGAAGTCGGGCACCATCCCGGTCTCGAGCATGGCGCGACAGACGGCGAGGAATTCCCGGCGTTTGCCCACGCAGAGCTTGAACCCGACGGGCTTTCCGCCCGAGAGCTCCCGCAGTCGCGCGACGAACGAGAGCAGCTCCTTCGGCGTGGAGAACGCCGAGTGCGCTGGCGGCGAGACCACGTCCTTGCCCATCCCGACCCCGCGGATCTCGGCGACCTCGGGCGTGATCTTCGCCGCGGGCAGGATGCCGCCGTGCCCCGGCTTCGCGCCCTGGGAGATCTTGATCTCGATCATCTTGACTTCGTCGCGACCGGCGTTCTCCGCGAACTTGTCGGGGTCGAAGTCTCCGCTCTCGGATCGACAGCCGAAGTAGCCCGTCCCGATCTGCCAGATCAGATCGCCTCCCTGGAGGTGATGCGGGCTGATCGAGCCCTCCCCCGTGTTGTGGGCGAAGCCGCCCTCGAGGGCGCCCTTGTTGAGCGATGCGATGGCCTTGTCCGACAGCGAGCCGAAGCTCATGGCCGAGATGTTGAAGATCGACGCCGAGTAGGGCTGCGCGCAGCGACCCTCGCCGATCAGGACCCGGGGCTCCACCTCCTCGGGATGCGCCGGCACCATCGAGTGATTGATCCACTCGTAGCCGGTCTCGTAGACGTCGAGCTGGGTGCCGAAAGGCAGCGTGTCGAGCGCGCCCTTCGAGCGCTGGTAGATGATCGAGCGCTCCTCCCGATCGAAGGGCGTCCCCTCGTTGTCCCGCTCGACGAAGTACTGCTGGATCTCGGGGCGGATCTCTTCGAAGATGTACCGGACGTGACCGATCACCGGAAAGTTGCGCCGGATCGCCCGCTTCTTCTGGAACATGTCCACGATCCCGAGCGTCACGATCGGGGCGATCAGGATCAGGCCGTACCACGCGGCCGACCAGAAGTATCCCAGCGCCGAGATCCCGCCGATCGAGATCGCGACCGTCGAGACGAAGATCGTCCGGGCCGAGACGTCGCCGGAGGAGATGCTCCAGAGCGACAGGAGCGAGAGCGGCCCCACGACGAGGAAGGCGAAGAGCGCCGGCGGCCATTGCGCGCTCAGCAACGCGAGCGCGATCAGCACGCTCCCGTTCAACGTGATCAGGATCGCACCCATGGGTCCGCGCGCCTCCGGATTCGAGCGTCGACCGCGAGACGGATCCGTCCACTACGGGCGAACCGAACGCGATCCCGGTCTCGTTCAGGAGAATAGCTTCGACTGGTCCTCGAGGAACGAGAGGATGCCGGTGACGGCTTCTTCTCCGCTCGCGCTCATGTCGCCGAAGCCACGCATGAGGATCAGACGGTCGACGCCCAGATCCTCGTAGCGCCGGGCCGTGTCCGCATCGACCGGGCCGGGCGGCGTGATGCTGATCGTCAGACGGTCGAGGCCCTCGCGGCGCTCGGTCGACTTCGCGGCGTCCTCGAGGGCCTGGATCGCGGCGGCGGTCGCATCGAGATCCTGGAAGAAGCCGTACCAGCCGTCTCCCTGCGCGACGGCCCGACGATAGGCCGGCGCGGACATACCGCCGACGAGAATCGGCGGATGCGGGTCCTGGATCGGGCGGGGGCGCGACTGGATCCCGGAAAACTGCGTGAAGCGCCCCTCGAAGGACGGCTTCTCGGCGGTCCAGAGCTCGCGGATCGCCTCGATGTGTTCCGTCATGCGCGCGCCGCGCTCCTCGTACGGAATGCCCATCGTCTCGAACTCGCGCGGGACATAGCCGACACCCACACCGAAGAGCAGGCGCCCCTTCGACAGGACGTCGATGCCGGCGAGCTCCTTGGCGAGGACGACGGGATTGCGCTGGGGCAGCAGGATGATGCCCGATCCGAGCTTGATCCGTTCGGTCTTGGCGGCCGCGAAGGCGAGGCTCGCGACGGTATCGACGAAGTTGGTCTCCGGCGGCACCGGCGACGGCGCCTCGTGGGGGTCGACGAGGACGACGTGTTCTCCGGTCCAGATCGATTCGAAGCCGAGCTGCTCGGCCGCCACCACGACCCGCGAGATCGAGTCCGCCTCGTGCAGCGCGCCGTGGTTGAATCCGAAGTATCCGTAGTCCATCGCTCTCTTCCTCCTCTTCCGCCCTCGGGCGGATCGGCAACGATTCGCCCGGGCTAGTCGTCCAGCAGGACGTCGGCGATCTCCTTCAAGTGCTCCGGGTCGCGCGCGTGCAGCAGCATCGTCCTCACGCGGCTCTCCTTCCACGCCTGCAGCCGATCCCGGATCCGCTCGCGCGGACCGATCAGCATGGTCTCGTCGATGAATCCGTTCGGCACCGCGGCGATCGCCTCGGCCCGACGTCCGGCGAGGAAATTCTCCTGGATCGTCTCGGCCTCGTCCGGATAGCCCATGCGCGCCATCAGCTCCTTGTGGAAGTTGCGGTCCTTCGAACCCATGCCGCCCACGTAGAAGCCGATCATCGGACGCGCGGCGTCGTAGGCCGCTTCGAGGTCGTCGGTCACGTTGACGGAGACGCCCTGCGCGATGTCGAAGTCCTCGGGCGCGTCCTTCAGGGAATCGGCGTAGACCTCCTCGCGGTAGGGCGAGTACCAGAGCGGCATCCAGCCGTCGCATTTCTCCGCGGCCAGCGCGACGTTCTTCGGGCCTTCCGCGCCGAGGTAGATCGGCATGTCGGCGCGCAGCGGATGGGTGATGGGCTTGAGCGGCTTGCCCATGCCCCAGGCGCCCTCGCCGGTGAAGGGCAACGGGTAATGGGGCCCGTCGTTCGAGACCGGCGCTTCGCGACGCATGACCTGGCGGATGATGTCGATGTACTCGCGCGTCCGCGAGATCGGCTTGGAGAAGGGCTGTCCGTACCAGCCCTCGACGACCTGCGGACCCGAGACGCCGAGCCCGAGGATCATCCGGCCCTTCGACAGGTGATCGAGGGTGAGCGCGTGCATCGCCGTGGACGCGGGCGTCCGCGCGGAGATCTGGCAGATGCCCGTCGCGAGGTGGAGCTTGGTCGTATGCGCGGCGAGCCACACGAGCGGCGAGAACGCGTCGGAGCCCCAGGCCTCCGCGCTCCACGCGGAGTGGAAGCCGAGCGCCTCGGCGGCCTGGCCGATTTCGACGAAGTTGGGATGGGGCTGGGCCTGCCAGTAGCCGAACTGCACGCCGAATCGAAGAGAGTTGTTCGCGCTCACGTGGGAACTCCTGTCCGAGGGGCCCCGTTTCGAGCCACGGTCTCTTCCGCGTCCGAACGGGCCCGCCATCATAGCCTCGCGGAAGAGCAGCGGGGAGCCGGCAGGTGGCCGGCAACACGGGGGTCGCGCGTCTCAACTCGAAGGGCGTCCGGTTCGATAAGGGCAGGCATGGCGATCTTCGCAGGCCTCTCGGGTCTCTTCTCCGTTCTCGTGGGCTGGAGTGTGACCCTCCGACTCTTCTCGCTCGCGCGACGCACGCGCGCCGTGCCGGAATGGCTCCTCGCGATCGCGTTCGGCGGCCTCTTCTGCATCGGGTTCCCGCTGACCGGCGCCAGCCGCGTGCCCGCAATGGTCATGACGATCGAGGGGGCGCTGCTCTACGCGATCGGGACGATCGGGATCGTCGTCGGCGTCGGCGCGCTCGCGCGCTTCCCCTACGTCGTCTTTCGCGCCGGCAAGTCCTGGGCGCGCTTCCTGTCGGTCGCGATCGGCCTGACGGGCATGGCCGGCGGAACGGGCGCGGCCCTCGTGGTCGCCTTCGCGCCCAACCGTGAGTCGATGATCGCGGGCATCCAGCCCTGGGCGATCGCGCTCGTGACCGCGGTGTGCGCTTCGTACTGCTGGAACGGCTTCGAGTCCATGCGGTATTACGCCAAGATGAAGCGGCGCATGGCCCTGGGCCTCGCCCACC
Organism: Myxococcota bacterium; assembly: GCA_039187915.1. GTDB lineage: Bacteria > Myxococcota_A > UBA9160 > UBA9160 > UBA4427 > UBA4427. The sequence goes on from JBCCZJ010000027.1 coordinate 13,828, forward strand.
CCGAGACGACCCATCGCTTCCTGCTCTGGTCGATCGCGAGCGGGACCAGCGTCCTGATGACCCTCGCGATCATCGCCATCCGCGCAGCGGGCCTTCCGATCATGGCGCCCCTCGGCGCGAGCGTGATCGCCTGCTCGACGTTCGTCACGACCTTCTGTTGGTGGCTCGCCTTCTTCATGCCCGACGTCTATCGGCGGCGCGTGCTCGGCATCGCACCCGAAGCCGACGCCGCCTAGCACGCCTCGTCCACGAGTCCGACGCCCGACGTCGCGTGCGTCGGCGCCCCGCGAGGCTGCTAGCCTCGCCCCATGGACCCGAGACTCGAGAGACTCCTCGACAAGCAGGCGATCGAGGAGGTGGTGCTCCGCTACTGCCGGGGGATCGACCGGCGCGACTTCTCACTCGTTCGAGACTGCTACCACCCCGACGCGCGCGACCACCACGGCAGCTTCGACGGAACCGTCGACGAGTTCGTCGCGTGGGTCGACGGACTGACGGCGCGCTATCGCTGGACGATGCATCTGGTCGGCAACGTCCTGATCGACTTCGGCGCGAAGGACACGGCTGCCTGCGAGGCCTACGGCGTTTCGCTCCACCGGAGCGACGACCCGCGGCCGTTCATGAGCGTCGCGACCGGCTTCCGCTACGTCGACCGCTTCGAGCGGCGGGATGACGCGTGGCGCATCGCGGACCGCACCGCGATCGGCGAATGGACGATCCCGATTCCCCAGGACGCCTGGTGGGAGATCCCCGACGATCATCTCGCGGGTCGACGGGACGGAACCGACGTGATCCAGCGCCTGCTCGCGTCGTTCGCGACGCCCCGCTGAATCCGATCGGGTCACGCGAGACGGACCGGGAGCGTCGCGTCGAGCTCAGTCGTCGCCGTCCCCGGCCCCGCCGCTCCGCTGGAGCTGCTCGCGCTGGACGGCGAGCGAGATGCGCTGGAGGACCTCGAGGAACTCGCTGGTGTGCGGGTCCTCGTCGATCGCGCGCAGGCCGTACCGAATCCGACCGGGGCCGAACTCCCGGATGCTCTGGACCGACGCGATGCCGTGGCACTGCGTCTCTTCGTGCTGGATCGCGACCTCCATGGTCTGTCCGATCTGGTATTCCGTCGACGCGAGGACGGCGAAGCCGGTGGACGAGAGGTCCTGAACCTGCAGATTCGCCTCCTCGCCGACCTGCGCTTCGAGATCCGCGGAGATCGTGCTCACCCGATAGTTCTGCCGGCTCTCGGCCGAGATCGCGTCTCCGACCGGCTCGAGCGTGAAGGTGATCGGGTCGCTCGCGTCCTCCTCGGGCACGGCGATCTCGATCACCCGGGCAATCTGCTGCATGAATTCGCGGTTGCCGTTGAAGTACATCAGGACCTCCTGGTCCTGTTCGAAGGCGAAGGGCTCGGCCACGAACTGGATCGAGAAAGTGTCCGAAGAGGCGTCGACGACGACGGAGCGCCGGAGGCGACGCGTGTCGCAGGTCGGCTCCTGGAAGAGGATGTCGTTGCCGGTCTTGATCATGCTGAGCTCCTGGAGAGAACGAGGTCGGGCAGGCCTTGCCCGGGACGAGAGAGGCCGGGTGTTCCGTGATGTTGCCTATCGTCCGCGCATGCCCTGCACACGAGTGGAGCGAGCCGACTCGACCATGATTTTTCAAGAATGGAATCAACGCCCCAGGCGGTCGTCCGGAAAAGACCCGAACCCTGCCTCGCCCGGCCGCGCGCACGCGGTTCGTCGCGAAGCATGACCAGGTCGAGGAACGACCTCGCGCCCGTCCTCTCGTCGGAGCACGTCTTCGGCGACGTTCGCGCCTTCGCCCAGTGTCACGCCTCGACGCTCGTGCGAGTGCCGGACGGCGGCTTCCTCGTCGCCTGGTTCGCGGGGGAGCGCGAGAGCACGGACGACGTCGCGATCTGGGCTTCCCGGCGCGGGCACGAAGGCGCGTGGAGTCCACCGCGCGTGATCGCGAAGGTCGCGGACGTCGCTCATTGGAACCCGGTCCTCTTCGCGCTGGAAGAGACCGGGCAGGAGCTCGTCCTCCACTTCAAGGTCGGCGAGCGCATCCGCACCTGGGAGACCTGGTCGCAGCGCTCGTCCGACGGCGGCGAGACCTGGTCGACGCCCGCGCCGCTCGTCCCGGGCGATCGCGGCGGCCGGGGCGCCGTGCGCTGCAAACCGATTCGTCTGGCCTCCGGGGCTTGGCTCGCGGGCGCGAGCCGGGAGCGTTGGCGACGCTGGGACGCATTCTTCGACCGCAGCCCGGACGGCGTCGGAGACTGGGTGGCGACGCCGGACGTCCCGCTCGACCGCCGCGCCTTCGGCGGCAAGGGGCTGATCCAGCCGACGCTCTGGACGTCCGGAGAGGGCCACGTCCACGCGCTCTTCCGGAGCACCGACGGCTTCGTCCATCGCTCGGACTCGGAGGACGACGGCCGGAGCTGGTCCCGCGCGCGTCCCCTCGCAGTGCCGAACAACAACAGCGGGATCGACGCCGTGCGACTCCCGGACGGGCGCGTCGTCCTCGCCTGCAACCCCGTCGGCGGAAACTGGGCCGCCCGCACTCCGCTCTCGCTGCTCGTCTCGACGGATGAAGGCGCGACCTTTCCCGATCGCGTCGACGTCGAGACGGACCCCGGCGAGTTCTCGTATCCGGCGCTGATCGGGACACCGGACGGCGTCGCCCTCGCCTACACGTGGAACCGGCGACGCATCGCGTTCGCGAAGATCGCCGCACGGGACCTGCCCGGGCGCGGACCCGCTGCGTGAGCCCCGCGCGCGCCTTCGCGGCGACGCGTCGCCTCCCGCAGACGACCCGGCGCGGCCGGGCCTCGATCGGGCGAAATCCCTATCCTGACGCCGGAACGCGGCCGCCCGCCGCGCGATCCGCAACCCTGCAACGTCGAGCCCGAGCCGACGCCGAGCCCGAGGAGCCCCCCCGCCATGGCCACCGACTTCAATGCCGACACGACCGCCGAAGAAGCCGCCGGAGACGTCGATCTCTCCGGAAAGACCATCGTCCTGACCGGCGGCTCCGCCGGCCTCGGCGTGGAGACCGCCCGCGTGCTCGCCCTGCGCGGCGCGAAGATCGTCTCCGTCGTCCGCGACCCGGCCAAGGGCGAGTCCGCCGCCGAATCGATTCGCGAGCGCGTCCCGGGCGCCGACATCGAGCTCGCCGTGCTCGATCTCTTCGAGCTCGACTCCGTTCGTCGCGGTGCCGACGACATCGCCACGCGCTTCCCGAAGATCGACCGCCTGATCAACAACGCGGGCGTGATGATGTGCCCGCTGGGCCGAACGAAGGAGGGGCTCGACACCCAGCTCGGCACGAACCACCTCGGCCACTTCGTTCTGACCGCGCGCTTGATCGAGAACGTCGTCGCCGGCAGCCCGGCGCGCATCGTGAACCTCTCGAGCGGCGGCCACCGCATGTCGCCCATGCGCTTCGACGATCCCTTCTTCGAGCGGGACGAGTACGACAAGTTCGTCGCCTACGGACAGGCCAAGACCGCGAACGTCCTCTTCAGCGTGGCACTCGACCAGCGCTATCGGGATCGCGGCGTACGCAGCTACGCCGTCCATCCCGGCGCCATCCACACCGAGCTCGCGCGGCACATGGATCGGGACGACGTGAAGTCCCTGATGGAGATGCGGCCTCAGAGCGAGCCGATGAAGTTCAAGCCCCTCGAAGCCGGCGCGGCCACGACCGTCTGGGCCGCGACGAGCCCCGACCTCGAAGGCCGGGGCGGCGTGTACTGCGAGGATTGCGGCATCGCCCCGACGATCGACACGCCCGGCGAATCGCTCGGCGTCTGCTCCTACGCCCTCGACGAAGCCGCCGCCGAACGGCTCTGGGCGCTGAGCGAGGCGTGGTCGGGAGAGAAATTCGCGGTCTGACCCGGCCCTCCAGGGCGGTCGGCCGACCGGATCGAAGAAGCGGGGGCCCGGCTCGCGCGCGGCCCCTCCCGTCGGGCGGAACCCGGAGACCGCGCGCGGGTTCACGATCGGATACCCCCGAGTCTCTGGAGGACCGGAACATGAAATCGACGCTCGCCCTCGCCGCCCTCGCCCTGACGCTCCCGCTCGGCGGATGCCTGTTCACGGACCATTCGCGCTACCAGAAGGCGGAGGCGCGCTACCGCGAGTGCCTCGACGAGCATCCGCGCGACGTCGACGCCTGCGAGCCTCTGCGGGCGACCCGGGATCGCGAGTTCGAAAACTACGAGCGGACGGCGAAGCGGGCCTGGGGCTGCGACCGGACGCCCGAGGGCTGCGACGACACGCCGGCGTCGCGCTGAATCCGCCGAAGGGGGTCGACGCCGTGGAGTTCAAGTTCGACACCGTCCGCATCTTCACGCGGGATTGGGAGCGCGCCCTCGCCTTCTACTCGGAGACGCTCGGAATACCGGTCCACTTCGCCGACGCCGCGATGGGTTGGGCCCAGCTCGACGTGGGCGGCGTCTTTCTCGCGGTCGAGAAGCTGGCCCACGACGACCCCGAGGCCGACGACCTCGTCGGTCGATTCCTCGCCGTCAGCCTCGAGGTCGACGACATCGAATCGGCCCACCGGACGCTGGTCGAGCGGGGCGTCCGCTTCGTCGAGCCGCCGACGGAGCAGCCCTGGGGCGGCGTTCTCGCCCATCTCGAGGATCCCGACGGGAACGTCCTCACGCTCCTCGGCGCCTAGCCCGCTCGCCGCCGGCGCCGCTTTCGCCGCCCGAGCCCGGGCACTGGGGTATCTTCCTCGCCGTCCGTCCCCGAGGAGGCTCCGCGAATGACGATCTCGATCACCTACTGCGGTCGTTGAAACTATCTCCCCCGGGCCTCCAGTCTGGCGGCCGAGATCGAGCAGGAGACGGGCGTCGCGCCGGAGCTGATCCGCGGCGGCGGCGGGATCTTCGACGTCGTCGTCGATGGAGCGATGCTCTTTTCGAAGCACGCCGAAGGGCGATTCCCCGAAACGGAAGAGATCCTCTCGGCCCTTCGCGCCTGATCGTCGCCTAACGCGTCTCCCTGCGTCGGATCGCGGCACCCTGTCGGGCGAGGCCGAACCTGGGATACCCTGGGGCGGTCCGCCGCGGACCGGCGCGATCGGACGAGCAAGGAGCCTCCGATGCGCGAACTCCACGCGGACCTCTGGGTCGACGAATCCCCGCTCCGGTTCCTGGGACTCGAAGTCGGCGCCCGGATGACCGTCGTACGGCTGCCGAACGGCGAGCTCCTGCTCCATTCACCCATCCGCCTCGACGCCGACCTCCGCGCGGAGGTCGAGGGGCTCGGCCCCGTCGCCTACCTGGTCGCGCCGAACAAGCTCCACCACCTCTTCCTGGACGACTGGATCGCCGCCTTCCCCGACGCGGCGCTCTATCTGGCGCCGGGCCTGGCAGAGAAGCGAACGGACCTCGCGCCGACCGGCGTGCTCGGCGATGCGGCCGAACCCGCCTGGGCCGAGGTCCTCGACCAGGTCGCGCTCGGCGGCTTCTCGTTCGCCAACGAGGTCGTCTTCTTCCATCGCCCGAGTCAGACGCTCATCCTCACGGACACCGCGTTCAACGTGGGACCTGAGGGCGCGCCGTTGACGCGCGCCTTCTTCAAGCTGGCGGGCGTCTACGGCACGCTGTCACCGACCCTCGTCGAGAAGCTGCTGATCCGCAATCGCGACGCCTTCCGCGCGGGACTCGAACGCGTTCTGTCGTGGCCCTTCGAGCGCGTCGTGGTGAGTCACGGCGCCGTCAAGGAGAAGGGGGGCCGCGAAGAGCTCCTTCGCGGCTATGCCTGGCTGCTCGAAGGCTAGGCCGCCTGCGGGCCAGGAGGCCTCGTCGTGACCGACTCGACCGGCCGCTGCCACTGCGGCGCCGTTCGCTTCCGCGCGCGGCATGCTGCGACCCATCTCGTCCGCTGCAACTGCTCGATCTGCCGGGCCAAGGGCGCCCTCCTGCTCTCCGTCGGCGAGGTCGACCACGTCGAGATCCTCTCGGGCGCGACGGAGCTCACCGCCTATCGATTCAACTCACAGCGAGCGGAGCACCTCTTCTGCCGCCGCTGCGGGATCCATCCCTTCCATCGCCCGCGACTCGACCCGTCCCGCTGGAGCGTGAACGCGCGCTGCCTCGACGGCGGACTGCCGGACCTGCCGATCGAGGACTTCGACGGACGGAACTGGGAGGCGGCCATCCGCGAAGAGGGCGGGACCGAGGGCGCGCGCGATGCCTGAGGCGCCGGATCTGCGGCCATCCAGGCCCGGGCGGCGCGCTCGACCGCTCGCGCGCGATCGGATCGAGGCCGAGCTCAGCCGGGTCTTCGACCTCGAAGCGGTCGGTCAAGTCGCGTACGCTCGGAGCTGCCCCGCCGCGGCGGGGCGAGGACGCGCGCGCCCGCGAGCCTTTGGAGAGAACCCCGCCATGATCAAGCTCTATACGTCCACGACGCCGAACGGCCGCAAGATCTCCATCGCCCTCGAGGAGCTCGGCCTCGACTACGAGGTCGAATGGGTCGATCTGCAGAAGGAGCAGCAGTTCGAGCCCGCGTTCCTGGCGATCAACCCCAACCACAAGATTCCCGCGATCGAGGACGGAGACCAGGCGATCTGGGAGAGCGGCGCGATCCTCCTACACCTGGGCGAGAACTATGATCCCGAAGGCCGAATCCTTCCCAAGGACAAGGCGAAGCGGATGGAAGCGATCCAGTACGCCTTCTTCCAGGCGGGCGGAGTGGGACCCAACCTCGGCCGCTTCGCCGCCGCCGTCCGCAAGGAGGGCGAGAAGAACCGCGAGATGATCGAGATCTTCGGGAACGAGATGGACCGCCTCTGCGGCGTGCTCGAGAAGATTCTCGAGAAGAACGGCGACTTCCTGACCGGCGCGTACACCATCGGCGACATCATGCACTTCCCGTGGCTCCGAGCCGCGCAGGAACTCGGCGTCGAGTTCGTCACGAAGAAGCCGCGCGTCGTCGATTGGCTCGACCGGATCGCCGCGCGACCCGCGGTCGAGCGCGGCATGGCGGTCCCTGAATAAGCGCGGCGTGGCGGTCCCTGAATAGACGGGGGTGCGATCCTCGACTTGCCGCACGGCGCCCCCTGCCCGAGCGCCACGACGACGTTCGCGCCGGCGGCTTCGGCGTCGAATAACACGCGACCGGGAACCGGGGCGGTTCTCCGGGTGTCTGCCGGCGCATGAACAGGACACTCTTCCTCGCGAGCTGC
>JBCCZJ010000028.1:0-20967 GCA_039187915.1 Myxococcota bacterium
CCTTCCATCCACCAGCGATGGCGCTCCCAGGCGTGGTCCAGCCGAAACGCGAAATGGGGGATCCAGCCGGCGTCGTTCTCGACCATGATGACCTTGAGGTCCGGGTGTCGATCGAAGACGCCCGAGAGGACCATCATCATGACGATGTTCTGGTTGCCGCGGATGGTGATGATCTGCTGGATCATCTTCGGTCCACGGACCTGCATGCCCATCTGCTCGCGGCCGGTCAGGATGTGGAAGTTGATCGGCATGCCGAGGCCGATGCTGGCCTCCCAGACCGGATCGTATTTCGGCGAGTCGTAGTCCTCGAAGGCCGGGTCGCCGCAGAGCATGACGCCGCGGAAGCCCATCGCCTTGGCCTCCTCGATCTCCTTCACGCCCTCTTCGGGCGTGCGGATCGCGACCTGAGCGATCCCGAGCAGGCGGTCCGGGGCGGTCTCGCAGAACTCGGCGAGCCAGCGGTTGTACGCGTCGAAACAAGCCTTCTTGTAGTCCCAGTCCTCGTGCAGGCAGATCATCATGCCGACGCTCGGGTAGATGACCTCGGCCATGACGCCTTCCTCGTCCTGGATCTCGAGGCGTGCCTTCGGGTCGTAGCCCGCCGGATGGATCTCGTCCCAGCCGACCGGGATGCCCCATTTCTCGGGCGGCACGCCGGCGCGGCAGAGCGATCCCATCGGCACCTTCATGTCGAGGCCGGGGATCTCGATGAACGCGCCGAGGGCTTCGTCGGCCATCGCGTTGCGCGGCCGCCGATCGAAGTATTTCTTCTCGATCGAAGCGAAGCAGTCCTCGGTCTCGGCGATGTGCGAGTCGGCGGAAATGAGCGGGCGGTTTCCGATGGCCATGGGGACTCCGGGCGGTGGCACGCCTCGAACGTAGCACCAGCGGGTCGGTCCTCCCGTCCGGCTGGACGCGGGGCGAGAGGCAGGCTGGCGCGCCGTCCCGCGTCGCTAGGCGCCGCCCGGACAGGCGTCGAGGCGGAGGGCGACGCCGGTCGGGCGCGGTGTCGCCGGATAGGCACCGAACGACGAGGCGATCCGCGCGACCGCGTACTTCTGCATCTTGAGGGCGTGCATCGCTTCGACCGTCGGTCGGTCCTCGAAGAGGACGGGGACCACGCAGCGCGTCTCGCCGCGGCGGAGCATCTGGATCGGTACGCCGTCGAGAGCGTGCTCGACGGCTTTGTCTCGTCCCATGCCGAGCCACTCGCCGTTCGCGTCGTCGACGATCCACAGTCGGAGCTCCGACGGGCGCCCCGCGCGGTCGGTCGCGTAGAGCGAGACCACCTCTTCGAGCTCCGACGAGATCGCGTAGGTCCCCGAGAAGAGGACGAAGGGCGTGAGCGCGAGGGCGATCCAGCGCAGCACGGAAGGCGTCGCGGTCGCGGCCAGCAGCACGCCGACGCCGAGGGCACCGAGGCCGCCGAAGAGGTTGCCGCGGCGCGGGACGGCGTAGGCGCCTTCGTGCTGGAGGCGCACGACGAACACGGCGAGGCCGAGGGCGATGAGGACCCAGCCGAGCGCGGTCACGAGGCGGTTCGACGGCCTTCGTTCGGCGGTGGCCATCCCTTCAGACCCGCTCCCAGAGCGCTGCGCCCTCGTCGTCCTCGTGCCGTCGGACGCGCCCGTCACGCTCGAGCTTTTTCAGATGAGAGGTGACGCTCTGGCCCGCGGCGGCGTGGAGATTCTCGGGGTAGCCGACGTAGATGCGCTTCACCATGTCGGGCACGAGGCGGTCACCCGCTTCCACGGCGGCCAGGACCTGCCGCTCCCGCTCGAGGCGATGGGCCAGGTACTCCTCGATCTTGGGCGTGCCCGGATCGATCTTGGGTCCGTGCGCGGGGTAGATCCAGGCCGGCGCTTCGCTCCGCAGGCGTTCGAGGGAATCCATGTAGTCGGCCAGGCTGCCGGTGGACGACGGGATCACGGTCGTCCCGACGCCGAGGACGTTGTCGCCCGAGAAGAGGCTGGCTTCCTCCTCGAGCACGAAGCAGAGATGGTCCGGCGCGTGTCCCGGCGTGAAGAGCGCCCGCAGGCGCGCGCCCTCGGTCTCGACGACCTCGCCGTCTCCGATCGACTCGAGCTTGCCTTCGGCCAGGTCGTCGGGATGGGAGACGTTCGCCTCGGCGTCCGGGCCGCTCGGTCCGGGACCGGCGTCCGAGGGCCACGGCGTCTTGTAGACCGGGATGTCCTCCCCGAAGTGGGCGCGAACCTGCTTCACGCCGCCGATGTGGTCGGGATGCGCGTGGGTCAGGACGATGCCCTCGATCTCCTTGCAGCCCGAGCTCGCGATCGCCTCCTCCAGGAAGGGCATGTAGGAGTCGAAGCCCGAGCCGGTGTCGAGGAGCAGTCGCCTGTCGCCGGTGCCGACGAGATAGGTGTTCGTCCCGGGCCCCGTGAACATGCTCGGGTTCTGGCCGAGGGCGACGCTCACCCGCGACGAGAGCTGCGCCACGTCGGGGAGCTCCGTTCCGCCGAGGATCTCCGGCGAGTCGTCCGACGTGTCCGGCGTTTGCGACAAGACGGGCGCTCCTATTCGCCAGCCACGGTCATCGCGGCGATGCGCACGGGCGGCGAGGCGGTTCGGCCGCGCCAGACGAGCTCGCTGCCGATCCGATCGATCGACTTCAGCATGTCGCCGAGGTTGCCCGCGATCGTGATCTCCTCGACGGGATGGACGACTTCGCCGTTTTCCACCCAGAGGCCCGCCGCGCCCCGCGAATAGTCGCCGGTCGTCGGGTTGAAGCCCATGCCGATCAGCTCGGTCACGACGAGGCCGCGGTCGAGCTCGCCGATCAGCTCGTCGAGCGTCTTGTCGCCGGGTTCGAGCCACAGGTTCGTGGTGCCGACCCGCGGCGCGGAGCCGGTGCCGCGGGCCGCGCTGCCCGTGGAGGGCAGGTCGAGCTTGCGACCCGAGTAGGCGTCGAGGAGCCAGGTCTGGAGGGTCCCGTCCTGGACGATCACGTTTCGCCGGGTCGGCTGTCCCTCGCCGTCGAAGGGTTTGCTCCCGAGGCCGCCCGGCAGGCGACCGTCGTCGACGATGGTGACGGCGCTCGCGGCGATGGATTCCCCGAGCTTGTCGCCCAGGAAGGTGGACTCGCGGTAGACCGAGTAGCCGCTCACGCACGAAGCGACCTGCCCGATCAGGCTGGGGGCGGTCATGCCATCGAAGATCACCGGCACTTCGCAGGTCTCCACGCGCTTGCCGCCGAGGCGACGGATCGCACGCGCTGCCGCCTTGCGACCGACCGTCGCCGCGTCCTCGAGGTCGGCCAGACGTCGCGCCGAGGTCATCCAGTAGTCGCGCTGCATCGAGTCGCCTTCGCGCGCGAGGGGCTCGGCGAAGAGCCCGTGGCTCGCCGACTCGTAGCTGCCGACGAAGCCCTGGCTGTTGCCGTACACGACCCGGGCGTATCCGCTGCTCGCCTGGCTGCCCTCGGAGTTGTCGATCCGTGCGTCGAAGTCCCGGGCCGCGGCTTCCGCGCGCTTCGCGTCCTCGATCCGTGCATCGAGGGCCACGTTTCGATCGGCCGGGTCGCAGAGGCCCAGATCCGGGAGATCCGTCGCGAAGCCGCCCTCCGGCAGGCCCGCCGTCGGGTCGGGCGCGGTCGCGCGGGCGAGGGCGACCGCTTCCTCGGCCATGCGGGCCACGGCGTCGGGGGCGAGATCGCTCGTCGAGACGATCGAGGTCTGCCGACCCTCTTTGCCATCGACGAGGGCGCGGATCCCGAGCCCCCGCTCCTGCGCCTGCTTCACGAACTCGATCTCGTCGCCGCGGACGCGGACCTCGCGGTCGTCGCCCTCGACGAGCAGTACGTCCGCCTGGCTCGCGCCGGCGCGGCCGGCCGCCTCGAGCGCGTGGCGGACGACGTTCTCCATCTCGGCCTGCGAGGCGCTCATCCCTCGGTGCCTCCGACGGTCAGCTCGTTGACGCGGATCGTCGGGAGGCCGACGCCGACCGGGACACCCTGGCCGTCCTTGCCGCAGGTGCCCACGCCCTCGTCGAGCGCGAGGTCGTGGCCGATCTGCGTGACGCGGGTCAGCACGTCCGGGCCGTTGCCGATCAGCGTCGCGCCCTTGACGGGGCGGCCGATCCGGCCCCCCTCGATCCGGTAGGCCTCGCTCGCGCTGAACACGAACTTGCCGCTCGTGATGTCGACCTGGCCGCCGCCGAACGAGACCGCGTAGAGCCAGTCCTCGACGCCGGCGAGGATGTCCTGAGGATCGTCTTCGCCGGCGAGCATGAACGTGTTCGTCATGCGGGGCAGGGGCAGGTGGGCGTAGCTCTCGCGGCGCCCGTTGCCCGTCGGCTCGACGCCCATCAGCTCGGCGTTCAGCCGGTCCTGCATGTAGCCGACGAGCACGCCGTTCTCGATCAGGACGTTCCGCTTCGAGGGCGTTCCCTCGTCGTCGACGTTGATCGAGCCGCGTCGGCCGGGAATCGTCCCGTCGTCGACGACGGTCACGCCTTCGGCGGCGACGCGCTGGCCCATCTTGTCCGAGAAGGCGCTGGTCTTCTTGCGGTTGAAGTCGCCTTCGAGTCCGTGGCCGATCGCCTCGTGGAGCAGGATGCCGGGCCAGCCGGGGCCGAGGACCACGTCCATCGCGCCCGCCGGACAGGCCTCGGCCTCGAGGTTGAGCAGCGCGATCCGCACGGCCTCGTCGACCAACCCCTGCCAGCGCGCGGGCTCGCGCAGGGTCTCGAGTTCGAAGCGCCCGCCGGCGCCCTGGTAGCCGACTTCGCGCCGGCTCCCGTCGGCGGCGAGAACCTGGACGTTCACGCGGACGAGCGGCAGGACGTCCGCCACGCGCGTGCCGTCGCTCGCGGCGACCAGCGTGTGCTTGTTCTGACAGACGACGCTCGCCATGACCTGGCTGACCTTCGGGCTCTTCGCCCGCGCGTAGGCGTCGATCTCGTTCAGCCAGTCGACCTTGGTCGCCACCGGCACGTCGGTGGGCGCGGTCGCGATCGAGTAGAGGTCGTGCCCGCCGGCACCGGTCGTGAGGGCCACGGGGGCGTGCGGGCGGGTCTCGTCGGCGATCGCGCGAGCGGTGCCGGCGGCGAGGCGGGCGCTCTCGACGCTGATCTCGTCGGAGTGGGCGTAGCCCTGGCGCTCGCCGCGGACCGCACGGACGCCGACGCCCTGCTCGAGGTGGCGATCGCCGCTCTTCACGATGCCCTCTTCGAGCGAGACCGAGTCGGTGGTCGTGTACTCGAAATAGAGATCTGCGTAGTCGACCTGTCGCTCGAGGGCGGTGTCGAGGGCGGCGGCCAGACTGCCGTCGTCGAGGTCGAAGCGGCCGCGGAAGAAGTCGAGGGCGCGATCGGCGCTGGGCTGCGTCGGATCGGAGGCGCTCATGGCGTCGGAGCCTTTCTGGCGAACGGGGCCGCTGCGGCGACCGGGTCGGCGAATGGAGGAAAGCCACCGGAGAGTAGCGATCGGATCATCGGGCGGTCGGCGCCTCGAGCGTCGAGAGGAGGGCGGGGAGCAGGTCGTCCGCCGCCCCAAGGGCGCGCACGTCCACGACCGCGACCCCGTGCTCGGCGATCGCGGCGAGCCGTTCTCCCGGGTCGTCGCCGACGTAGACGAGCGCCGCGAGCGGTCGCTCGAGGGCCCGGGCGGCAGCCTCGAAGAGCGCCCGATCGGGCTTCACGGCACCGTGCCGACTCGGAAGGTCGACCGAGACGAATTCGTCAGCGATTTCGAGATTTTCGAGGATATCGAGAAGGCGATGGTCGAAGTTGCTCACGACGCCGATCGGAACGGATCGATCCCGCAGCGCGGCCAGCACCGCCGGGATCCCCGGCCGGAGGCGCCAGGCACCGGGCAGTCGGTAGGCGTCGAAGAGGGCGCGGGCGAATGCGGGAAACGCCTCGAAGCGCGCGGTGCTGTCGGTGGCCTGGAAGGTCTGGCGGATGATCTCGAACCACCATGCGACCTCGCCTTCTCGTCGGGCTGCCTCGTCGTCGCCGTCGAGGCCACGCGGGCCCGCGTGGCGAAGGATCCGGCGGAAGCCGTCCTCGAGCCGCCAGGCCGGCAGGTCCACGCCGTGTTCCCGCGCGATGCGCGCATAGACCTCGCCCACGGATTCCGTCGCCTCGAAGAGCGTGCCGGTTGCATCGAACAGCACGCCGCTGCGCGTCGTCATGGGGCTTGGCCGCTCGGCTTTCGCGCGCGGGCGACGAAGCTCGCCGGCAGGTCCCGCGTCGCTTCGGAGGCGTACTCCTGGAGGGCCGGCGCTTCGAGGCCGGCCGCTTCGATCCATTCGCGGAGCTGTGCGGCCTCGAAGCCGAGCCAGAGCAGGCCGAGCTCCTGCTCCATCCACTTGTGTTCGTGGAGGAGGAAGTCGACGAGGACGACCTGGCCGCCAGGGCGGACCACGCGCGCCATCTCCGCGATCGCGCGCCCGGGCGCTTCCAGCGAGTGGAGGACCATGTGGGCGAAGGCCGCGTCGACGCTCGCGTCGTCGAGGGGCAGGGCGTGGGCGTCGCCCTCGCGGAACTCGATCCGGCCCGGCGTCGCGGGGTCGAGCTCCGCGGCCTTGTCGCGGGCCGCCTCGAGCATGCCACCGGATCGATCGACGCCGACCACGTCGAGACCGAGCGCCGCCAGCTCGAGCGCGAGTACGCCGGTCCCGGTGCCCACGTCGGCCACACGCAGGCGCGGTGGCACCAGCGTGGCCATGGCGCGGGCGCGGAGGAGGTCGTCGCCGAAGACGGTGCGCAGGGCGTCCCATTCGGGGCCGACCTCGTCGAAGAAGCTGCGGCCCGAGAGGGCGCGCGCCTTGCGGGCGGCCAGCGCCTGCCGGAGCAGCGTGTCGTCGCGCTCGGCGGTCGGGTCGTCGGCGAAGGCGTTGCGCGAGAGCGCCCAGGCGTCCGCCCAGGGGCCTTCTTCGGGCAGGGCGAGTCGATAGGCGACGAAGGTGCCGTCGCGGCGGTCGGTCAGGAGGCCCGCCTCGCGCAGGATGGCGAGGTGTCGGGAGACCCGGGACTGCGCCATCCCGAGAATGTCCATCAGCTCGCCGACGATCAGCTCCTCCTGTTCGAGCAGTCGCAGGATCCGGATTCGGGTCGGGTCGGAGAGGGTCTTGAAGACCTTCTGGAGCGCTTCGGCGCCGCTGCTCATGGGGTCGTGCCTCCTGCGTCCTTCGCGCCCGGATCCTTCATCGCGTGCGCCCGGGACCGGGAGGGCGCGCGCGCGACGGTTGGAGCTTCGGACTCGCCACCGTCCCCGAGACCTGGAGCGCGAGCGCGCCTTCGGGCCCGAGTCGAAGTCCCGCGCTCGGCGCGAGGCGCTTCAGGGTCTCGTCCCGGACCCGGAGATCCGCGCGGAGGTCGAGGGGCGGCGACTGGCTGCGGTGGACGAGGCCGATCTCGCCCTCGATCGTGCCCGAGACGACGTCGCCTTCGAGCACGACTTCCGAAATGCGGGTCGCGCCGGACTCGAGGATCTCGACGACGCCGGTCGTCCGCGTGAACGGGATCTGCACCGGTAGCATCGACGTCTGGAGACGCAGCGACGGACTCTCGAATTCGACCCGGCCACGCAGCGTGCCGCCGGGATCGAGCGCGACGTCGGCGTCCGCGTCGAGCCGGCCGGCGAGCTGGACGTTGCTCGTATCGAGGCGTAGCGGCAGCCGCGACAGCTCGACGTTCGAGACGCGTCCCTCGTAAGCCGGGGCTTCGCCGAGCCGGAACACGCCATCCGCCGTCCCGAGGCCCGTCTCGGCCCAGATCCGGAGCGTCGGCGCGCCGCTGAACCAGGAGGTGGAGAAGCGCGGTGCGATCTCGAGGGTGAAGATGCGGATCTGGTCGACCGCGGGGTGACGGACGCTCACGTCGTTGGCGCGGAGCACGGGGCCGCGCGCGGTGAGCGCCGGCGAGAGGGCATTCACCTCGACCTGCGCCGCACTCACGCGGTTGATCTCCCAGGCGACCCGGCGTCCCAGCGCGTCCCACGGGAAGAGCAGGATCGCGAAGAGGGCGAACAGCACGACGATCAGCGGCACGAGGATCGCGCGCGGAAGGAAGGCGCCACTCGCGCTGCGGACGGGAACGTTCGATTCGGACACGCGAAGACTCTACCGGGGATCCCGACCGCTGGCGCCTAACCGAGGGGCTTGAAGGTCGAGACGGAGAACGTGACGTCGATCAGATCCTGCGCGGGCTGATCCCCGCGCGCACGGCCCGGGCGGCGCTTCACGCGGAGGCTCTTCACCGACAGCGGCTGATCGTTCGTCTCGATGCTCGACAGGTAGGCGACCGCCTGTCGCAGCGTCACGTTCTTGAGGCTGACCTCGACCTTCGTCTCTTCGTAGGCGTCGCTCTCGCCCGACTGGCGCTTCTCCATCGAGGTCGGCTTGACGCCGGCCCGGGCGGCCAGGGACTCGAGCAGGGTCAGCAGGTTCTGCTGGTTGCGGGTCTGCTGGATGCGCGACTCGACCTGGTCGAGGCGGTCGTGCAGGCCGTCCCACTCGCGCTTCATGCGCACCATCATGTCGAGTTCGCGCGAAGCCGTGTCGGCGGCGCTCGCCGCGTTCTCGCTCGCCGATTGGATCGGCAGCACGAGGCCCACGAAGAGGAGCAGGATCGCGAGGGCGCCGCCCGCGATGCCGACGAGGACGCGCTCGCGGGGCATCAGCCCGTCCCAGACGACGACGAGGCGACCGAAGAGATCCTTCATGCCTCGCCTCCCGGCGCCGCGAGCGGAATGTTGACGTTGAAGCTCACGCCTCCGGTCTTGCGGTCCTGGCGGACGGAGCCCGCGACCTCGGCACCTTCGAAGGGGCTCGTCTCGGCGAGCACGCTCGTCAGCCGGTCGGCCGCCTCGTAGCCCTGGGCGTCGACGTCGAGGCGGATCACGTTGCGGTCGATCGCGACCTCCGTGATGCGGACCTCGAGATCCGGGGGGATCGCCTCCGAGAGCGCCGCGAGCAGGTTCAGGGCCGAGCGGTTGCCCGAGTAGAGCCCGAGGAACTCCGCGCGCTCCTGCGCGGCCGCGAGTTCGCCGCGCAGCGCGGACGCCGGGTTCGCCGGCAACGTCGCGCGTTCGGGGAAGGCTTCGGCGTAGAGCTGCTCGGCCGCCTCGCGGTGGCGGCCGGCGCGCTGGTTCTCGATCACGATGCCCGAGAGCGTGCTCGCGAGCAGCAGGCCGACCACGATCGCAGCGAGGATCGCCGTCGGTCGGAGTTCACGACCGAACACGGCGGTCAGGTCCTGGCGGTAGGCGAATTCGCCGCGGCGGAAGTTCATGCGCGTCACGGCCTCGCCGGAGAGACGCAGCGCGAGCGCCAGCGCGGGACCGAAGAGCACCGGGTCGACGCCCTCCGCCAGGTCGGCGTGGGGCGCGTCGGCGGGCATGCGCAGGCGATGACAGTCGAGGCCCGTCCGGCGCGCGAGCAGGCCGTCGAGACCCTCGAGGCGCGCGCTGCCGCCGACCAGGGTCAGGCTGGCTTCGCGGGCGACGGGGCCTTCGCCGTGGCGGGCTTCGGCGGCTTCCAGCGTGCGCACGGCTTCGCGGGCGATGCGGTCGACGATCGCGACGATGCCGGGGGAGGCCGCGCCGGTCTTGCCACCCAGCACGCCGCCGTCGAGCTTGCGCTGTTCGGCGCCCTCGAAGTCCAGACCCAGCTCGCTGGCGAGCGCTTCGGTCATCGCCTTGCCGGCCACCGGAATGCTTCGCGCGAGCGCCGGCCGGCCGTCGATGACCGCGCAGAAGGTGGTCTTCTCGTGGCCCAGGTCGGCGATCAGGTGGGTGCCCGTGAGACCGAAGACCGGGGCGAGGTTGGCGAGCACGAGGCCTTCGGCTTCGAGGACCTGGGGCTCGCAGCCGGCCTCTTCGAGGGTCTCGAGGGCGGAGGCGACGTGCTCCTTGCGGGCGAGGGTCGCCGCGACCACGCCGTGCTGGCGGTCGCCGGCGAGCAGGTTCCAGTCGACGACGATGTCGTCGAGCTCGAAGGGCGTCTCGGCTTCGATCTCGAACGGGATCGCCTGCTCGAGGCGGCGCGCGTCGGAGAAGGGGAACTCGAGGCGGCGGGTCGAGAGCTGGCGCGTGGGCAATGCCGTCGCGACCGACTCCGTCGGGAGGTGGTGCATGCCGAAGAAGCGCTGGAGGTGATCTCCGAGGGGCGCTTCGCCGTCGACGCGCGGGTGGACGCGGTACTGGCCGGGGGAGACCGAGCGCGGAGAGACCTTGAGCTCGACGGCCTTGATGCCGTGGCTGCCCACGTCGAGGCCCAGCACGCTGCGCTCGAATAGCGCGGCCATCGATTCCCCCTCTCGTCCGGATCTCCGGCGCCCTTCGCCGGTCCTCGTTGAATCGTCCGATACAGGCCTCGGCTGTCGCCCCAACCCGCATTTTCGACCGCGGTCGTCCGGCCCGTGGGTTCCGCGGACCGGCAGGTCGCCGGCAACCGCGGGGCCCGGAGTGCCGCGGGCTCAGTCGTTTCCCCGCAGGCGTCGCCAGGATAGCAGCTGGGGCCCTGGATCCGTCCGGGTGTCGTAGATGGCCTCGAAGCGCCGCTCGATCCCGCCGACCGTCGCGCTCGCCGTCACCTTGAAGACCGCGGGCGTCGCCGGCAGCTGCACGGGCGGGTAGATCTCGCCGTTGCCGAGATCGCCGTTGCCGATCTCCGAGAGCCCGACGCAGCGCGGATCGCCGCCCTCGTTGCTGCAGGCGAGCTGGTTCTTGTCGCGCAGTGCGTAGATGTCCTCGACGAGACGATCTCCGATCAGGCGCCGGTCTCCGCTCGAACCTGCGTAGACGAGCTTCAGGAC
Organism: Myxococcota bacterium; assembly: GCA_039187915.1. GTDB lineage: Bacteria > Myxococcota_A > UBA9160 > UBA9160 > UBA4427 > UBA4427. The sequence continues at coordinate 10,780 of JBCCZJ010000028.1, forward strand.
CCACGGCGTCGCCCGGTTCAGGTTGATGCCCGTCGTGGCGCCGATCGGATGGACGGTGACGTACTTGCGGAGCTCGTCGAGGAGCGGCGCATCGATGTCCTCGACGAGGGCGAGCTGGTCGACCGAGACGAGGGGCTGGTTCCAGGCGCGGTAGGGCGGATCCTGTCGGCGGTAGTACTCGTCTTCGCTGCGGCCGTTGATCGCCGAGCCGTCGCCGTCCATGAAATCCAGGATGTTCTCGGCGATCGACTTCGCGTCGTAGGCTCGTGTGCTCGCGTCCTGGGGCATGCCGTCGATCACGTGCTGGAGGACCTCCGTGAGGTACTCGACGGCTTCCTCGCTCGCGCTCGTTTCCTCGCCGGAGTCGGATGCATCGTCGGCCTCGCGCGCCCGATCGGCCGTCTCGTCGTCGCCGTCGCTCGAATCGAGGGCCGCGGTGTCCGGCGCGGCCTGCGCCGCCGGCGGGACGAGCGCGTTCAGGTTGAGCTTGGCCCCCTCGTCCTCGATCGCCACTCGCAGTCTGCGTCCGTCGCCGAGTTCGATCGGCACGTTGCCGATGCCCTGCCAGAGGGCTTCCACCGCGCCGCCTTCGCCCCCGCCGCCGAGCCCCGCCAGCGCCGCGGCGCCGTCTCCCCCCTCGGATCCGCCGAGCGGGTTCTCGCCGCCCGTCGCACCGGCGGAATCCGCCGCCTGCTTCGCACGCACGACCACGAGCAGGACCTCGGCCAGCCGCAGCCCGCCGCGGGCGAGCGCGTCCGCTTCGGCGGCGTCGAGCCGGTTCGCCGACACGGTCGTGTCGATCATGGCGCGTCGCTGGAAGGCCGTGACCGCCATGATCATGGCGGCGATGACCACGAGCACCAGGATCAGGACGATCCCGCGTTCGTGGCGCCGCGCGTCGCGCCGCCCGCTCACTGGAACGCCTCGCATTCCGCCGGCGCGGTCGCTGCGACCGACGCCCAGCCCTGCTGGATCTCGCGCCAGCAGGTGGTGGTCGAGGCGTTCATGAGATCGCAGAGCGCTTCGTCGCCGTCGCAGCCGCTGTCGACCAGGTCGACGAACCACTGGTCGTCGACGTCGGCGCAGTCGGAGATCGTCTGGCACGTGTCGGCGGCGCCGTCGCCCGCGCTCGCGACCAGGGCGGCGATGTCGACGGGGCGGTTCATCGGCAGGGCCACGGCGCGAGCGCGCACGCGGCTCGGGAAGAGATTGGCGTCCGAGCCGTCGTCCGCGCGATGTCGCGCCCGCTCGTAGAGGGCGAGGCGGAGCTCGGCGGCGACGGGGAGGGGGGCCTCGCCGGTGCCCACGGTCGAGTCCCAGTCCTCGAGGGTGTTGCCGTCGAGGTCGGTGAAGCTCGCGCCGAAGTCGGCGACGCCCTCGGCGACCCGGGCCGATCGCGCGTCGTCCCGGTCGGGCAGGCGGCGCGCGGCGTCGGTCGGGGGGCGCAGCGACCGCCAACGCCAGAGCGTGTAGCTCGGGCCCGAGGGCACGTCGACCGCGTCGCGATCCGGCTCCTCCTCGGTCAGGAAGTAGACGACGTCGACCCACGTGGAGGCATGCTCGCTCAGGTTGCCGCGGGAGACGTTCTGGGTCTGGAAGCGCAGCGTCCGCGCGCCGAGCTCGCCGCTGTCCTCGGCGAGGAAGAGCCACGGGTGGTCCCGGGCGTCCCGGTTGCCCGGGCGCGCGAGATAGAGCGCCCCTTCGAGATCCTGGGCGAGCACGTCGAGGGCCGCGGCCGCATTCGTCTCGACGCGCATCTTCTCCATCGCGGCGTCCTGCTGACGCCCGCTCTCCCGGAAGGTCCCGATCACGAAGAGCATCACGACGGTCGTGATCAGGAAGGCCCCCATCACCTCGATCAGCGTGAATCCCGCGGCGCGCGTCATGGCGTTCCCTGGAGCTGGTTGAGGAAGTCCTGGACCTCACCACCGCCCTCGGCGGCCGCCTCCGGATCGTCGAGGCGCGTCCCGTCGCCGCCGCTGCTCGCGAAGAGGTCGGGCAGCGCCTGTCGCGCGCCCTCCCAGTCGAAGGCGTAGGTCGTTCGCGCCACCGCGTCCGGCGGATCGAAGTCGCCCCATTCGACGCGGATCTCGTAGCGGAGGATGAAGGCGTCCAGGCCGGGGGCGTGGAGCGCGAGCATCGGGCCGACCAGCCCTCCGCCCGTGAGCCCGTCGAGCGCGGATCCGCCCTCGCTCGCGCCCGGGGGACCGCTGCCGCCGAGGTCCTCGAGCGCGGGCTGTGACCAGAGGCGGACGGTGTAGCGGAGACCCTCGATCTCGATCTCTTCTTCGCGATCCTCCGGCGGCTTCTGCTGGTTCGCGAGGGCGGCCTCGAGCTGGGCGAGCTCCCGCTCGGCGATCTCGCTCGCCTCGAGGCGGAGCTCGGTCTCGGAGACCCGGCGGATCAGCTGGCCGCTCGTGCCGACGAGGACGGCGCAGGCCGCCACGAAGATCAGCGCGGCACCGAGGACCTCGAGCAGCGTGAAGCCGGCGTCGCCCGTGCGAGGTGTGACGCGCACCGCGCTCATGAGCGGGCCCGGCCCTCGCGGACGCGTACGCGATCGAGCAGGGCCTCGACTTCGAGGGTCAGCCGCGCGTCGTCCCCGTCGGCGATCTCGAGCGCGAGCGGTTCGGTCGTGCCGTCCGCGTAGAAGACGATCGCGAAGTCGCCGCTCTCGACCCAGCCGGTCGGGCCGGCGACGCCGACGAAATAGAGCGTGTCCTCGAGCCAGCGGAATCCGCCCATCTGCGCGTTCGGGATGGGGTAGTAGTCGAGCTCGTCGTTCTTGCGAGGCGGGACGAAGTCGAGGAGTGGGCCGTCGCTCGCCGCGAGGGCCGGATACGCCGCGGCGAAGAGGGCGGCGAGGCCGCCGCCGGCGTCGCTGCCCCGTCCGGCGGCGCGCTCCTCGGTGACGTACCACTCGACCAGGTAGCCGCCCTCCTCGAGGTCGATCATCAGCCGATGGGGCACGCCCGTCAGGACGGCCCGCTGGCGCGCGTAGCGGAGGCGCTCGGCGATCTCGTCCGCCTCGTTGTGGAGCGGATCGAAGGTGGGGCCGCCGAGCCGCGGGATCCCGAACGCGAAGACCATGGCGATGATCGCGACGACCGCGATGACCTCGATCAGGGTGAAGCCGGCCCGGCGTCGTCGTTCGCAGGCCGTGGAGAGTGCGCGAGGGGCCGGCGTCACGGATCAGGCGTCGGACGTACTCGCCCAGTTGGTGATGTCGTCCTCCCCGCCCTCGACGCCGTCGGGCCCGAAGGACCAGATGTCGTAGGTGTAGGGGTTGTGCTCACCGGGCTGGCGGTACTGGAAAGGCTCGTCCCACGGATCCATCAGGGCCTCGGGCTTGATGTAGCCGGCGGGGTCGTAGTTCTTCGGGACCGGCGCGGCGCTCGGTTTGTTGACCAGCGCGTCGAGTCCCTGATCCGAGTTGGGGAAGCGCTTGTTGTCGAGCTTGTAGAACTCGAGTGCCTGGTCGATCCGGGAGATCTGGCCCTTGGCGTTCGTGATCCGAGCGCGGTCGAGCTGGCCCGCGATCCCGACGGCGAGGGTGGCCATCAGCATGCCCATGATGACGACGACGGCCATGATCTCGATCAGGGTGAAGCCCTGATCGCGCTTCGCTGCGGTCTCGGGGCGGGGCGTTTCGTTCACTTCGGTCATGGCGATCTCTCTGCCCGGCGGGCCGGGATGCTGGGGTCGTTCGTACGTCTTGGATGATACCCGACGCCGTCCGGTTCTCTTTCTCGGGGCTGCGTGCCCCGCCGGGCTCGGGGCCCGGGCTATCCGAGACTCTCCGTCATCTGCAACATCGGCATCAGGACGGCCATGATGATGATGCCCACGATGAACACCATCACGAGGATCAGGATCGGCTCCATCAGGGAGGTGAGCCGGGTCACGCTGCTCTCGACCTGCTCCTCGTAGGTGTCGGCCACCTTGATCAGCATGCCCTCGAGGTCGCCGGACCGCTCGCCGACCTCGACCATGGTCGTGACCAGCGGCGGGAACTCGCCGCTCGCCCGGAGCGGCGTCGCGAGGGCCGCGCCTTCGAGGATGCTCTCGCGGGCGGCGTCGGTGGCCGACTCGAAGACCGAGTTGTTCGCGACGTGGCGGGCGATGTTGAGGGCCTGGACGATGTTCACGCTGCTCGCGAGGAGGGACCCGAGGGTCCGGGTCAGGCGCGCGATCGCCAGGAAGCGGATCACGCGGCCGATCACGGGGAAGGCGAGCCAGAAGCGATCGAGGACCTGTCGTCCGCGCTCGGTCCGGCCGACGGCCCGGTAGAGAAAGCCGAAGCCGACGCCCATGAGGATCAGGAGCCACCAGTAGCTGCGCAGGAACTCGCTGCCGCCGATCACCGCCTCGGTGTACCAGGGCAGGTCGAGGCCCTGGTCGATCAGCATGCTCGTGATCTGGGGCAGCACCATCGTGACCATCACGCCGACGACGACGGCGGCGAAGACGAGCATGAAGAGCGGGTACGTGAGGATCGAGAGGACACGGCCGTTCAGGCGGACCTGGTCCTCCAGGTAGTCGGCGATCCGGGCGAGCACCGCCTCGAGCGCGCCCGAGGCCTCGCCGGCGCGGACCATCGAGACGTAGAGGTTGTCGAAACGTCCCGTCGAGATCAGCGCATCCGCCAGGGAGCTGCCCTCGTTCACCTTGTCGCGCACCTGGGCGAGTACGCTGGCGAGGGTCTTGTGCTCGGTCTGCTGGACCAACGCGGAGAGCGCCTCGACCAGGGGGACGCCGGCGGCGACCAGCGTGGCGAGCTGCCGGGTCGCCATGGCCCGTTCCATCTGCGGGATCCGACTGGGAAGCTGGAAGTTCACGTTGAACGAGGGGCCGCTGGCCGAGGCGGCCGCTTCGCTGGCGGCCGCGCCGCCCGCGGATTCGGCGATCTCGGTCAGGAAGACGCCCGCGCTCCGCATCTGGGCGCGGGCGGCACGGGGGCTCTCGGCGCTGATCGAGCCCTTCGTCGATCGCCCCGCCTGGTTGACCCCCTTGTAGGCGTAGACCGGCACGTCTTTCCCCGAGTACGCGCGCGCGAGGGCGTCAGACCTGCGCGGCGGCGCCTTCCTCTTCCGTTGCGCGGATGACCTCGGCGACCGAGGTCACGCCCGCGAGCACCTTGCGCGCGCCGTCCGCGCGCAGGGTGCCCATGCCCTTGCGCGTCGCCGCGGCCTTGATCGACTTGGCATCGACATTCTGGCTGACGAGATTCCGGATCTCGTCGTCGATCGCCATCAGCTCGAAGATTCCGAGGCGACCGCGGTAGCCCGTGTGACTGCAGGCGGGGCAACCCGTCCCGCGGTAGAGCGTGACCGGGCGGCCGGGCGGCTTCACGCCGATCTCCCGCAGCTCCTCGTCGGTCGTCGTGTAGGCCTCCTTGCACTCGGGGCAGAGCACGCGAACGAGACGCTGCGCGAGAACGGCCACGAGGGAGGAGCCGACCAGGAAGGGTTCGACGCCCATGTCGACGAGGCGCGTGAGCGCGCTCGCGGCGTCGTTCGTGTGAAGCGTCGAGAGCACGAAGTGACCCGTGAGCGACGCCTGGATCGCGATCTCGGCGGTCTCGACGTCGCGGATCTCGCCCACGAGCACCACGTTGGGGTCCTGGCGGAGGACGGCGCGCAGGCCCGTCGCGAACGTCAGCTGGATCTTCGGGTTGACCTCGATCTGGCCCACGCCTTCCTGCGTGATCTCGACCGGGTCCTCGATCGTGATGATGTTCTTCTCCGGGCCGTTGATCGAATGCAGCGCCGCGTGGAGCGTCGTCGTCTTGCCCGAGCCGGTCGGGCCGGTCACGAGGAAGATGCCGTTCGGGCGGCGGATGATGCGATCGAGGGCCTGGAGCTGATGATCGTTGAAGCCGATCTTCGAGAGGTCGAGGAGCTCCTGGGTGTCGGGCAGGAGGCGCAGCACGAGGCGCTCGCCGTGGGCGACGGGAACCGTCGAGAGGCGGACGTCGTAGTCCCTGCCCGCGATCTTGAGGCGGATCCGGCCGTCCTGGGGGAGGCGCTTCTCCGCGATGTCCAGGTTGCCCATGATCTTGATGCGCGAGGCGATCGCGGCCTGCAGCGCCCGCGGAAGCGGCTTCATCGGCTCGTAGAGCACGTCGTCGATCCGGAAGCGCACGCGGATCTCGTGCTCGAAGGGCTCGATGTGGATGTCGCTGGCCCGCTCCTTCACGGCGTGCTGCATCATCGAGTTGACCAGCCGGATGATCGGCGCGTCGTCGGTCGACTCGAGCAGGTCCTTGGGCTCGTTGCTGAGCTCCGTCGCCAGGGAGTCGAGGTCGTCCTCGGCCTCTTCGGCGAGTTCGTCCGTCGACGTCAGGCCCCGATCGTAGGCGACGTTGATCGCGTTCAGGATCACCGGCTCCCGGGCCAGCACGATCTCGATCTCGGCGCCGTCGAAGAGCAGATGGAGATCGTCGAGCGGCGAGACGTCGAGCGGGTCCGCGACGGCCACGCGCAGCACGCCCTCCGAAGCCCAGCCGAGGGGCAGGAGGCGATGCTGCTTGGCGAAGGCGATCGGGACGTCCGTGAGCACCGCCTCGTCGACCTCTTCGGGGTCGATCGCGGCCACGACCGCCAGGCCCTGTTGGTGACCGAGGGCGTGGAGCACTTCGTCCGCGTTCAGGAAGCCTTCCTCGACGAGGACGTCGGCGAGGCGCTCGTGGCTCTCCGTCTGGCGCAGGCGCGCCTGCTCGAGCTGCTCCGGCGTGAGCCGGGTCTCGCGGACGAGGATCTCGCCCAGCTCGAGACTCGCGGGTTCGATCAGAGCGCTGCTGGTCACAGGGCTTCTCCTCGCAGGACCGTCACCTGCGAATCGTAGCCGTACGCGGCATCGAGTGTCTCCGCGGCGCGATCCGCCTCCCAGAGATCCTCGAAGGGGCCGACCTGGATCGTGAATACGAGCGATCCGTCGGAGTCGCGAGTCACGAGGGTCCCGTCGTACCCGGCATCGACCAGCGCCGTCAGCACGTCGGTCGCCTCGCGCTCGTCGAGGTAGGTCGCGACCTGGACGGCGTAGCGCTGGATCGCCGCAGCGGCTTCGCGTTCGGCTCGCGCCTCGCGCTCGGCGCGCATGGCGGCCTGCTTCTCCTCGAGCTCACGCATCCGGTCGAGGGGGTAGCGAGAGGAGTGGGCCTTCAGCTGCTCGGCGACGGCGAAGTCGTTGCCGGTCGTGGGCCGCTCCCAGTCCGCGAGCTCGTCGAACTTCTCGTTCTCGTCGAGCCGCTCCTCGAACTCCAGGCGCTTGCGGATCGTCTCGCGCTCGAGGTCCTCGGCGTTCCGGATGATGTGCGGGGTCAGGAAGATGAGCAGGTTCGTCTTCCGCAGGTCCTCGCTCTTCGACTTGAAGAGCCAGCCGAGCGCCGGGATGTCCTTCAGGAAGGGGACGCCGCCCTCGGTGTCGGTGAAGGTTTCGTCGATCAGGCCGCCGATCGCCACGGTCTCGCCGTCGTTCACGACGACCGTGTTCTCGATCTTGCGGTTGGAGAGGGCGACGCCGACGTCCTCGGCGTTGCCGAGGCCCTCGATGTTCGCGACCTCGGTGATCTCCTGGAAGATGTTCAGGCGGAGCGTGTCGCCCTCGCTGATCTGGGGCGTGACGCGGAGAGTGACGCCGACGTCCTGTCGATCGACGTTGACCGCCTGGGACAGATTGTCGCCGCCGGTCGCGGCTTCCGTCCGGCCGGTCACGATCGGGATGTTGTCGCCGATCACGATCTCGGCTTCCTCGTTGTCCGAGGTCAGGATGTGCGGCGCGGAGACGATGTTGACGTCGGTGTCCGATACGGCCGCGTCGACGCCGACGCCCCAGCTGAATCCGTCGCTGGTGGGTTCGCCGTCGGCCCCGGGGTTGAACGCGTTGTCCGGGTTGTCCGCGAAAGAGCGCACCCGGGCTGCCTGGGCCAGCGTGTTCGCCCCGGGGACGAAGGCGCCGGCGGCCTGGATGAAGATGTCGGTGTCGCCGTTGATGAACCGGAAGGCGGCATCGAAGCCGAGACTCAGGCTGTCGGTCACGTCGACCTCGACGATCAGCGCCTCGACGAGGACCTGCGGGCGGGAGACGTCGAGCTGCTCGATGACCTCTCGGAGCGTCTCGTAGCCCTCCTTGCTCGCCTTGATCACGAGCGCGTTGGTCGCCGGATCCGCGGTCACCGTGATGCCGTCGTCGAGCGGCGTCACCGTCGCGCGGGCGGCCGCGGCGTTCGAGGCGGCGCCGGGCAGGGGCGAGGTCCGGTTCGCGCCTCCGCCGCCGCCGCCGACCAGCGAGTTCAGGGTCTCGGCGAGCTCCTCGGCGTCCGCGTGCTTCAGGTAGTACACGCGGATCCGGCCGGTTCCGCTCACCTGGATGTCGAGCTTGCGGACGAGGCCGCGGATGTCGGCGAGCTGCTGGCGCGAGGCGAGCACGAGCAGGGAGTTGGTTCGCTCGTCGGGCAGGATCCGGACGGTCGGACCGACGCCGCCGTCGCCGCCCGCGGCGTTGGCGTTGTTGTTGTTCGCGCTGCGACGGCGCGCGCTCGCGCGGCGCTGGGCCGCCGTCGTGCGGCCCCCGGCGCTCGCGACTTCGGCGCCGTAGATCTCCGAGAGCTGTTCGGCGAGGGTGGTCGCGTCGGCGTATTCGACCTGGATCACCGCGAGCTCCTGGCGGTAGCTCTCGACGTCGAGGGCCGCCAGGATCGAGAGCAGCCGGCGGATGTTCGACTCGCTGTCGGTGACGATGATCGTGTTCGTCGGCTGGTAGGCGACGAGGGACGCATCCTTCGAGATCAGCGGCTTGATCGTATTGGTGATCGCTTCCGCGTCGATGAAGTTCAACGGGACGAGCCGCGTCACGAAGCGGTCGCGATTCGGTGAGTCGCCGCTGCCGCGCACGGTGTCGAGCGCAGACTCCTTGATGTCCCGAATGGGCAGGATCTTGTAGGTGTCGCCGGGGCCCATGAGGAGCGAGAAGCCCTTCACCTTGAGCACCGACTCGAAGACGGCGAAGGCCTGGTCGACGGTGACGTCGGTGGGCGAGACGATCGTGACGCGGCCGCGCACGCGATCGTCGTAGATGAAATTCTTGCCCGTCATGCGGGAGATCGTGTCGATCACGCGGGGCAGCTCGACGTCGGCGAAGTCGAGGGAGACGAGATCCTCCTCGGCTTCCTGGGCGAACGCGGCAGAAGGCGCACTCAGGAGCGCGAGGGAGAGCACCATCGGAAGCGCCACGGCGGACGCGGAGGCGAGGGCGACGGCGAAGGTGAAGTTGACGGCGATCGTCAGCGGAGTCGGGGCGAGCGGGCGCCTCGCGCGGATCGGCCCGGGGCGGCGATCGTGGAGCGACTCACGTTCTCGATTCGGCGGGCGCACTGGCTTCTAGTTCCCCATGAGCTCTTCTGACGAGCCCTCGAAGGAGAAGACCTCTCCGTTCCGCTCGTAGGCGAGGACGAGGTCGTCCGCGGTCGAGAGCTCGTTCATGATCCGGCTGGTGGCCTCGAGGCGGTCGACGACGACGCCGTTCACCTCGGTGATGATGTCGCCGTTCTGGAGGCCGACCTGCTCGAAGAGGCTGCCCTCCTTGATCGCGTCGACCTTCATGCCCAGCATCGAACCGTCCTGCGGATCGTAGTGGGGCACGATCCGGGCCGAGGACAGCAGGCGGCTGATGCCCTGACCGTCTTCTCCGTTCAGGCGGGCGAGGCGGTCGTTCAACGTGTCCTTCGGCTGCGGCGGTCGACGCCGGGCCTGGCGCGGCGTCTTGCGTGCGCGAGGCTTCGGCTGCTTCCCGTCGTCCTCGTAGAGCGCGAGCTCTTCGAGCTTGCCCGCGTTGTCGAGGATGATGCGGGCACGTTCGATGCCCTTCACGCGGACGCGCTTCAGGCCTTCGAATTTGTGGCCCACCGCGACGACCAGGGCTTCGCGCGACTTCTGGTTTTCGACGGAGGCGCGGGACAGATCGGGGTTGTTCGAAGCCGCCGTCCCGAGCAGCTTGAGCGGGAGCTTGGTCTTCGTGAGCGGCTCGGACTCGTCGATCTCGTCGGCGACCGGAGTGTCGCTCGCGAGCTGCGCGCCGAAGAGGTTCCGATCGAGGATCGCGACGTGCGAGGCGGTCGGCCGCGTGGCGGTCGGGCCGGGACCGGGGACTTCGATCTGGACGGGCGGCGGCTCGAGCGCCTCGCCGCCG
>JBCCZJ010000029.1:0-20477 GCA_039187915.1 Myxococcota bacterium
GTCGCCCCCAGTAGTCCGGGGCGGTCGCTTCCTCGTCGTGGATCCAGTCTCCGGTCACGCAGGAGACGAAGGGCGTCGTCGGCGCGGCGAGGGGCTGCGCCGCGACGGTGGCCACGAAGGGACCGACCGCCTCGTCCATCGCGGCGGAGTGGAAAGCGTGGGACGTGTGGAGGCGTCGCGTCGCGAGGCCTTCCGTGCGCAGCGCGGCATCGAAGGCCGCGATCGCGGCTTCGGGCCCCGAGACGACGGAGAGTTCCGGGGCGTTGTGCGCGGCGAGCTCGAGTCCGTCGCCGAGGCGTGGCGCGAGGGCTTCCGGCGAGAGCGGGACCGCGAGCATCGCGCCCGGCGCGGCAGCCTGCATGCAGCGACCGCGCTGCGCGACGAGGCGGGCCGCGGCCGTCGGGTCGAGCACGCCCGCGACGCAGGCAGCGGAGAGCTCGCCCAGGCTGTGGCCCAACAGCGCGGTCGGCTGCACGCCGTGCTCCATCAGGCAGCGGGCCAGGGCGACCTCGACGGCGAAGAGCGCCGGCTGCGCGTTCGCGGTCGCCTCGAGGTCCCCGGGCGCGTTCGCGTCGAGCAGCAGCGCGCGCAGGTCGACCTCGATCGTGTCCGCGAAGGCGTCGAGGAGGTCGTCGAGCGCGCGCGCGAAGACGGGCTCGGCATCGTAGAGCGCGCGCGCCATGCCCTTGCGCTGGCTGCCCTGGCCCGGAAAGAGGAACACGATCGACGGGTTCGGCGGGACGGCGCGGGCAGGCAGGCGCGCCGCGCGCAATCGCAGGCAGGCCGTGACCCGGTCCGTCGCCGCGACGGAGAGACGCCACGGCATTCGCGCGCGGCCCTCTCGGAGCGTGAGGGCGGCGTCGCGCAGCGACGGCGCCGCGTCGTCTTCCAGACGTGCGGCGAGCCGACCGCGCTGGGCGTCGAGCGCGCTCTTCGAGCGCGCGGAGAGGGAGAGCACGCGCGGCCCGTCCGCCGCCGACGCGGTGTCGCGCGCCGGCGCCTCTTCGAGGACGACGTGCGCGTTCGTGCCGCCGATGCCGAAGGAGCTGACGCCGGCGCGTCGGGGCGAAGCGCCGCGGGGCCAGTCCCGCGTCTTCGCGTTCACGAAGAAGGGCGAGGCGTCGAAGTCGATCTGCGGGTTCGGCGTCTCGAAGTGGAGGCTCGCCGGGATGCGCTCGTGTTTCAGCGCGAGGACGGTCTTGATGAAGCCGGCGATCCCCGCGGCGGCGTCGAGATGGCCGATGTTCGTCTTGAGCGAGCCGAGCGCGCAGAACTGCGTGCGGTCCGTATCGTGCCGGAACGCGTGGGTCAGCGCGGCGACCTCGATCGGGTCGCCCATCGCGGTGCCGGTTCCGTGGGCCTCGAGGCAGGAGATCGAGTCGGCGCCGACGTCGGCGACCGCGAGGGCCTCGCGGATCACGGCGGCCTGCTGGTCGACCTGGGGCGCGGTGTAGCTGACCTTGAGGCCCCCGTCGTTGTTGATCGCCGAGCCGCGTACGATCGCGTCGATCCGGTCTTCGGGCGTGCAGTCCTCGAGCCGCTTCAGGGCGACGACGCCGACGCCGTTGCCGCCGACGGTGCCCGCGGCGGCCGCGTCGAAGGCGCGGCAATGGCCGTCGGGGGATTGGATGCCGCCTTCGAGCGCCAGGTAGCCGACCTGCCGCGTGATCGCGGCGCCGCCCGCGAGCGCCAGATCGCACTCGCCCGCGAGCAGGCTCTGGCAGGCGAGATGCACGGCCACGAGCGAGGAGGAGCAGGCGGTCTGTACGGTCAGGCTCGGACCGCGCAGGTTCAGCTTGTAGGAGACCCGGCTCGCGAGGAAGTCCTTGTCGTTCGCGACGAAGAGCTCGTAGGGCGAGACGTTCCGGCGGATGTCGGCGTTCGCGTAGAGGTTCAGCAGATAGCCGTTCATGCCGGCGCTGCCGAAGACGCCGATCGGGCCCGCGAAGCGCTCGGGGTCGCAGGCGGCGTCTTCGAGCGCGGTCCAGGCGCACTCGAGGAAGGCGCGCTGCTGGGGATCGAGGATCTCCGCTTCGCGCGGGCTCACGCCGAAGAACGCGGCGTCGAAGCCGTCGGCTTCGTCGAGTTCGCCCGTCGCGGGCACGTAGGCCGGGTTCCGGAGCAGCGCTTCGGTGACGCCGCGGGCGCGCAGGGTCGCTTCGTCGAGGCGCGTGATCGACTCGCGTGCGTGAGCGAGGTTGTCCCAGAAGCGCGCGAGGTCGGGGGCGCCGGGGAAGCGGCCGGCCATGCCGACGACGGCGATCTCGGTTCCGGTGGTTGCGGACGTCTGGGGTGTCGGAGGCGCCTGCGCCATTCAGCCGACCTCCCCGCGTTGGGCGCGACGTCGGCGGTCGCGCAAGGTCGATCGGCGCGAGGCCCCGGCGGCGCGGCGCGCCTCGTCCGCGACGGGATCCGCGGTCAGCGGATCGCGCTCGGGCGTCGAGAGGAAGGCGGCGAGCGACTCGGCGGTCGGATGCCGGAACAGGTCGACGAGCGCGACGTCGTGGCCGAGCTCGGCGTGGAGGCGCTCACGGCTCGCGACGAGCAGGAGCGAGTGGCCGCCGAGCTCGAAGAAGCTGTCGCTCGGTCCGATTCGTTCGACGCCGAGCAGGTCGCGCCAGAGATCGACGATCGCGCGCTCGAGGGGCGTGCGCGGCGCACCGCCGCTGCCGGTGGCACGTCGACAGAGGCGCGCGACCGCCGGGCGGTCGAGCTTGCCGTTCGGCGTGGTGGGCAGCGTGCCCACCGTCTCGATCGCGCCGGGCACCATGTAGGGCGGGAGCGATTCGAAGAGGTGGGCGCGCAGGTCCTTCGCGAACGTCGCCGAGTCGAGTCCGCTCGCGCGTTCCGGCACCAGCCGGAGGGCGGCCGCGAGGCGTGCCCGCGGTGTCCGCTCGTCGAGCACGACGACGACGGCCTGGTCGACGTCCGGATGCGCGGTCATCGCCGTCTCGATCTCGCCGAGCTCCATGCGGAAGCCGCGGACCTTCACCTGGTGGTCGTCGCGTCCGAGGAAACGGAACGTGCCGTCGGCGTTGCGGACGACGCGGTCGCCCGTCCGATAGAGCATCGGCGCATCGGGGAGCGCGTGGGCCTCCGCGAGCGCGAGCGGATTCTCGATGAAGCGTTCGCGCGTCCGCTCCGAGTCGCGGTAGTAGCCCGCGGCGACGCCCGCGCCGCCGATGCAGAGCTCGCCCGGCAGACCGATCGGCACGGGGCGGCCGGCGCGATCGAGCACGTGCAGGACCGTTTCGTCGAGGGGGCCCCCGATCGGGACCTGGTCGCGCTCGAGATGGGCTGCTTCGAGGCGCAGCGCGGCGGACCAGATGGTGGTCTCCGTCGGCCCGTATACGTTCCAGAGCGCACCGACGCGCGCGAGGAGCGCGCGGCCGAGCTCGGGATCCATCGCCTCGCCGCCGCAGAGCGCAAGCAGTCCGGGCTGGCCCGCCCAGCCGCCCGCCAGCAGCAGGCGCCAGGTGGCGGGCGTCGCCTGGAGCGTGTCGATCCGCTCGCGCTCGAGGAGTCCCGCCAGCCGCCGGTCGTCCCGCAGGTCGTCTTCCTGCGCCAGGACCAGCGTGCCGCCCGTCACGAGCGGGAGCAGCAGCTCGAGCATGGCGATGTCGAACGAGAACGTCGTGACGGCGAGGAAGCGGTCGCCGGCTTCGAAGCCGATTCGCGTCGCCATCGAGCGCAGCAGGTTCTCGAGGTTCGGATGCGTGACGGCGACGCCCTTCGGCCGGCCGGTGCTTCCGCTCGTGTAGATGACGTAGGCGAGCGGATCGCCCTCGGCGACCGGACCGGGCGCGGCGCCGGTCGCGTCCGTATCGCGCGTGATCGCGTCGGCTTCGCCTTCGACGCGGAGCGGCTGGGCGCCGAGCGCGCGGACCAGCGCTTCCGTCGTATCGTCGACGAGCACGCGGACGAGCCCGGCGTCCTCGACGATCTGGCGAAGACGACGTTCGGGAAAGGACGGATCGAGCGGCACGTAGGCCGCCCCCGACGCGAGCACGGCGAGCAGCGCGACCGGGAGCCGCGCCGTCCGCGGCAGACAGATCCCGACGAGGCCGCCCGGGCCGAGTCCGCCCGCGCGCAACCGGCGCGCGAGCGCATCGACCTCGTGCGCGAGCGCCGCGTAGTCGAGACGCGTCTCGCCGCAGACGAGGGCGGCGCGGTCCGGCGCTTCGGCGGTTCGCGCGCGCAGCGCCTCGAGTACGGGTTCGGTGGGTGTCGTCGCGCGCGTCGCGTTCGGCGCGACGTGGGCCGCGGCGAGCTCCGCCGGAGAACAGGTGGGCAGGGCTTCGAGCGGCCGCGAGGCGTCCTGCACGAGGGCCTCGAGGGTCGAGGCGATCTGGTCGACGAGGCGGCGCGCCTCGTCCGCCTCGAAATGGCCGCGGCCGTAGAGCAGCCGGAGCTCGAGGGCGTCGCGGCCCGAGACGTAGAGGTTGAGGGCGTAGTTCGTGTGCTCACGGACGTCGACGTCCGCGATTCGAAGCGCGCCGTCCTGCTCGGTGCCTTCGAGGGTCGGGTAGTTCTCGAAGACCAGAATGGCCGAGAAGAGCTGCTGGTCCGGCGCGACGCCGCTCGCGGTGTGGACGTCCCGGAGCGACGCGTACTCGAAACGCTGCTGCTCGACGAAGCGCGCCTGGAGCCCCCGCAACCAGTCGCCGACCGATGCGTCGTCGTCGCGGCGAACGCGGGTCGGCAGCAGGTTGAGGAAGAGACCGACGCGTTCGTCGATCCGCTCGAGGGCGGGCGGCCGGCCGGAACGCGCGAGGCCGAGGAGGACGTCGTCCTGCTCGCAGTGGCGGCCCAGGACGAGGCCGTAGGCGGCCTGGAGCACCGTTCCGACCGTGACGCGCTCGGCGCGGGCGAAGCGGCGGATCCGATCGGCCGCGCTCGGGTCGAGCACGCGAACGACGCGGGCCTGGCGGGCATCGGTGACGTCGCGCCGGCTGCCCAGGAGGTGGGTCGGCGTGCAGTCCGCGAGCGCGTCGCTCCAGAAGCGTCGACTCGCTTCGGCGTCCTGCTTCTCGAGCCAGTCGACGAATTCGCGATAGCGCGGCGCGTCGCCCAGGGGAGGCGCTTCGCCGCCGGTCGCGGCGCGGTAGAGCGCGACCCATTCGCCCAGCAGGCGCGGCAGCGACCAGCCGTCGAGCAGGAGATGGTGATAGGTCCAGACGATGCGCGTCTCTTCGTCCGCGCGGCGGAAGACGGCGAGCCGCATGAGCGGCGCGCGGCTCGGATCGAATCCGCGCTCGAGATCCTCCGCCATCCACGCCTCGAAGGCCGCGTCGGCGTCGTCTCTGCTGCGTTCCCGCCAGTCGAGCGACTCGATCGGGATCGGTGCCGCGCGCCCGACGACCTGCATCGGTCGCGCCAATCCTTCCCAGGCGAAAGCCGTGCGCAGGACCGCATGCCGCTGCTGGAGCTGCGTCCATGCTTCGCGGAAGGCGGCGTCGTCGAGCGGGCCGTGGACCGTGAAGGCGACCTGCACGACGTAGACCCCCGACTTCGGGTGCATCAGGTCGTGGAAGAGCATGCCCTGCTGCGTCGGGATCAGCGGGTAGACGTCTTCGACGTGGTCCGGGGTCACGGCCGCGCGCGTCATGGTCAGCGCTCGGGCTCGTCGTCGGCCGCGGCCGCGCCGCGCGCAGGCGGCGTGTCGTGCACGGGACAGCCGGCGGCGTGGCCGCTCGGATCGAGCATGGCCTCGCGCCCCTTGCGGAAGCGGCGCAGCGACTCGACGGCCTCGTCCGACTCGTAGCGGATCGAGCCCTCGCCCTTCTGGACGAAGCGCGCGCAGACCGCGGTATGCGACTGCGCGAGGGTCCCGTAGGCCGCCACGAAGTCCCGATACTCGGCGTCGAGGGTCTCGGGCATCGCGGAGAAGACCGGACCCAGCCGACGCCAGAGCTCGATCAGGCTCGAGTGGTCCCAGGACATGAGGCCGCTGAAGCCCGCCGTTTCCATCGCCGGCGGCATCATCGAAGGCCGCACGTCCTCCTGGTAGGCCTGCCGCGAGAAGCTCCCGGCGAGCTGCATCGAGGCCCCCGACGCGCGCATCAGCGTCGCCGCGGAGACGAGCTCTCGGCGCGCGCCCTCGAGGTCGCCCTCGTGGAAGAAACGCTCGAAGCGAAGGAGCGCCATCGTCAGACCCTGGGTGTTCACGAAGAACGCCCAGTGGAAGCGTTTCCAGAGCGTCATCGCCGGCGGCGCGGAGAGGTCCGGGAGCGAGCTCGCCATCAGGCCTCCGGCTCGAGCCCGCAGATGCGGGCGAGGACGCGGGCGTGTTCGCGGAAGCCTTCGGTCTGGAGCGCGACGTGGCGGGGATCGAAGTCGGCGCCGGTCTCCCGCAGCTCGAGGAAGGCGTGGCAGGTCGTGAGGAGGCTGCGGACCAGGGAGAAGGCGGGGGAGGGCGTGTCGACGTGTCGCACCTCGAAGAATCGGTCGTAGGCGCGGACCTCCTCCGATTCCAGGTTCGATTTCGTCTCGAGGATCGTGTGCTCCTGGACGCGCGGCGTCGGAAAGCGCTCGAGCAGCTTGACGAGCGCTGCGGCGCGCGGGCACTCGGCCGCGAGCTCTGCGTCGAGCTCGGCGAGGGTCGCGGCGACGGCTTCGCGCTCACGCTCCCCGAGGTCGAGGTCGCTCGGCAGGTGCCACGGAACGACCAGATCGAGGGCGGTCGCGTCCTCGATCGGGTCGTCGCTGTGTCCGGAAGGCTGCTTCATCGTGGATCGACTCGACGCGCGTCAGGCGCCGGACGCGTCTCCGTCCATGGCACGGCGAAGGCTCAGGGGGCGCATGTCGGTCCACACCGTTTCGATGTAATCGAGGCATTCCGCTTTCGTGCCGCGCTTGTCGTCGGCGCGCCAACCCCAGGGAATCTCCTTGTAGTCGGGCCAGATCGAGTATCGGCCCTCTTCGCTCACGACGACCTGGTAGATCATCTCTTCATCCGGATGGGTGTCGCTCATCTTCGTCTCTCGGGCTTCGCGCTCCGCTTCCGGCAACGCGTGGGCAAGGGTTCGGTCTCAATCCGGCAGGGCGCCGGCATCTCGCAGGGTGTGCAGGCCGCGTTCGAACGCGCTCGCGATCTTCTCGACGTCTTCCGCGTCGTGAGCAGTGGTCAGGAAGCCGCCTTTGTCGCCGGGCCGCAGGAAGATTCCTTCGTTGAGCAACCCGTAGGAGAGCAGCGTCACGGCTTCCGGGGACAGGGCGCTCTCGGTGAGCGCGATCCCGAAGAAGGAACCGAAATGGGTGAAGCGGACGGGAATCGACGCGGCGGTCGTCGTTCCGTTCAGTCGGTCCACGAGCGCGGCGGTCTTCTTGGTGAGGTCGGCCTGCAGAGCGGGGCCCTCGTCGAGCAGGCGCGAGAAGACCGCGTGGGCCGCGCGCAGGGCGAGGGGATGTTTGGCGAAGGTGCCGGCGAAGAACGTCGTCGGCACGGAAGGCGCGGAGTCGTCGCCGTAGCGCCAGGCGCCGCCGTCGATGTGGTCGAGGAAGCGGGCGGCGCCCGCGATGATCGAGAGCGGGAAGCCGCCGCCGGCGATCTTGCTGTAGGTGGCGAGGTCGGGCTCGATGCCGAAGAGGCCGTGGGCGCCGGCGGGATGCACGCGGAAGCCGGTGACCATCTCGTCGAAGACCAGCGCGGCGTCGATCTCCTGCGTGAGGGTCCGGAGCGCGCGGAGGAACTCGACGGGCTGGCGTTCGGGGCAGCGGCTCTGCACCGGCTCGACCAGCACCGCCGCGAGCTGCTTGCGATGGCGCCGGAGCACGTCGAGCGAGCGCGGGTTGTCGTACTCGAGGACCAGGACGTCGCGCGCGACGTTCTTCGGGATGCCGGGCGCCGCCGGCACGCCGCGAGCGCGCAGCGGACGCCGCAGGCCCGAGACGAGCGCGTCCGGTGCGCCGCGTCGGTCGAGGATCCCCTGGACCTTGCGGCGGGCGTATTCGACGATCGACGCCCGGTTGAGGACGGCGTCCGAGTGGCCGTGGTAGGAGTCGGTGAAGACGGCGATCTTGTCGCGGCCGGTCGCCGTCCGTGCGATCCGGATCGCGGTCATGACGGCCTCGGTCCCCGTCACGCTCAGGCAGACGCGCTCCGCGCCGGTCAGCGCCGCCACCTGCCGAGCGACCTCGCCCGCGAGCGGCGTCTGGGGGCCGATCGGGAATCCGTCTTCGAGCTGCCCCGCGATCGCCTCGCGGACGAACGACGGGTTGTGTCCGAAGAGGTTCGTGCCGAGGCCCTGGAGGATGTCGACGTAGCGGTTGCCGTCGAGATCCCAGACCGATGCGCCCTCCGCACGGGCGAGCACGATCGGATAGAAGATCTCCTTGAGGCGAGGATCGAACTCGGCGCCGATCGAGCTCTTGTCGGCGTGATGCGGCCGGTGTTCGTCCGCGTAGGCCTTCGACTTGCCCGTCCGCGCGCCGAGCTCGGCGACGAGGCGCGCGCGGAGCGCGGTCATGCCGGCTTCCCGGGTCGGCTTCGAGGCTTCCCTCACGACGGCACCTCCGACGGCTTGCGGCACAGGAAATGGGCGGAGCGGTTCTCGTCGAGCGGTGCGCCGTCGAGGGTCTCGACGCGGACGTCCTCGAAGCCGGCGGTCTTCAGTCGGTCGCAGACGCCTTCGATCGGGTGGCCGAAGACGGGAAAGTCGAGGGTCTCCCGGGTCCATGCCGGCTCGAGCCGGTCGAAGCGGCGGATCGCGCCGAGCCGCAGGCCGATGAAACGGGGGCGTTCGAGGAGGCGATAGAGCGGCGTCTTCCAGCTTCCGTCCGACGCCTCGGGCGCGCTGTGGACGGTGACGGTGAAGCGGCCCTCGGCGCGCGCGGCGTCGTACTCCGGCGTGATCATCCAGGCGTGATGCCGACCGATCTCGCCCTCGGTCGGTCGGCCGTTCCACCAGCGTTCGAGCTGGGCGGGGTGATTCAGGTCGAAGAGGAAGTGTCCGCCCGGTCGCAGCGAGGCGAAGACGTTCTCGAAGACGAGCGCGAGATCGTCCAGCGAGCCGACGTGATTCAGCGAGGCGCTCGTCGACACGACGGCATCGAAGGCGCCCGGGTCGCGGAAGACGCGGGCGTCCTCCGTGACGAGTCGCGCGCCGGGCGCGTTCTCGCCCGCGAAGCGCAGCATCTCGCTCGACCCGTCGAGGCCGGTCACCGCGTAGCCCGCGGCGGCGAGGGGCGAGAGGAGCTGACCGGTGCCGCAGCAGAGGTCGAGGATCGCGCCGCCTTCGGGAATCGAGGGCAGGAGCAGTCGTTCCACGACGCCGAACTGCGCGCGTCCGTACTCGGGTCCCATCGTCGCGTTGTAGAGCGAAGCCCAGCCGTCG
The DNA here is from genome assembly GCA_039187915.1 of Myxococcota bacterium. Lineage (GTDB taxonomy): Bacteria > Myxococcota_A > UBA9160 > UBA9160 > UBA4427 > UBA4427. The sequence goes on from JBCCZJ010000029.1 coordinate 9,336, forward strand.
TATCGGTCGTAGCGCGCGCTCATCCCCGCGCTCCCGCGGCGCTCGGCAGCCCCGCTTCGTCCGCCGGCAGCAGCGCCCGCACGTAGGTGTGGAAGAGCGCGTGGTCGAGGGGCGGAATCGCGAGGCCTGCACGGGCGAGACCTTCGTGCAGGTTCGCGGTCTCGAAGGGCAGCTCGAGCGGACCGCTCTCCGCCGGCGCGCGCTGGCCGGCGCGCGAGGAGAAGAGACCGACGAGCGGATAGAGCGGATGGTCCTCGTCGTGCTGGGCGATCTCGGTCAGGTGCTCGAACCAGGTCGCGTAGGGCACGCGCTCGATCGGATGTCCCGCTTCGCGGCAGACCTCGAAGAGGATCTCCGACGAGACCGGCTCGGGATGCAGCAGATGGAAGGTCTGTCCCTGCGACGCGGGATCCTTGGACAGTGCGGCGATCGCCTCGGCGACGAAGTCGACGGGAAGGATGTCGAGGGACGTCTCGCCGTCGGGGGCGAGGCCGGACCGTACGTAGCCCGACATCAGGCGGTACAGGAAGTCGTCCCGGTTGAAGGCGCCGCTGCGGCGATCGCCCGAGACGGGGCCCGGTCGGTAGACGGTGACGGGCAGGCCCTGCCGGCGCGCGTCGACGAGCAGGTGCTCCGCCACCCACTTGCTCAGGTTGTAGCCACCGGTCGGCGCGGGGAACGCGTCGATCGGATCGTGTTCGTGGAAGCGGGTCCGGTCCGGGAGGGCGCGCGAGGGCAGCACGCTCAGGGTCGAGACGTAGTGCACGGGGAGGCCGCCGCCGGCCGCGGCGAGCGAGAGGATCCGGTGGGTCCCCTCGACGTTCGCTGCCCGGAGCTGCGCGTAGGGCGAGGCGTGGTGGACGGTCGCGCCCGCATGGTGGATGACGTCGGTCTCGCGGGCCAGACGCTCGAAAGCCGGCGCGTCGAGCCCGAGTCGGGGCTGCGCGAGATCGCCGGGCACGACGCGCACGCGCTCTTCGAGGCGCTTCGTGTCGAGACCGTAGCGGTCGAAGGCCTCGCGGATCCGCGTGCGCCCCGCCTCGGCGTCGTCGGCGCGCACCAGGCAGGTGAGGCGCGCGTCGCACGCGTCGAGCAGCGCGTCGAGCAGGTACGCCCCGATGAATCCCGTCGCGCCGGTCAGCAGGATCTCGCGGACCGCGCCGTCGTGTCTCGTCGGATCGGACGGCGCGACGTCCGCGATCGCGAGGTCGGCGGCGAGATGCACGTCCCGGGACCATTCCGTCGTGGGCTCGCGCTCGGTCGCGCCGGCCTCGGTCTCCGGCGCTCGCCCCCCCGAAATCAGGGCCACGATCGTCGCCTTGTGCTCGCGAAGGGCGGTCTTGAGCTCGTCGGTCAGGGCGCCCTTCGGTGCGTTGACGCGCAGCTGCTCGCCGTCGACCTGCAGCCGGACGTCGAGGGACTCGAGCCGCGCGAGGAGCGCGGTCAGGGCGCGCTGCTTCTCGTCCGAGGCGACCGCCGACTCGCCGGGCGGATCCGTCGCCGCGCTCGAGCTCGCGCGCGGTGAGGCCGTGACCTCGAGGCCCGGGTCGATCGGCGCGGGCAGCTTCGCGGTCGAGCGCGGCGTGTCCGGGCTCGCGGGAACGCTCGCCGAAGCGAGGGGGAAGTCGCGTCGACCGAGGAGTCGGGCGCTGTCCAGGCCGCGCGCGCGGCAGGCTTCGACGAAGCGGTCCGACTCTACGATCGGTCGCGACGTCGGCGTGTAGGCGATCGACGTGATGAAGGTGAGCCACGGTTCGCCGCCCATCGCGTAGACGTAGACGGCACCGGGTTCGAGTGCGTCGACGATGCGCAAGGCGCGCTCCGCGTCGGAGCCGTCGAGCCGGCGCGACTTCGCGAGGCGAGGGGGGACCGGCGCGGGCAGCAGCGGTCCGTACGACCAGGTGAAGGGCGCTCCGTCGCATTCCATGCCGATGAAGAGGAGGTCCGGTCGCCCGAACAGCTGGCGGAAGTGGCCGTAGAGCCGGTCGTCGAGACTGTTGGAGTCCGCCGCGCACACGATCGATCGACCGAGGACCCGGATCCAGTAGGCATTCTTCGCGCCGATGTTGAGATCGCCGTGCTCGCCGAGCACGGGCAGGGACACGATCTCGCCGCCTTCGACGCCGACCGACTCGAGTTCGTCGATCTCGCGAACGTCGCGGAAGCCGATCCGCTCCAGCGTGAGGCGCATGGAGGGATCGAGGATCGAACCCTTCTGGGATCGCGGCACCAGGATCGTGCCGATCCGATGGCGGAGCTGGAGGAGGGTCTCCAGCATGACGTGGTCCTGGTGGTTGTGCGTGATCAGCGCGTAGTCGATCCGCTCGGGCAGGTCCTCGTAGGAGATCCGCTCGGGCCCGCTCGCGTTCGCATAGGGGATCAGTGGATCGACCAGGATCGACACGTCCGCCGTCTCGACCAGGACACAGGCGTGGCCCAGGTAGCGAACGGCGACGCCGTCCGGGCGCGGCCGCGACGCGGCCGCGGGCGCTTCGGTGAAGAGCGCGAGGAAGTCGTCCGTCGCAGGGACGCCGAGCTCCTCGGCGAGCTCGCCCAGCACGCGGGGCGTCCGGCGCGCGCGCGCGAGCGCGTCGACGCGCGAATCGTCGAAGGCCAACGGCAGATGGCAGTCGAGGTCGCCCTCGAGACGCGGAGTGCTGAGGACGAAGGAACGCGCGTCCGGGTCCGGCATGTGCCGCAGGGCCACGCTCTGCAGGGACGGGTCGTAGAAGCCGCTGCGATAGAGGAGCGGTTCGATGAACCGGATCGCGGCGCTGTCGCGCGCGTCGTAGACGAGCTCGACGAACCCGCGCAGGGGCTTGGGCACCTGCGCGTAGAGCGGCTCGAGGGACGTTCCGCGCGGATGGCTCGAGAGCGTCGCCTCGAGGTGCTGGATGGCGAGGCTCAGGTTGCGGAGCGGGGCGGTCCGCTCGGTCGTCCGTTCGAGCAGGGCGCGGACCTCGTCGACGCGCTCGACCCCGTACTCGACGAAGGGGCCGCCGCGCATCGCCGGATCGCGCAGCGCGTCGACGTGCGCCTGCGGCGCCTCGACGAACGACTGCAGCGTCTGAAGGTGCGCCTCGGTCAGGTAGCGCGACGCGGAGGCGGGCGGCAGCAGATAGCTCCACGCGTACCACTGGTTCCAGAGCGGCTCGAAGACGGTCGACGGCGCCAGGCGGCCGGAGGAGAGAGCCTTCAAAGCGCCATCTCCTCGCGGTCGTCGTCGTCCTCGCTCGACGCGTCGTCGCTGCCCGCGACGAGCCGACCGATCACCTGCTTGTGCTCGAGGCGCTGCGCGAGGGCGGAGACGCTCGGTGCGTCGAAGAGATCCATGACGGTGAGCTCGACGCTCAGGCGATCGCCGAGCTGCGCGACCAGACGCGTCACGAGCAGCGAGTGTCCTCCGAGCTCGAAGAAGTCGTCGTCGACGCCCACGGCGTCGAGCGCGAGCACCGACGCGAAGGTCTCGGCGAGCAGCGTCTCCGTCCCGGTCCGCGGCTCCCGTCGCGTCGTCCGTGCGAAGTCCGGGAGCGGCAGCGCATCGGTGTCGAGCTTGTCGTTGCTCGTGCGCGGGAGCTCGGAGATCCAGACGCACGTCGTCGGCAGCATGAAGTGGGGCAGCTTCGACGCCAGGAACTGACGGATCTCCGCGGGATCGACCGGCTCGTCCTTCGGCACCGCGTACGCGATCAGGCGTCGGTCGTCGCCGAACGTGCGGATGACGACGACGCCGGTGTGGACCGCCGGGTGTTCCTCGAGGGTCCGCTCGATCTCGCCGAGCTCGATGCGGAAGCCGCGGAGCTTCGTCTGGTGGTCGACGCGGCCGAGGAGCTTGATCCGTCCGTCGGGCAGGTAGGCCGCGAGGTCGCCGCTCTTGTAGAGCAGCGGTGGCGCGCCGACGCCGCCCTCGCCCGGGCGACCCGTGGCGAAGGGATTCGGAATGAAGCGCTCGGCGGTCAGCGCCGGTTGGTTGTGATAGCCGCGAGCGAGGCCCACGCCGCCGATGTGCAGCTCGCCGACCACGCCGACGGGCGCGAGCTGGAGGTCGTGGTCCAGGACGTAGAGCTGTTTGTTGGCGCTCGGCAGGATCGTCGGCTCGACGGGGTGATCGTTCCCGCAGTAGACCATGCTCGCGTTGACGGTGGTCTCGGTCGGTCCGTAGGCGTTGATGAAGTTCCGGCCGCGGCTCCACTCGCGGATCAGCTCGGGCGAAGGGGCCTCGCCGCCGACCAGCGCGAGGCGGAGCGACGGGTAGTCCCCGGACGGCAGCGCCGTGAGCGCCGACGGCGTGAGCGTGATGTGCGTGACGTCGTTGCGGCGGATGAGGTCGGCGAGCCCCGGCCCCGGGAGCATCGCGTCGGCGGGCGCCATCAGCAGGTGGGCCCCGGTCGCGAGCGTCATCACGAATTCCGGCACCGAGCCGTCGAAGCTGAACGAGAAGAACTGCAGCACGCAGTCGCCGCGGCGGACGTCGCACTTGCGGATCTTGTCCTCGGTCAGGTTGACGAGTCCGCGGTGGGCGATCGTGACGCCCTTCGGTCGGCCCGTCGAACCCGAGGTGTAGATGACGTAGGCCAGGTTGTCGGGCGACAGCGCGACGTCGGGGTTGCCCGGATCTCCGCCGTCCCACTCGAAGCGATCGAGGTCGATCCGTTCGGCGCCGGCGAGCTCGGGCGCGCGGCCGCCGCCGATCAGGAAGCCGACCGCCGCGTCCTCGACCATGTACTCGAGGCGATCGACCGGGTAGGCCGCGTCGAGCGGCAGATAGGCGCCGCCCGCCTTCAGCACCCCGAGCATCGCGACCACCATGTCCGGTGAGCGGTCCAGGCAGATCGCTACGACCTGCTCCGGGCCCACGCCGCGCTCGATCAGGTGACGAGCGAGGCGGTTCGCGCGTGCGTTGACTTTGCCGTAGGTCAGCTCCGTCCGCGTTCCGTCGTCGAAGCGGACGGCGAGCTGATCGGGATGGCGGCGGGCTTCGTCTTCGAAGAGGTGGTGGTAGCAGGCATCGTCGCGATAGGGCTTCGTCGAGTCGTTCCACTCGCGCTGCTGTCTTCGGGTCTCGGCGGGGGTCAGCGCCGAGAGGGCGCCGATGGCCGCTTCCGGTCGGCGCGCGATCGTCGCGAGCAGCGCCTCGTACTGGCCTGCCATCCGCTCGATCGTCTCGCGATCGAAGAGCGCGCGGTCGTATTCGAACGCGCCGGTCAGGCCGTCCGCGGTCTCGTAGACGTCGACGCTGAGGTCGAGCTTCGCAGCGATCGCGCCCTGCGGCAGCCGCTCGAGGGTCAGGCCCGGCATCTCCAGACGCTCGGCCGGTGCGTTCTCCAGGCGGAACTTCACCTGGAAGAGCGGGTGGATGCCCGGGTCGCGATCCGGGGCGAGCGCTTCGACGAGCAGCTCGAAGGGGAGATCCTGGTGGTCGTAGCCGGAGAGGGTCGTGCGCCGGACCTGGTCGAGGAGCGCGTGGAAGTCGGCCGCGGGATCGAGCCGGGTGCGCACGACGAGCGTGTTCACGAAGAGCCCGACCAGCCCGTCGACCTCGGGTTGGCGCCGGTTCGCGATCGGCGAGCCGACCAGGATGTCCCGCTGGTTGGTGTACCGCAGGACTTGCACGTTGAGAGCGGCGAGCAGCGTCATGTAGAGCGTCGCACCGCGGTCCGTGCCGATCGCGCGGAGCTTCGCAGTCACCTCGGGGCCGACCTCGAAGGGCACGAAGTCGCCGTCGAAGGACGGATTGCGCGGGCGGGGATGGTCGGTCGGGAGCTGCAGCCGCGGAATGTGTCCGTCGAGCTGTTCGCGCCAGTAGGCGAGCTGTCGGTCGAGCACGGCGGCGTGCGTCTCGGAGCGCTGCCAGAGGGCGAAGTCCGCGTACTGGACCGGCAGGTCCGGCAGCGCGCTCGGGGTGCCGAGCAGCTTCGCCGGATACAGCGCGCCGATCTCGCGGAGCAGGATCTCGAGGGACCAGCCGTCGGCGGCGATGTGATGGAGCGTGAAGAGCACCACCCAGCGCGCGTCCGCGACCCGGTGGATCGCGGCGCGGACCGGCGGCTCGCTCGCGAGGTCGAAGGGGCGCGCCGCCGCCGCACGGATGGCGTCGGTCAGCGCATCCTCGTTCGCCGCGCGATCGCGCAGGTCGAGAATCGGTACGTCGAGCTTCACGCCCGGGTCGACGATCTGGATCGGGTCGCCGTCGACGGCGGCGTAGCGCGTGCGGAGGATCTCGTGGCGCTCGACGATCGCCTCGAGGGTCGCGATCAGGGCCTTCGGTTCGAGCTGCCCCTCCACGACGAAGCCGAGCGGCAGGTTGTAGGCGGCGGTTCCGGGCTGGAGTTGCTCGAGGAACCAGAGCCGCTGCTGGGCGAACGAGAGCGGGAGCGTCTCGGGCCTCGCCAGGCTCCCGATCCCGGGGCCGTCCCCGTCGCCCACGCTCCGGGACCGAAGCACGGCGAGGAGCTCCGGCTTGCGGCGCTGGATCTCGTCTCGCAGCGGTGCGTCGAGGGATTCTGTGGGTCCAGAAACCCTCAACTTGTCGTCGACCGCCTCGATTTTGATTCCGAGACGGAAGAGACGCGCGAGCAGGCGATCGATTTCGTCGAGTTGGCTCATGAAACGGGGCGAGTCACGGTCCATCCGCGCCGCATGGGGCACAGCGCGATCGAGCGTGGGCGGCTGAGTTTCATGCCCGAAACACCCTCGGCCAGGGCAGCAGAGGGAGCGTCAGGAAGGGCTCGGCGTGAAGGATCGCTCGCGAGGACGGGGCTGGGGAGGAGCTTAGGAGTTCAGCTGCGACGCGGAAGCGCTAGCCACTCTTTACTAGGGGGGTTCGATGGCGAGCGCCGTGGGTGCTCAAACCGTACAACATGCCGAGATTGATGCGCAATCGGGTTGCGGACGCCTCTTGGGCCCCAGTAGACTCGCCGCTCCAACGCGGCTCACGCAACGCCGTTTTACCGAGCGATGGTCGACCCACCCACTCGCTCTCTGCAGGCAGTCGGTGTCCCTCGTGCGAGGAATCCCCAAGGTGCTCGCCAGCGCCTATCCTCCGCCGGATCCGGACCCCTCCACTGCGCTCTTTTTTTCGAATATCCGATCGGAAAAGAGAGAGGCCTGACCATTGTCTCGTCGAGAAACCGAGGTGATTGCCCCCCGTCCCTCTCCGTCTCCCGATCTGATCGGGCTGCTCGCTGCGCGCGCGGAGCGTCAAGGGGACCAGCTCGCCTATCGCTTCCTCGCGGACGACGGGGAGCCGATCCAATCCGCACGCAAGGACACCCTCGACTACGCCCAGCTCCATCGCTGGGTCGACGAGATCGCGGGCCGGCTCGCGCCGGCGCTTCTGCCTCCGGGGAGTTCGGCGGAGACGGCACGGGTCATCCTCGTCTTCCCGCCCGGCCTCGAGTTCATCGCAGCCTTCTTCGCCTGCCTTCACCTCGGCGTGACCGCGGTGCCACTGCCGCCGCCGGGCCGTCGCCGCCTCGAGCGGCTTCGCTGGGTGATCCGCGACTGCGAGGCCGACGCGCTCCTCGCCCCGGAGAGCGTGGCCCGCCATCTCGGCGACCTGCTCGAGGACGAACGCGCGACGACCGGGGCAGCCCCGACCCTCGTCGTGAGTGACGCAGCGGCGGGCGGGGACGCGATCGCGCCGCGCGCGGCGACCTTCGATCCCGACCGCACGGCGTTCCTCCAATACACGTCGGGCTCGACTGGCATTCCGCGGGGCGTGCAGGTCAGCTGCTCGAACCTCGGCGACAACCTCTCCCATATCTGCGAGCGCTTCGGTCACGACGAGGATTCCCGCGGCGTGATCTGGCTGCCGCCCTATCACGACATGGGGTTGATCGGCGGACTCCTGCAGCCGCTCTTCGTGGGCTTCCCCGTCACGTTGATGGCGCCGGGCGCGTTCATCCGCAGCCCGCTGCGCTGGCTACAGGCGATCGACGCCTTCCGCGCGACGACGAGCGGCGGACCGAACTTCGCCTACGAACACTGCGTGACGCGCGTCTCCGACGACGAGCGTGCCGCGCTCGACCTGTCCTGCTGGCGGGTCGCGTTCAACGGCGCGGAGGCGGTCTCGTCCGTGACCCTCGACCGCTTCGCGGACACCTTCGCGGAGACGGGCTTCCGACGCTCGGCCTGGCTGCCGTGTTATGGCCTGGCCGAGTCGACGCTGATGGCCACCGGGGGCCACGCGGGCGACGGACCGACGCGATCGTGCGTCGATCGCGAAGCCCTCACGGCGGGTCGCGTCGAGGTGACGAACGCCCCGCCCGGGCCGACCGTCCTCTCGCGCGTCGCGAGCGGCGTGGCGGTCGCGGGGCACGACGTACGTTGCGTCGATCCCGAGACCCGCGAGACCGTCGCCGCGGATCGCATCGGAGAGATCTGGGTGCGGGGACCGAGCGTCGCGCAGGGCTATTGGCGCAACGAGAAGGCGACCGAGGAGACCTTCGGCGCCGTGACCGCCGAGGGCGACGGGCCCTTCGTCCGCACGGGCGATCTCGGCTTCATGCAGGGCGGCCTGCTCTACGTGAGCGGACGCCGCAAGGATCTGATCGTCCTGCGCGGCCGCAACCTCTTCCCGAGCGATCTCGAGCGCGCCATCGAAGAAGCGGGCGGGGGCGCGGTCACCAACGCGACCGCGGCGTTCGCCGTCGAATCCGAGTCGGGCGACCGGCTCGTGATCGCGCAGGAGGTCCCGCGCCGTTTCGAGGCCGACCGGATCGACGATCGCTTCGCGCTGATCCGTCGCGCGGTCGTCGAGGGCTTCGAGGTCGCGCCGGACACGATCGTGCTGCTGAAGCCGGGGCAGCTCCCGATGACCCCGAGCGGCAAGGTACAGCGCGTCGCCTGTCGCGATCTCTTTCGCGCCGACGCGCTCGGCGAAGTCGCGCGCTGGACGCGGCCCGACGGGAACGCGGCGGATCCGGTGGCGGCGCCTGCGTCGATCGAGACGCGTCCCGACGCGGACGCGCGGGAGATCGAGGCCTTCATGCGTGCGTGGGTGGGTCGGAGGCTCGGTCTCGACGCCGCAGCGATCGATCCGGATCGGCCCATGAGCGAGCTGGGGCTCGACTCGGTCGGCGCGGTCGAGCTCGCGACGACCCTCGGCGCCTGGCTCGAGCGGGAAGACGAAGTCTCCGAGACCCTCGCCTGGGAGCATCCGACGGCGACGGAGGTCGTTCGCTTCCTGACGCGGCCCGCGCCGACGCGCGCGCCGGATGGACCGCCCGTGGCACCGGATGCGACGACCGGCGCGGGCGAGGGCGACGCGGCGGATCTCCTGGCGGCGGAACTCGAACGAGCGCGACGCAGGAGGTCGTGAGCCGTGTCGTCGAACGAGCGTGCCGGGCCCGCAGCGGGCGCGCGGACCGTCGATGATCGGGATGCGCTCCTGCGCGAAGCCGCGCTCGAGCTCCGCTCGCTCCGCACGGAGCTCGAAGCGCGGGACGCTGCCGAACGCGCGCCGATCGCCATCACCGGTCTCGCCTGCCGGCTGCCCGGCGGGATCGAGACGCCCGAAGCGTTCTGGTCGGCGCTCGATCGCGGCTTCGACGCGACGCGCGAGATCCCGGCGGATCGCTGGGACGTCGACGCGTGGTACGACCCCGATCCCGACGTTCCGGGTCGCATGTACACGAAGCACGGCGCCTTCCTCGACGACGCGGCCGGGTTCGATCCGGGCTTCTTCGGCATCTCGCCGCGCGAGGCCCGCAACCTCGATCCGCAGCAGCGTCTCCTGCTCGAGTGCGCGCACGAGGCCTTCGAGAACGCGGGCCTGCCGATCGAGTCGCTGCGAGGCTCGCGGACCGGCGTCTACGTCGGGCTCAGCCTCGACGACTACGCCAGCCGAACGGTGCGTTCCGGCGATCCAGAGCGCATCGACGGCCACAGCGCCCTCGGCACCCAGCGGGCGATCGCGGCCGGACGCATCGCCTACACCTTCGGCTTGAACGGACCGGCTCTCCAGATCGACACGACCTGCTCGTCCTCGCTCGTCGCGGTCCATCTCGCCTGCCAGGCGCTTCGCAACCGGGAGATCGATCGCGCGCTCGTTGCCGGCGTGAACCTCGTGCTGACGCCGGAGTCGATGATCGGCTGCTGCAAGCTGCGCGCGCTCTCGAGCGACGGCCGCTGCAAGACCTTCTCGGACGAGGCGGACGGCTACGGCCGCGGCGAGGGCTGCGGTGCGTTCGTCCTCTCGCGCGCCGGGGACACCGATCCCGACGAGACGATCGCGCTGATCCGCGGCTCGGCGATCAATCACGACGGGCGCAGCAACGGTCTGACGGCGCCGAGCCGCGCGGCGCAGACCGAGGTGATCCGCGCCGCGCTGGCCGACGCGGGGTTGGGCGGCGACGACGTCGACTACGTCGAGGCGCACGGGACCGGTACGACGCTCGGAGATCCGATCGAGCTCGAAGCGCTCCATGACGCGCTCGAACCGCGGGCACGGGCGTGTCTCGTCGGTTCGGTCAAGACGAACGTCGGCCACCTCGAGTCGGCGGCCGGCGCCGCCGGTCTCCTCAAGCTCGTGCTCGCGCTCTCGGCGCGTCGGATTCCGCGACACCTCCACTGCGAGCGTCCCTCGACGCGCATCGACTGGGCGCGGCTGGGCTTCGCGATCCCGGGCCGCGCGATCGACTGGCCCGAGTCCGACCGACCGCGCCGCGCGGGCGTGAGCAGCTTCGGCATGAGCGGCACGAACGCGCATGTCGTCGTCGAGTCGGTCGATTCCCCGGCAAGTCGTCTCGCCGTGGGAGCCGTGCCGGCCCGGGCGCGCGCGCGTGCAGCCTCGAACGTCCGCGACGAGACCTCCTCGGCGGCGCGGCCCGCGGTCCTCGCGCTCTCCGCGCGCAGCGCTCCGCATCTGCGTGCCCTCGCGGCCCGTTACGTCGATTGGACGCGGGACGCCGGCGAAGCGCTGGCCTCGCGCTGCGACTTCTATTTCACGACCCCCGGCCTCGGGCCCATCGGACGCGCGCTCGCCGCTTCCGAGGAGCTCGCGCGTGCGCTGCGGGTCATTCTCACCCTCGCCGTCGGCTACAACGTGATCGCCGTCGGCCTGGCCCTCGCCGGCCTGATGCAGCCCTGGCTCGCGGCCATCCTCCTGCCGGCGAGCTCGCTGCTCACGGTGGCCTACAC
>JBCCZJ010000030.1:0-20295 GCA_039187915.1 Myxococcota bacterium
CCGCCACGCAGTACCTCGACGCGGAGCCGGACGATCAACGCCTCCTCGACCTGCGCGCGCAGGCGTACGACGCGTCGATGCAGTACGAGAACGCGCTCGGTGATCTCGAGATCGTGAGCGCGGAGAACCCGGATACGCCCATCCTGATCGAACGGCTGCTGAACCTCCACATCCAGATCGAGGATTGGGACGGCGCCCGCGAACGGATCGCCGAGCTGAAGGCGCTACTCGATCGGCCGGGTACGGACCGGGAGTCCCGGATCGTCTTCTGCGCGACCGCCGCCCAGTTCGAGCAGCAGCGCGGGGAGATCGAGGTCGCGGAGCAGACGGTGCGCGACTGCCTCGAGGAGTTTCCGGCCGATCCCCAGCTCGCGTTCGCGCTGGTCGGGCTCCTCGACTCGGATGGCCGCAGCGAGGAAGGGACGAACTGGCTCGCCGAGCTCGTCGAGAAGTACCCGAAGCGAATGACGCTCGTGCACGGCCATGCGGCGCGACTCGACTCCCTCGGTCGGAGCGATGAGGCCGAGGCGATCCTGCTCGCCCTCGCCGAGAAGGCGCCGACGGGCGACACGTGGGTCGCCATCGCGAATCGTCGCGTCGAGGAGAAGGACCTCGTCGGGGCCGGTGAGGCGCTCGACGAGGCGATCGAGATCATGCTCGGCCAGTCGGCTTCGGACCCCGAACTCGATTGGTCCCGTCTCCTCGCGGAGAGTCGCTTCGGTCTCGGGGACGTGTACATCCGAGCGGGGCGTCAGGAAACCGCGGAGCGCATCATCGACTCCCTCTCGGACGAGCCCGCGATGGCCCTGCTCCTGCGCGGGCGCCTCAAGCTGGAGAACGGCGATGCGGAGGGAGCGCTCGCCGATTACCAGGAAGGTTTCAAGACCTTCCCCTCGAACGCTGCGGCCCGCTACCTCGCCGGCCGCGCTGCCGTCGAGATCGGGGACTACGACCTGGCGCTCATCATGTTCCAGGACGCGCTTCGCGCTGCTCCGACCGGGACCGACGCCGGCTTCGTCATGGCGCAGATGCTCGCGGCGGAAGGTCGCTATTCGTGGGCGATCGACGCCCTGTCCTTCCGCAGCGCCCGGGCGCCGGACGGGGATCCCGTGGCGCTTCGGATGACGGCACGACTCGCCGCCGCCGCGGCCTTGCACAAGTACGCGGAAGCCGTGCGTGCCTCGCTGTCGAACAGCCTCGCCTGGGTCGGCATCGCGCTCGCCGACCAGGCGCACGACATCGAGGTCGTGCTCGGGCCCGAGGCCGCGATCAAATACCTGGATGCGGTGGATGAGCTCGAGGAGCCCGGCTACCACGAGGCGTTCTCGGCCTGGTATCGCCTGGCGATCCGACTCGATCGCGAGGACGAGGCGCGGAAGCGGCTGGCCGCGCTGGTCGAGGCCAACCCCGACGTCGCCGGCGTCCTCTTGATCCAGGCGCGCGCGCTCGCGGACGAGGGGCGAATCGAGGAGAGTCGAGACGTCTACGCGGACTCGGTCGCGCAGGACGGTTCCGTCGCGCGGGTCCACTACGAACACGGGCAGGTTCTCGCGCGCCTCGGCGAGACGGATGCGGCGATCGAAGCCTTCGATCGGGCGAGTGCGCTCGAGGACGTGGATGGCGGGGCGGCTTTCGCGGCCGCCAAGACGCTCTACGACGTCGATCGTCTGGATGAAGCCGCCGAGCGCCTGCGCGAACTCGTCGTCTCGCGGCCTTTCCACGGCGCGGGCGCCCTGCTTCTGGTCGAGATCGCGAAGAAGCAGGGGCGAGCGCAGAGCGAGGAAGCCTACGTGATGGCGCGCCAGGCGAACCGCTACCACATGCATGCTGGTCCCTCGGCCCACCTCGAGTTCGGTGCGCTCGCACTCGACCGCGAGGAGTTCGAGCCCGCGCGCGAGGCCTTCTCCGTGGCGATCTCCAAGTCCCACGCGGTCGCGGACGCCCTCTTCGGTCGCGCGCGCGCCCTCGCGGGACTCGGACGGAACGCCGCTGCGATTCGAGACCTCGAGGCGGCGCTCGATGAGGACGGGTTCGGCGAAGCGGACGCGGCGTCCGTCTTGCTCGATTCGCTGCGCGCGAAGGAGGGGCGGTCATGAAACGGTCCGCGCAAGGGAACGGCTCGTCGGAGGTCCGTCTCGCTCGATCGTGGATCGCCGGCTTCGGCATCGCACTCTGCGCGGTGTTCACGGTCGGATGCAACGAAGGGAACGGCGACGCGTTCTGGTTCGACAACCGGCCGGTCGGACAGCTCGAGGATTCGGCGACGCTCAAGGATCGAGACGACCTGAACGTCGTCTTCATCCTGATCGACACGCTGCGGGCAGATCATCTGGGCAGCTACGGATACGAGCGCGATACGAGTCCCGTCATGGACTACTTCGCGGCGACGGGCGTGCGCTTCGACCGCCACCGCGCCCAGTCGACCTGGACCAAGGCTTCGATGGCTTCTCTCTGGACCAGCCTCTATCCCCAGCGGATCGACGTGCTGACGCACAGGGACACGGTGACCGGGGCGGCATCGATGCCCGCCGAGATCTTCCGGGACGCCGGCTTCTATACGGTTGGCATCTGGCGGAACGGATGGGTCGCGCCGAACTTCGGCTTCCGTCAGGGCTTCGAGATCTACATGACGCCCAATCCCCGACAGGCCCCTGCCGAGATGCGCCGTCGTCCGGTCGCCGGCCGAATCGATGGAACCGACATCGATGCGATCTTCGCGGCGACCGAGTTCCTGAGGGTGAATCAGGATCGTCGCTTCTTTCTCTACATCCATCTGATGGATGTTCATCAGTACATCTCGAACGAGGACACTGCGATCTTCGGGACGTCCTTCGAGGACGGGTACGACAACTCGATCCGATGGGAGGACTTCCAGGTGGGCGAGGTCTTCGCCCAACTCTTCCGCCTCGACCTCGCCAAGAAGACGCTCGTCTTCATCGTCTCCGATCACGGTGAAGCGTTCGGCGAGCACGGGATCGAGGGACATGCGCGCGATCTGCACCACGAAGTGACGAACACGCCCTGGATCATCGCTTTCCCGTTCAAGCTCGAGCCGGGTACGGTCTTCCAGCAGCCCACGCAGAACGTCGACGTCGTTCCGACGCTGCTCGACCTGGTCGGTCTACCGCTCCAGGATCCGACCGACGGCCGCTCGCGCGCTCCGTGGCTGCGTGGGGAGTTTGCGCCAGATTTCCCCGATCGGGACTTCGCTCAGCTCGATCGGACGTGGGGGCGGACGAAGGCGGATCCGGACCCGATCGTGGCTCTGCGCGATGGGAACTACCGGCTGCTCCACGACGTGAATCATCCGGAGCTCGACCGCCTCTATGACGTCGGGTCAGACCGGGTCGAGAGCACCGACATTGCGGAAGACTCTCCTGGTATCCTAAAAACTCTGCGGTCTACGGTGCTCGAGTACCTGGAACAGCCGCCCGCCTTCGAAGGGGGTGCTCCCGAGATCGAACTTGATGAGATGTCGCTCAGGCAGTTACGAGCGCTAGGCTATTCCATCGAAGACTGAGCACGACCGACTTCGTCTGGAGACCACAGTTCCGTGAACGCGCCCCCTACCCACCGTCGCTCGACGAGCGCCGCAGACTCTCGCGTGCTCGCGTGCCGAGATCGCTTCGCTGCGCGCGCATTGCTCGTCGCCCTCTGGACATTGACGACGTCGTTCGGCACCGGCCTGATCGGTTCGCCGAACGCCTTCGCCCAAAGCGGCGGGGACGACCCCTTCGCCGGGATCGAAGAGATGGTCGTCGTCGGAACCGCGGCGTCCGGCCTCTTCCAGAACCAGGAAGTGTCGGCGATCGCGTTCGACGAGGACTACCTCGAAGCGATCGGCGCGAGCGACATCTCCGACGTCGCGCAGTTCACGCCCAACCTCGAGATCCGCACGCCGTTCGCTGCGTCGAACCCGACGCTCTTCATTCGTGGCGTCGGCATTCGTGACTTCAACGCCAACTCTTCGTCTTCGGTCGCCGTCTACAACGACGACATCTACATGAATTCTCCGGCGGGACAGCTCGCCCAGCTCTTCGACGTCCAGAGCATCGACGTGCTGCGCGGTCCGCAGACGACGACCTACGCGCGCAACGCGAACGCGGGCACGATCCGCGTCGTCGCGCGCAAGCCGACGGGCACGCCGGGCATGTCGGCCAGCGTGAACTACGGCCGGTTCAACCAGCTCGAGTTCGAGGCCGCGGTCGAGAACGTGATCGTCCCCGACCGGCTGACCATGCGAACCGCGGCTCGTTGGAATCAGCGGCAGGGCTTCACGAAGAACCGCTGCGCCGACATCTCCTACCAGCAGGACTATCCGGCCCCGGGCGCCAGCTTCGATGGGCGAACGGCCGAGGGGCGACAGAACGCACTGATCCGCGACGTGAAGGACCAGTGTCAGGCGCCCGCGCAGTCGAACCCCGTCGTCGGCGGAATCGAGCTCGACGTCTCGCCGCCCGGCAACGGCTGGCCGCGCGCTGGCGAAGGCGTGCCCCCGGTCAAGGAGTGGGTGAACGACACGCGCAACTGGGCGGCCCGGACCATCATCCGCTTCCAGCACGAATTCCTCGACATGGATTGGCAGCTGAACATCCATGGCGGCCAGAACCGCGGCGACGCGCGCCAGTTCCAGCTGGTCGCTGCAGGTCAGACGCAGCTGGAGAACGAGCCGCGACCGGCCGTCGGAAACACCGACGTCGATAGCTACACCGACGCGGACAACCGGTTCGGTCTGCAGAACCGCCGCCAGCGCGGCGTCATCTTCAGTCCTTTTCAGGGCAACCCCTTCGAGGGCGACTACAACCGCGTCGAGAAAGAGAAGATCGATCTCTACGGCTCCAACATCACGGGGCAGATGGTCTTCGGCGATTTCAGTCTCAAGGTCGTCACCGGCTACGAGTGGAACAAGCGGTCGACGGTCATCAACCTCGACGGCAATCCGTACGTCTCTCTCGAGCCTTTCCTTTCCAACAACGCCTACCAGATCACCAACGAAGTCCGCCTCGACTACGACGGTGGCGAGGGCATCGCCTGGCAGCTCGGCGGCATGTTCCTTTACGAGGGACTCGAGGTCGACAACAACTTCGCCCTGGCCCTCGTCCTGCCGCGTACCCGGCAGCAGTACACCTTCTTCACGCGCTACACGGCGTTCTGGGGCAAGTTCGAGTGGGATCCCGCCGAGACCTTCAAGCTCCAGGCGGGCGCGCGCTTCAACTACGAAGACAAGGAACTGAACCTGCGGACGCAGCGCTTCAACGTCCAGCAGGGAACGGGCGTGCTCGAGCCGATCGGGATCGAGCGTGCCGTCTCGTCCGCCGGCAACGCGTTCGGCTGGGCGGGCGACGTGATCGCGACCTACTCGCCTCTGGCGGACGTCAACTTCTACACGCGTTACGCGCGCGGCTGGAAGGGCCCGCACATCAATGGCGGCGTCCTGAATCCGGGCCAGGAAGAGTCGGCCGACGCGGCGGGTCTCGTTACGCCGGTCGAGCCAGAGATCCTCGACTCGATCGAGCTCGGCATGAAGGCCGAGTTCTGGGGCAACCGGATTCGCGCCAACTGGGCCTTCTTCTATTACGACTACCAGAACATCCAGGTCTTCCAGCTGAAGAACATCGGTGGCGGCGTGCCCGTCCAGGAGCTGATCAACAGCGAGGACGCCGACGTCCTGGGCTTCGAGGCGGAGATCGACGTGAAGCCCTTCGAGGGTTGGGCGCATCCCTTGATGGAGGGCTTGTGGTTCCGGCTGACCTTCGCCTGGCTGGACAGCAAGTACACGGACTTCGTCAACACGTTCAGCGTTCAGAACCCGAGCGACGGCAACAACCCGCCGACCTTCAGCACGGTCGTCGAGGACTTCACCGGCAATCAGCTGGTCAACTCCCCGGAGCTCTCCTTCATCGGCTTCGTGACCTGGCCCTTCGGTGGTGAGTGGGGGAAGGTCGTTCCGCGCTTCGACTGGTCGTTCAAGGACAAAGTCTTCTTCAACGCCTCGAACACGGACTTCGCGAAGCAGAAGCCGCTCTGGCTCCTCAATACGCGTCTGACCTACATCAGTCCCAGTGACACGTTCGAAGTCTCCGCTTGGATGGAGAACATCACGGACCAGCGATACACGTTGGACGTCTTCAACCTCGCTCGTCTCCGCGGCGCGATCCTCCACGCCATCGGTGACCCGCGAACCTACGGCGTGACCTTCAGGGTGAACTTCTGATGCGCAGCTTCTTCGACGTTCGTTCTCTCACGTTGGCGATCGCCTTGTTCGCCGCCGCGTGCGGTGGCGATCAGGCGGGCGGTGGCGCGCTCGACCTCGATGCCGAGGCGATGGAAACGGCCGTCTTCGAGATGTTGACGACCCGGGATACGCTGGACCGGCATCGGAGCGCCGTCGAGCTCGCGGACGCGCTCTCGACCGAGAATCTCCCTGGCGCGATCCAGGCCCTCGACGAGCACATCGACAAGATCCACCACCACGAGATTCGCATCCTCGCGCACGCGTGGGCCGACCTGGACCCGCGAGGTGCGCTGGACCACATCCTCGAGCAGTGGCGCTACCCCCGCGTGAGCAACGAGGCGATCGAGGAGATCGTCTACGTCTGGGCCGAGTCGGGGGACGGCGAGTCCGCGCGGGCCTATGTCGACCCCACGTTCGATGGCCCGATTCCCGCGCCCCGTTCCCCGACACGCTTCATGCAGCTAGCCGTGTTGAAGGCGCTCGCCGTCGCGGAGGATTGGGACAATCTGACGGCGCTCTTCGGTTCGATCCAGGACCCGGAGGACCGCGAGTTCTGGATCACCCGCGTGCTGGTCGAGATGAACCGCGTGAACGGTTTCGAGCCGGTCCGCGAGTGGATCGAGTCCATTCCCTGGGACGAGCCCGAGGGGCTGCGGATCTCGGCCCTGAAGCGTGCCCTCGACTGGCGCTCCCGCCTCTCCTACTCCGAATCGCAGGCCTGGTACGAGGAGATCGAGCAGGACAAGCCGCGCCCGGTGCTCCTCGAAGAGGTCGTGAAAGCGCAGGGTCTCAACGAGCCGGCGAACGCGATCCTCTGGCTCTCGAAGCGCGCGCCCGGTTCGGAGCGGGACCGGCTCATTCGCGAGATCATGAGCGGCTGGCTCTCCCGGATCGAGCCCGAGGTCAGGACCGAGGGCAGGGCCTGGGCCCTGGAGCATTCCGGCGACGACCTGCTGGGCCCCCTCATCGCGCCGATCGTGGTCGCCTCCTACGTCAACAGCAATCAGGCAGGCAAGGCGGCCGAGTTCATGCTTCAGCACCCGGAGCACACGAAACTCGAGCGCCGACTCCCGACCGTCCTCGTTCGCTGGGCGAGCATGGACGTCAACGAGGTGGATGCGTTCATCCAGGAAAAGGGCATCAGCGAGGAGGTGGTTGGGGCCTATCAGCGAGAGCTGAAACGGCTCATCGACTCCGGAGTGCGGGTCGTGAGAGAGCGCCTCCCTGAACAGGGTGGCGAGAAGGACGTAGCCCCGTGAGCGCCCGAACGATGCGAAATGTAATGGGAGCACTTCTGCTCTCGCTCCTGGCGATCAGCCTCCCCGCGGTGGCGAACGCGCAGACCGTAGAGGCCGAGCAGGACGCGCCCGAGCGCAGCGAGGACGACGGGCCGGGCTGGATGCCGTCGCTGCTGTTCCACATGGGCGCGTTCACCGCCGCCCTGGACGGAGAGACGGTCTCAAGCGAGTCGACCTTTGATCCCGGAGAGGGCGACTCCTTCCTGACGACGACGGTCGGCTTCGAGGCGCGACTGCACACGCCCCTTCGCTCCGACCTCGAAGTCCTGGGCAAGCCGCGATTGTTCCTCTCCGGTGGATTCCATCGGCCGCTCGCCGAGGGCCTGATCGCCGAGCGGATCGGGAGCAGTTTCACGCGGACCAACGGCGGCGTTCCGAATCCGCTCTTCACGCAGAACTGTCCCGATCAGATCCCCGAGATCGGAGGCGGACTCACGAGCGCGGAGACTTGTGACCTCACGATCCGCAACCGAGTGTCGATCGACGCGATGTGGTTCGCCGGGATCGGCCTCGACTTCACGCTGCCGATCTCCGAGAACCAGTTTCACATCCTGCCCTCGATCAGCTACTACGGGCTCTCGGCGCAGAGCGTCGGCGAGTTCGAGCGTACGACGCGTGCTGGCCTGAACGCGGACGACTTCATCGAGACCGCCAACACCGTCGGCGACCCGGAGCTCTACCATGGAATCAGCCCGGCGATCGCGTTCCTCGTCGACGTGTACGAGGAGGGGCCGTGGCGCTGGAGCATGTTCGTCGAAGGGCGTTGGATCTTCTTCTTCGATGATCCGGACCTGGAGTCGGGCTCCAGCCTCGGAACGAACAACCTCGGATTCACGGCGTCGATCGATGACAATGCCCCTCAGTTCACGTCGGGCGTCCAGGTGATGTTCACGGGGCTGGGTGGCCGTCGCGGGGGCAACCGCCGCTAGACGCCAGGATCGGCGTCGCGCTCCCAGGCTCGGGTGGGGAATTCCGCGGCTCGATCGAGGGCGAGCGCGTCTGCCCCGGGCCCGCCGGATCGGCCCGGTGCTCGCGTTCGCAGGAGGCCGCCCTTGCGCACTCTGCTCTCGACCGTCGGCATGCTCTCCGTCGCGGCGATGCTCGTCTTCTTCGCCGCGGCCGCCTATTTCCTGAACACCTACGAGGCGCCGCCGGTCGACCCGGCCTGGGCGCTCCCCGGCTCGGAGACGGTCCCGCCGGGCGCCGTCCATGTCCGCTTCACGGGGACCTCGACGCTGCTCTTCTCGGACGGCACGACCGACTGGATGGTCGACGGCTGGTTCTCACGCCCCGGCCCGCTCTCGCTGCTCTTCGGGGAGATCGAGCCGGATCTCGCGGCGATCGACGCGGGGCTGGCCGCCAACGAGGTGGAGCGGCTCGCGGTGGTGATTCCCGTCCACTCGCATTTCGATCACGCGATGGACGCGCCCGAGGTCGCCAAGCGGACCGGGGCGATCCTGCTGGGATCCGAATCGACGGCCAACATCGGCCGGGGTTGGGGCCTCGACGAAGCCCGGATCCGCGTCGCCGAGGACGGCGCACCCCACCGCTTCGGCGCCTTCACGATCCGCCTGATCCACACCCACCACTTCGAGTTCCCGGACCCGGAGATGCGCGCCCGCGCGCTCGCCGACCCGCGGATCGACGCGCCGCTCGTGCCGCCGGTCGGGGCCTTCGAGTACAAGGTGGGCCAGCCCTACGCGATCCACGTCACGCATCCGAAGGGGCGCTTCCTGATCCAGGCGAGCGCGGGCTACGTCGAAGGAAGCCTGGGCGCATATCCAGCCGAGACCGTCTTCCTCGGGGTCGGCGGGCTCGGACCCCAGACCGAGGCCTATCGCGAGGCCTATTGGCGCGAGACGGTCGAGCGCGTCGGCGCGCGACGTCTCTTCCCGATCCACTGGGACAGCCTGATGGGGCCCATCGAAGGGCCCTTCACGGGAGAGCTCGTGGCGGCGGGCTTCCTGTCCTCGGGGACGGACGAGACCCTGAGCTTCCTGCGCGAGAAGTTCGCTGCGCATCCGGAGCTGAAGGTAGGGACGCTGCCGCGCTACGCGCCGGTGGTGCTCTTCCCGTGAGCGCGCCGATACGAAGGCGCGCAATCCTGCGTCGACGTCGCGCGTCGGCCGTCCCCGCTGCGCTCGCGCTCGTCGCGGCCGGCTGCGGTCTGGATCCCGGCCTCGAGGACTGGCCGGAACCGATCGGCCCGGCCGTCGCGCGGGAGATCGCGCCGCGCGAACCCTGCGCCGACCGCGATCCGCTGCGGCGCCCCTTCTTCGGAGACCTCCACGTGCACACCGGCGTCTCGATGGACGCGCGGAGTCTCGGGACGACGACGACGCCCGACGATGCCTACCGCTACGCGCGGGGCGAGACGGTGGCGCTGTCGCCTTTCGACGACGACGGGCGCCCCGAGCGGCGCGCGCGACTCGCCCGGCCCCTCGACTTCGCGGCGGTCACGGACCACGCCGAGTGGATGGCCGAGACGGCGCTCTGTCTCGACCCCACGTCCGAGGTCTTCGGCACGAGGTCGTGTCGACTCTCACGCGGCGAGGAGAAGACGATCCTCGCGGACCTGCTCGGTCTGAAGAGCTTCCGGGCGCAGCTCCTCGGCGTCGTCGACTTCGACGGCCGTAATCGCGAGGTCTGCGGCGAGGATCTCGGGCGCTGCCGCGCGCGGCTCGCGACCGTCTGGGAAGAGAACGGCCGCGCGGCGGAGCGCTTCTACGATCGCAGCGCCGCCTGTTCCTTCACGACCTTCCACGCCTGGGAATACAGCCGCTCGACCGCGAGCACCAAGATCCATCGCAACATCATCCTACGGAACGAGATCGGCCCCGAGCTCCCCTTCTCCTGGATCGACACGCCGAACGAGGACCTGCTTCGCGATCGTCTGCGCGACCTCTGCCTCGACACGGGGACCGGCTGCGAAGCGATCGCGATCCCGCACAACCCGAACCTCTCGAATGGCCACCAGTTCTCGCTGCCCTACTGGGAGTTGCCCCTCGAAGAACAGCGCGAGAAGGCGTCCCTTCGCGCGCGCCTCGAGCCGATCGTCGAGATGATGCAGGTGAAGGGCGAGTCCGAATGCCGGAACGGCTTCGCTGGCATCCTCGGTGGTGAGGACGAGTTCTGCGGCTTCGAGAAGATCCGCGACTGGCAGGGGCCGGTGGAGGATTGCGGGGACGGCGTGTCGTCGGGCGCGCAGCGTGGCAAGGGCTGCACCTCGCGGCTCGACTACGTGCGCTACGCGCTGATCGAAGGGCTCGCGGAAGAGACGCGCCTCGGCGTGAACCCGCTCGCCTTCGGATTCGTCGGCAGCACGGACACCCATCGCGGCACGCCCGGAGCGGCCGATGAATTCGACTTCGTCGGCAAGTACGCGGCGTCGAGCCCGGCGGAGATGGTCACGATCGCCGATCGCCGCCGGCCCCGGATCTTTCGCAACCCCGGCGGCCTCGCCGGCGTCTGGGCCGAGGAGAACAGCCGGGACGCGCTCTTCGATGCGATGAAGCGGCGCGAGACCTTCGCGACGAGCGGTCCGCGGATCGCGCCACGTTTCTTCGCCGGGTTCGACCTGCCGGAAGGTCTCTGCGAAGCCGCAGACGGGATCGCGCGGGCCGACGCCGCCGGCGTGGCGATGGGCGGCGAGCTCGTGTCGGACGGCGGGACCGACGCCCCGCGCTTCTTCGTTTCGGCGATGCAGGACGCGGGGACGCCCGCCCATCCGGGGACGCCGCTCCAGCGGATCCAGATCGTGAAGGGCTGGGTCGACGATGCCGGTGCCTTCCATCAGTCCGTCGTCGACGTCGCCGGCGGCCCCGACGCCGGCGCGGGCGTCGACCCGGACACCTGCGAGCCAGAAGGGCAGGGCGCAGCGTCGCTCTGCTCGGTCTGGCGGGATCCCGACTTCGATCCGGCGCGGCCGGCCGTCTACTACGCCCGCGTGCTCGAACGTCCGAGCTGTCGTTGGTCGACCTGGGTCTGTCTCTCGCTGCCCGAGGCCGAGCGGCCGGACGGCTGTTCGGACCCGCGCGTCCCGAAGACGATCCAGGAGCGCGCGTGGACCTCGCCGATCTGGGTGGGGCCGGCGGACAGTGCGACGCCCGTCGCGTCTGCGGCGCCCCCCGTCGCGTCTGCGGTGCTCCCGGTGGCGTCCGCGACGCTCGCGGCAGAGTCTGCGGTGCGCCCGGTGGCGTCCGCGACGCTCGCGGCAGAGTCTGCGGTGCTCCCGGTGGCGACTGCGACGCTCGCGGCAGAGTCTGCGGCGCTCCCAGCAGCGTCGGCGACGCGCTGAAGCGCGCTCGAACGGGGTCGTGACGGCGCGACGGGCGCTGCATAGACTCTCGCCATGCCCGTTTCCGCTCCGTCCCTTCGACGCGTCGCCCTCTCGTTCTGCTGGCTGGTCCTGGCCCTCCTCGCTTCGCCGGTCGCGGCCGACGGCCCGGAGGACCGGCCGCGCGTCTACTCGGAAGATCGAGCGCCCTGCGCCGACCACGATCCGCTGCGCCGGCCGATGTTCGGCGACCTCCACGTCCACACCGCCTACTCCTTCGACTCCTACATCTCGAGTCAGCGGAACGAGCCCGACGACGCCTACCGCTATGCGAAGGGCGAGCCGATCACGCTGCCGAACGAGGCGGGCGAGCAGGTCGTGACGGCGCGGATCCAGCGTCCGCTCGACTTCGCCGGCATCACGGACCACTCCGAGTACCTCGGGCCGATCGACGTCTGCACCCGGGACGCGAGCCGCCTCGGCTACTGGTGGCCTCACTGTGTGATGACCCGCTCGGACCACTACTGGACACAGCTGCTCGCGGCGAGCTGGTGGACGAGTCTGGGCGGGATCCAGACCGAGGAGGTGAGCCAGAGCTTCGCCTGCACGCTCTCGGATTGTGACGAAGCGGCGACGAGCGCCTGGGGGCGGATCCAGGCCGCCGCGGAGACCCACTACGACCGCTCCGCGAGCTGTTCCTTCACGACCTTCGTCGGCTACGAGTATACGGACGCGCCCAACGCGGCGAACATGCACCGCAACGTGATCTTCCGGAACGCCAACGTCCCGGCGAATCCCGTCTCGACCTACGACACCGGGACCTACAACTTTCCGGTGCTCTGGGAGCTGCTGCAGGAGCGCTGCCTGGACGCAGGAACCGGCTGCGACGTCCTCGCGATCCCGCACAACCCGAACCTCGCGGCTGGGCTCATGTTCCGCGATCCGCAGACGCCGCGCGAAGCTGCCGACCGGATCAAGTTCGAGCCCGTGATCGAGCTGACCCAGCACAAGGGCGCGTCCGAGTGCCGCTTCGATCGCCTCGAAGGACGCGGCGTCCTGACCGAGGACGAGCTCTGCACCTACGAGCAGGTCGTGGCCGACAACCTGAGCATGCTCGGCTCGATCCACGGCGAGGTCATGACCGAGCAGGCGGCCCCGGTCCCCGTCGACGCCTTCCATCCGCGCAACATGGCGCGCAACGCGCTCAAGGCAGGGCTCGAGCTCGGTCGCGACACGGGCACGAACCCCTTCGTCTTCGGCTTCATCGGCAGCACCGACTCCCACAGCGCGACCCCCGGCGGCGCCGAGGAGGACAACTACGTAGGCCACCTCGGTCGTCGCGACGCGGGCTACCGCAACGTCCAGGACCACTTCTTCTCGAACCCGGGCGGTCACGCCGTCGTCTGGGCCGAGGAAAACAGCCGCGACGCGATCTTCGACGGCATACGCCGCAAGGAGACCTACGCGACGAGCGGCACCCGACCGATCGTGCGCTTCTTCGCGGGCGAGGCGCTCTCCGAAGATCTCTGCGGCGCGCCCGACATGGTCGCGCGGGCCTACGCGACGGGCGTGCCGATGGGGGGGCGGCTCGAGGTGCCGGCGGACGCGGCGAGCCCGCGCTTCCTGGTGAGCGCGCTCAAGGATCCGGGCGTCCCGGGCCACCCGGGCACGGATCTCCAGCGCGTCCAGATCATCAAGGGCTGGGTCGGCGCCGACGGGTCGAGTCGGGAGCGCGTGTACGACGTCGCGGGGAACGCCGACAACGGCGCGTCGGTCGATCCGGCGACCTGCGCGCCGACGGGCTCGGGCGCCTCGAACCTCTGTCGGGTCTGGACCGACCCCGACTGGAACGCCAGCGAGCGGGCCTTCTACTACGTCCGAGTGCTCGAGAATCCCACCTGTCGCTGGAGCACGTTCCAGTGTCAGGCGGCCGGCGTGGATCCGTTCGCGGCGGCGTGTTCGGCACAGGCAGAGGCGGCGACGGCCGAAGCGCTCGAGCGCGGTGCGCAGGGCGACGTGTACGGAAAGTGCTGCCTCGATCCCGAGGCCGAGCCCTTCTACTCACCGATCCAGCAGGAGCGCGCGTGGACGTCCGCGATCTGGGTCGAGCCCGACGCGGAGTCGCTGCGGTCGGCGTCGGTGGGATCCGCGGCGGCGCGCTAGGCGGAGTCGGGCGCCTTTGGCGGAGAGCGAAGGGCGGAGGGCGGAAGGCGGAAGGCGGACGTCCGGCTCGTCGGTGGCCGCCGGGCCTAGAAGCGGTAGCCGAAGGTCTCGATGTCCTCGGCGTAGAACTGCTCGATGCGCTTGCGGCTCTCGGGTGTGTAGACGTCCCGGTAGTGCTCGTGGGGCGCGGCGTTCCTGTGGCCGAGCGGCGCCTCGATGCCGAGCTTGTCGCAGATCGTGGCGAAGTCCCGAGCGAGCGATTCGTAGCGGCCGAGAAGTCCGCCTGGACGCCCTGGCCGGGCACGCGCAGCCAGTCGACCTGCGGGTTCAGCCAGCTCAGCTCTTCCGCGTTGTGGAGGCCGATCGGTCCGACGCCTTCTTCGGTGAGACGTCGAGCGAAGTCCTCGAAGGTGTGGCCGTCGGGAATCATGTGGCGACGTCGCAGCAGCGCGAAGAGCGAGACGGCGCGATCCCACGGATTGCGCACGATCGCGAACTTCCACGCGACGCGATCGTACTCGGGGGAGACGGCGCCGATCTCGACGAGCTGGTGATAGGCCTGGTGGCCGAAGGTGGCGAGGCCCGACTGGGAGAACTCGAAGCGGACGGCGCGGAGCGTCTTGAACTTGCCGCAGCCCGCCGAGGCCAGGCTCTCGAACATGCTGGTGCCCGCGGTCCGGGGAATCCACAGGAAGACGTCGGGCGTCCGTTCGGCGTTGGCGCGGCGATGGGCGACGCGCTGGAGTCCGAGCGGCGCCACGACCTCGCGAATCTTCCTCGCCACCGTTTGCCGACCCATCGGGTTCCCCCTCACGCGCTCGAAGCCGCGCGTCCCACGCGTCCGAGAGGAACCGCTGCTCTCGACCGGGCGGAGTGGCCCCGCGCTCGGTAGGGCGCGCGTTTCGTTCGACGCATCGAATCGCTCGAAACGGAGGGTACGCTGGACGGCACGTGGAGTACAGATCTCCCGGGCGCAAACGCGCCTTCGTTTCTTCGGCGAATCCTGCGCTGCGATCGAGGGACGAGAAGCCGGATGTGTCGAAAAGGCACCGTTCCCGTCGACCTCAGGCCGGCCGGCGATCTGCCCACGGCTGGGCCGCTTCGAGCTCGTAGGCGAGCTCGAGGAGGGTCCGCTCGTCGCCGTGGCCGGCGATGAACTGGCTCCCGATCGGGAGGCCGTCCACCGACACACCGAGGGGAACGGACATCCCGGGGTGTCCCGTCGCATTCCAGGTCGGCGTGTAGCCCACGTAGCCGATCATCGGTTCGAAGACCGCGTCGAAGGGCCGCGTTCCGGCGTAGGTGCCGATCGGCGCCGGCGGATCCCGGAGGACGGGGCACAGCAGCACGTCGAAGCGCGAGCGCCGCGCGTCGATCCGGCCGGCGTAGCCCTCCAGGAAGTCGACGGCGGCGGGAATCGCGTTCGCCGGCGCGCGGGAGAAGCGCTCGGCGAGGCCGAGGGTGACGGGCTCGAGGACGTCGGGCGGGTCGAAGCCGCGCTGCTTCGCCTGCTCGACGATCCCGGCCGGGATCGAGGCCCAGAGATTCAGGAAGTGTTCGAAGAAGGCCTCGCCTTCGAGGTCGAAGTCGGTCGCGATGACTTCGTGGCCGAGTCCCTCGCAAAGCGCCGCCGACGCCTCGAGGCAGCGCTTCACTTCAGGGTGGGCCTCTTCGCCAAAACCGTTGCGGGTGAAGAAGCCGATGCGCAGCCGGCGATCGGCGGGGCCCTCGACGAAGTCGATGGGCGCGAACCGCGCGGCGGGATCCGTCCGCTGGACGACGGTCGTGTAGGCGGCGGTGTCGCGCACCGAGCGCGAGACGCTGTGCTTCACGCTGATGTCGACCGCGCGCGTCTGGGCTGCAGCGCGGTTGCGGCCGCGACTCGGCTTCAGCCCGAACACGCCGTTGCACGAAGCCGGGATCCGGATCGATCCGCCGCCGTCGGAGGCCTGGGCCATCGGGATCATCCCCGCCGCGACCGCCGCGGCCGCCCCGCCCGACGAGCCACCGGCGGAGTGATCGAGGTTCCACGGGTTGCGGCAGATGCCGAGGGCCGCGGACTCGGTCGTCGCGACGAGGCCGAACTCCGGGGTATTCGTCTTGCCGAGGACGATGAAGCCGCTGGCGAGGGCGGCCGCGGTATGGGGCGAGCTCTCCGCGGCGACATGGCCCTCGAAGAGCCGCGAGCCCATCGAGGTCGGAGTGCCGGCGAGATCGTTCAGGTCCTTCAGCAGGAAGGGCACGCCGCGGAAGGGGCCGTTCGGAAGCGGGCCGGCGGCGCGGGACAGCGCGCGCTCGTAGAAGGTCGTCACGACGGCGTTGATCGGACCGTTCAGCGCCTCGATCCGCTCGATCGTCGCGCGCACCAGCTCCTCGGCGGTCGCCTCGCCGCTGCGCACCCGTGCCGCCTGATCGAGGGCGTCTCCGGCGAGGAGGTCGTTCTCGGGCGCGGTCGGTGCCGACGTCCGGGGCGCGGCGCAGCCGGTTGCCGCGAGGCCCAGGCCCGCGCCGCCGGCGGCGCCCAGGAAGCGGCGCCGCGAGAGCGTCGCGCCGTTCGTACTCGCGTTTCCTCGTCCGTCCTTCGTCGCCACGCGTGCCCCTTCGCGACATGCCGTCGCGGGTGCGGAAGCTAGGCGTCCGAACGGCCTCGGGCCAGCCCCCGGCGCGTCCGTTGAGCGCCGAAGGGGCCCAGGATCAGAAGCGCAGCACGCCGTAGTGGGGATCCTCGATCGGCGTGTGGAGGGAAGCGCTGATGGCCATGCCGAGCGCGTTTCGTGTGTCGACGGGATCGATCAGACCGTCGTCCCACAGCTGAGACGTCGCGTAGTAGGCGCTCGATTCGCGAGCGTAGGACTCGAGGACCGGGCGGCGGATCGCCTCGATCTCGGCGGCCGTGGGTGTCTCGCCTGCGCGTTCGAGCTGGCGGACCTTCACGTCGGCCAGCGTGTTCGCCGCCTGCTCCGCACCCATGATGCCGATCTGGTGGTTCGGCCACGAGAAGATGAAGCGGCCGTCGAAGGCCCGGCCGCACATGCCGTAGTTCCCGGCGCCGAAGGAGCCGTTCACCATGACGGTGAATTTCGGGACCGAGGCGCCGGACTGCACCATGATGAACTTCGCGCCGTCCTTGCAGATGCCGCGTGCCTCGTACTCTCGGCCGACCATGAAGCCCGTGATGTTCTGAAGGAAGACCAGGGGCGTACGGTTCTTGTCGCAGAGCTCGATGAAGTGGGCGCCCTTCTGAGACGAGTCGTTGAAGAGGACGCCGTTGTTGGCCAGCAGCCCGACCTTCTGTCCCCAGATGTAGGCGTATCCGCAGATCAGCGTCTTGCCGTAGTCGGGCTGGTACTCGTGGAAGTAGCTGCCGTCGACGAGGCGCGCGATCACCTCGCGCATGTCGAACTGGATCTTGATGTCGTCCGGGACGATCCCGTAGAGCTCCGCCGGGTCGTAGGCGGGCGGCTCGGGCTCGCGGCGTTCGATCGGGGCCTTCTCGGGGCGATGCCATTGGGAGACGATCTCGCGGCCGAGGAGAAGGGCCTCCTCCTCCGAGTTCGCCGCGTAGTCGGCGACGCCCGAGATCTGCGTGTGGACGTCGGCCCCGCCGAGCGTGTCGTGATCGACGATCTCGCCCGTCGCCGCCTTCACGAGCGGCGGCCCGCCGAGGAAGATCCCGCCGTTACCGCGCAGGATGACCGAGTAGTCCGAGAGGGAAGGAATGTAGGCGCCGCCGGCGGTGCACTGGCCGAAGACGAGGGCGAGCTGGGGCACCCCCATCTTCGAGAGGATCGACTGGTTGCGGAAGATCCGCCCCGCGTTGTCCTTGTCCGCGAAGAGCTCGGACTGGAGCGGCAGGAATCCGCCGGCGCTGTCGCAGATGTGGACGACCGGCAGACGGTTCTCGATCGCGATGTCGAGGATCCGCACGTTCTTCTTCACCGTCAGCGGGTACCAGGCGCCGCCCTTGATGCTCGGATCGTCGGCCCGGATGATCACCTCGCGGCCCGAGACGATCCCGATCCCGCAGACGACGCTCGCGCTCTTGGCGTCCCCGTCGTACTCGGTGTTCGCGGCGAGGGACGACAGCTCGAGAAAGGGCGTCCCCGGGTCGATCAGCTGCTCGATCCGCTCGCGGACGAAGAGCTTGCCGTGGTGGGCCAGTCGATCGAAGTCCCGCTGGGGCCGCTCGTAGCGCGCGGCGTGCTGCATCGCGCGGAACTCCGCGACGCGTTCCAGGTTCGCCTGCCGGTACCGCTGGAAGTCCGCGCTCCGCGGATCGATCCGACTCTCGATTCGGCGCATCATCGCGCGTCCTCCTCTCCCTCGCCGGCGGCGGGGCCGGCTTCCCGACCCGGGGCGAGGCGCACGAGCACGTCGCCCTGGTCGAAGTGGTCGCCGGGGCGGACGCAGACTTCGCCCACGACGGCGTCCGCTTCGGCGGTGATCGCGGTCTGCAGCTTCATGCTCTCGATGGTCATGAGGAGCTGGCCGGCTTCGACGGGTTCCCCGTCTGCGACGACGACGTCGACGACCGTGCCGGGCATGGGCGCGCGCAGGACGTCCGCGCCGCCCGCTGGATCCGCCGCGCGGCGGGCGCGCTCGAGGGCGTTGATGGCGTCGACGCGATGCACGCGACCTCGCCAGTGGACGAAGTGGGCGTCGCCCTGGACCGCGACGAAGATCCGCTCCTGCCGGCCGTCGATCTCGAGGAAGTGCTCGCCGGGCACGAGTCCTGGGAAGAGCTCCGCCGCGAAGGCGCGTCCCTCGATCGTGAGATGGCCGCGTCCCGGCCGGTGAACCGGGTGGACGACGTGGGCTTCGCCGTCGAGCTCGAAGTCGTATCCCATTTCGGGGGCTCCTCCGGTTCAGTTCTGCCAGCCGCCGATCGAGGCGGCGGGCTCGGGGACGGCGGAGACGCGCTCGGCGAAGTCCCGGTTGGAGAGGGCGGCGACCGCGAGGACGGTGTCGCGTTCCGTGGTCGAGAGGGGCGGTGTCGCGAGCTCGGCTTCGTGGCTCGGGATGAACCCGGTCTCGACGCGACCTTCGGCGAAGTCCGGATGCCCGAGGATCCGCTCCAGGTAGGCGGCGTTCGTCGTGCAGCCGAGGATCACGGTCTCGGCCAGGGCCTTGCGCATGCGCGCGATCGCCTCGGTGCGGTCGCGGCCGTGGACGATCACCTTCGCGAGCATCGGATCGAAGGCGGTCGTGACCTCCTGGCCCTGTGCGATTCCCCCGTCGAAGCGGACGCCGGGGCCCTCGGGCGGCTGCACGATCAGCAGCGGGCCGACCGCCGGGCGGAAGTCCTGGTCCGGGTCCTCGGCGCAGAGCCGGCACTCGATCGACGCGCCGTCGAAGCGGAGCTCGGCCTGCTCGAGCGCAAGGGGGATCCCGGCCGCGACCCTGACCTGCTCCTCGACCAGGTCGACGCCCGTCACCATCTCGGTCACCGGGTGCTCGACCTGCAGGCGCGTGTTCATCTCGAGGAAATAGAACGCGCCGTCGGGGGCGAGCACGAACTCGACGGTCCCCGCGTTCCGATAGCCCGCCGCCTGCGCGATCCCGACCGCCTGCGCGCAGATCCGGTCGCGCAGCGCGTCGTCCATGGCCGGTGCCGGCGTCTCTTCGACGAGCTTCTGGAAGCGGCGCTGGATCGAGCAGTCGCGCTCGCCCAGATGGAGCACCTTGCCGTGGGCATCGGCCAGGATCTGGACCTCGACGTGGCGCGGAGACTCGACATAGCGCTCCGCGTAGATCCGGTCGTCTGCGAAATAGCGGAGCGCCTCCGAGCGGGCGAGCTCGATGGCCTGCGGCAGATCGCTCGCGCTCCGCACGATCTGCATGCCCTTGCCGCCGCCGCCTGCGCTCGCCTTGATCAGCAGCGGGAAGCCGATCTCGGCGGCGCGCGCGGCAAAGGTCGACGGGTCGTCCTCTTCGCTCGCGGAGGGCGTGAGCGGATAGCCGGCCTCGGCGACGAAGCGACGGGACGCGATCTTGTCGCCCATCAGGCGGATCGCCTGCGGCGTGGGGCCGATCCACTTTAGGCCGGCGGCTTCGACCGCTTCGGCGAAGGGGGCGTTCTCCGCGAGGAAGCCGTAGCCGGCGTGGAGGGCGTCGGCGCCGATCTCGCGGGCGATCCCGATGATCTGGTCCGCGTCGAGGTGGGCCGCGACCGGGGTCTCGCCCTCGATCGGGCAGGCCTCGTCGACGGCGAGGGCGGCCGGGCTGCCCGCGTCCTCGGCGTGCACGACCGCGGCGCTCGCGATCCCGAGCCGGCGCAGCGTCTTCGCGACCCGGAGTGCGATCTCGCCGCGGTTCGCGATCAG
>JBCCZJ010000031.1:0-20281 GCA_039187915.1 Myxococcota bacterium
GACGACGACGGACGAGGACGGCCGCTTCCGCCTGGTCTACCCGTGGCGTGGCTTCCGCGAGACGGTAGTGCTCGCCAAGGCCGGGTTCCAATCGAGCCAGCTCTCCGCATGGCCGACCCTGCAACCGGGTGCGGGGTCCATCGTCCTTCACCCCACCGCAGCCACCCTCCGCGGACGGTTGCGCGACCAGGCGGGTCACCCGATCGCCGGAGGGCGCGTCATCGCCACCTCCGCCCTCGAGCCCTGGGCCCCGACCCAGGTGACCCCATGGGCGTGCGCCACCACCGACGCTGCAGGTCGGTTCGTGCTGTCGGGCGTGGCTCGCGACGGGCTGCTGCTGACGTTCTCCGCGCTCGGATTCGCTGCGCAAGAGCGCTTCGCAGCGCGTGTTCATGCCCAGGCCGTCGCGGCCGGAAACCGCCCACCGGGTCGGGTTGTAGCGCGGCTGTTTCTTGCACGGAATCGGATCCTCGGCGGACCCGAGCGCGACCGGCTCCGACTCTTCGTTCGGCGGCGGGACGTCGCGCGGCAGCACGAACGCGTATCCGTCGTCCGCGGCGAGCCGCTCGAAGAGCCCGAGCAGCCGGGCCATCTCGGTTCCCTCGTCGCCCCCGATCAGACGGCGCGAGGGTCGGTAGTCGAAGATCTCGACGTCTCCGCCGTAGAGACACAGCGCGACCGCGCCCGAGCGCGAGCCGAGGCGCTCGACGTAGCTGCGAAGATCGTCCTCGGGAATCTCTCCGTGCGCGACCCGCTGGACCTTCTGGAAGACGATCGAGTCGTTCCAGAGCAGAACCGGACCGGATCCGTTGGCAGCGCGGACCCGAGCCGTCCGGCAGCGCAGCGGCCGCAGCTCCTTGCGTCGCGCGGCCGGATTGTTCCACTCCATCACCAGACGCTCCGCCCCGACGTCCGCGTAGAGCGAAGCGAGCCCGTCGGACCAGGTCTGTTCGTTGACGAGCCAGGTCCGCGGCGATGCGCCCAGGATCGAGGCGTAGCGATCGGCGCCGAGTCGCAGGTTCAGGCGATTGATCTCGCTCGGGACGAGCGGTCCGACGATCTGCGCGCGTCCCGAACCGATCGGCTCGATCAGGCCGCTTTCCGTCAGGCGGAGGAAGCGCTTCACCCAGTCGGGATCCTCGGACTGAAGCGTCTCGAGGGTGCGCGTGCTCATCTCGAGTCCGATCGGGATCCCGAGCTGTTCCGGAAGGGAGAGCAGCGGCCAGTAGCAGCGTGCCAGCACCAGAGGACGATCGGCCTCGGGCAGCGCGGAGAAGTCGAGATTCGCGTGGAACGCCGTGAAGAGGCGCAGCGGCTTCATGGCTGGCCTCCTTCGAGGGCACGGAAGAGCGCCTCGATCGAGCGGCGCTGATCGTCGTCCGTGAGCGTCGGGAACATCGGCAGCGAGAGCAGTCCGAGGTAGGCGTCCTCCGTCGCAGGAAGGTCGCCCCATCGCGTCCCGAGTCGCTCGCGGTAGTAGGGCTGCAGGTGGACCGGGATGTAGTGGATCTGGACGCCGATGCCGTCCTCGTGCAGCCGGGCGTAGACGCTGGCGCGAGACACGTCGGCGAGCCGTACCGGATAGAGGTGCCACGCCGAGCGGGTATCCCGCCGCTCGGCCAGACGCGAGATCCGCGCGTCACCCGCGAAGGCTTCGTCGTAGCGCTGCGCGATCTCACGACGCCGCGCGAGGTTCTCGTCGAGCCGTGCGAGCTGACTCGTGCCGAGGGCGGCCGCCAGGTCCGGCAGGCGATGGTTCGCGGAGAGCGCGTGCATCTCGTAGACCCAGCCGCCGCGCTCCTCCGCCGAGTGCGCCTCCGGGAGCCCGAGCCCGCGCCGACCGGCCACCGAACGATCGAGACCGTGCTCTCGAAAGCGGCGCAGCCGGTCGGCCATCGCCGCGTCCCGCGTGAGGATCGCGCCGCCCTCCCCGGTCGCGACGTGCTTGGCCGGATGGAACGAGAAGCAGGCGAACTCGGAACGGGCGCCGACGGGCGTTCCCGCCTCTTCGGCACCGAGCGCGTGACAGGCGTCTTCGATCAGGAAGCGATCCGGGCCGAGGGCCGCACGGCAGGCGGCCGCATCGCCGGCGTGCCCCGCGTAGTGGACCAGGATTGCACCGCGGGTGCGCGGACCGGCCCGCCGAGCGACGTCCGCCGGATCGAGCGCGAGGGTCTCGGGATCGACGTCCGCGAAGACGGGCGTCGCGCCGCACAGCAGCACGGCATTGGCCGTAGCCACGAAGGTCAGCTAAGGGACGATCACCTCGTCGCCCTCGCCTACCCCGAGCGCCGCGAGCGAGACGACCAGTGCGGACGTCCCGCTCGAGACCGCCACCGCGTGCCGGGCGCCGAGGCGGTCGCAGAGCGCCCGCTCGAAGCCGTCGACGGCGGGGCCCTGAGTCAACCGGGACGACGCCAGCACCTTCGAGACGGCTCTTCGATCGGCCTCCCGGATCTCGTGCTGGCAGTAGGGGATCACGGCGTCTCCGAAACCGCCGGCGCAACGGCGGGTCGCGCTTCGGCCGGCTCGACGGCAGACCCCTGGCTCGCGACGAACGCGCGGAGATCCGCGACGCTCATCCACTCGTCGTTGGCATCGCTCGAGTAGGCGAACCCGTCGGGAAGCGCGCGACCGGCGACGGTCGGTTCCGGCGCGCTCCCGGCGTCCGGACGCACCACGTAGTGGCGCCCGCAGTCCGTCGTGTTCCGTGACTCCTCGGCGGTGAGCAGGACCTCGTGGAGCTTCTCGCCCGGCCGACGTCCCACTTCTTCGATCCGCGCGGTCGGCGCGATCGCCCGGGCGAGGTCCATGATGCGCATGCTGGGAATCTTCGGGACGAAGATCTCGCCGCCCTGCATCTCGCCCACCGCGTGGAGGACGAGGTCCACGGCGGAATCCAGGGAGAGCCAGAATCGGGTCATCCGCCGATCGGTGAGCGTGAGTACGCCCGTGGGCGCCTGCTTCTGAAAGAGCGGGATCACGCTTCCGCGGCTGCCCATGACGTTGCCATAGCGGACGCACGCGAAGCTGATGTCCCGGGCGCCGGAGTAGACGTTCCCGTGGACGAAGAGCTTCTCGGCACAGAGCTTCGTCGCGCCGTAGAGGTTGACCGGGTTGACGGCCTTGTCCGTCGAGAGCGCGATCGTCCGCCGCACGCCGGCATCGATCGCCGCGTCGACCACGTTCTGGGAGCCGAGGATGTTCGTCTTGACCGCTTCGGCGGGGTTGAACTCGCAGATCGGGACGTGCTTGAGCGCCGCTGCATGCACCACGAGGTCGATGCCGTGCATGGCGCGCTCCAGCCGGTCCCGGTCGCGGACGTCGCCGAGGAAGAAGCGGACGCGCGGGTCCTGCCCGAGGCTCTGGGCCATGTCGTACTGCTTGAGCTCGTCCCGGCTGTATACGCGGATGGTGCAGTCGGGCGAGGTCGCCAGGATCCGGCGCACGAACGCCTGCCCGAACGAACCGGTCCCGCCGGTCACGAGGATCTTGGGGCTCGCGCCCAGAATCGTCTTGTCGTTGCCCTCGAGCGCGGGCCGCGCTTTCGTCCATGCCACGCCGGGAACAAGAGCAAGGACGATGCCAACGAGCGGCAGCTCTGGCGCAGCCTGGCGGCGCTAGGCGGCAGGAATTTCCGGGGCGCCTTTCAGGCTGGAATCCCGGATTGCAGGGCGAGACCAGAGGCGCGCCTGTCGATTGCGCCGTGTTCCCGGCTCCGCGGCCGCATCCCCCGAGCGGGCGGGCGCCCCTGGCGTGCTAGGCGGTCGCGCCCGACGTCGCCGTGGACTGCGCGGGACGCTTCGAGATCTCGACCCAGGCCTCGTTCAGCGTAGAGAGAACACCGGAGGCTTCGTCCAGGGGTTGTACCGTGCCGCGGACGTTGGCTTCGAGAAGTCGGTCGGTCACGTAGAAGTAGAGGGAGTCGAGGTTGCGGGCGATCTCGCCACCCTCCTCGAGGTTCAGGCTCTGCTGGAGCTCGCCCACGATCGCGAGGGCCTTCGCGATCGCGGTCGCCCGCCCGGCCACCTGACCTTCCGCCTGACACTCCTTGGCCTGGCGAATGAATCGAAGCGCGCCCTCGTAGAGCTTGACGACGACCATCTCGGGGGTGGCCGTCCTGATCTCCATCTCACGATATCGAGCGCCCAATCGAATCCCTTCTCTCGTGACGGTTCCCGGGTCCAGCGGGACCCGTGATCATCCTGTCGGTGCGATGGGGTTCCGCCTGTAGCGGAGTCTGCCCCGGGTCGCGGCCGACGGACGCGCCACCGACCGCCCCGTGCGGGCGACCGGTGACGCGAACCGCGCTAGCCGAGCAGCGACAGCGCGCTCTGGGTCGACACGTTCGCCTGCGCCAGGACCGAGATGCCCGCCTGCTGCAGCACCTGGTTCCGGGTCAGCTCCGCCGTCTCGCTCGCGAAGTCCACGTCGCGGATCCGCGACTCGGCGGCCGACGTGTTCTCCTGCGAGACCGCCAGCGATCGGATCGCCGACTCCAGTCGGTTCTGCACCGTACCGAAGCTCGCGCGGAGCGAAGCCACCTCCGAGATCGCGGCATCGAGCTGCGAGAGCGTCGTTCGCGCGGCGGCGACGTTGCTGATCACCGCGTAGCGGAACGGACCGGACGTCGAGGAGTTCGCCCCGAGGCCGATGGTCGACGCCCGCGCATCGACGGCGTTGATCGTGATCCGGTCGTTGGTCGTCGCGTCGACACCGATCTGGAACGTGACGCCGGCGCCGCTCTCGAGGATCGTCGCCCCGTTGAACGAGGTCACCGCCGAGATCCGGTCGATCTCGGAGATCAGATCCTGGAACTCGTCGTTC
This sequence comes from Myxococcota bacterium, assembly GCA_039187915.1. Lineage (GTDB taxonomy): Bacteria > Myxococcota_A > UBA9160 > UBA9160 > UBA4427 > UBA4427. The sequence goes on from JBCCZJ010000031.1 coordinate 4,828, forward strand.
AGCGTGTCCCGCTCGGCGGCACCGAGCGTGCCGTTGGCCGCCTGGATGGCCAGCTCGCGCTGACGAATCAGGATCGAGCTCACCTCGTTGAGGGCGCCTTCACCGACCTGCAGCAGCGAGATGCCGTCGTTGGCGTTCCGCTGGGCCTGGGCGATCGAGCGGATGTCCGCGCGAAAGCCCTCCGAGATCGCGAGACCCGCCGCGTCGTCCGCGGCGCGCGTGATCCGAAGACCCGAAGAGAGCCGCTGGAGGCTCTTCTGGAGCGCGCCGGTCGAGTTGACCAGGTTCCGCTGTGCGTTGATCGAAGCAACGTTCGAATTGACTCGAAGTCCCATGCCGGGATCTCCTCCTCGACGTTCCGCACCGGGTCGATTCCTTCGACCGTGCGGCGTCTGACTATCGGTCGTCGTGGTTCATCCTTGTTCCTGCGACGACCGTCATTGGATTCCGTCTAGCCGAGCAGCGACAGCGCGCTCTGCGTCGACACGTTCGCCTGCGCCAGGACCGAGATGCCCGCCTGCTGCAGCACCTGGTTCCGGGTGAGCTGAGCGGTCTCGCTGGCGAAGTCCACGTCGCGGATCCGCGACTCGGCAGCCGACGTGTTCTCGACCGCGACGGCGATCGATCGGATCGCGGACTCGAGCCGGTTCTGGACCGTACCGAAGCCGGCGCGGAGCGAGGCAACGTTGGCAATGGCGTTGTCGAGGATCGTGAGCGCCGACTGTGCCGCCGTCTGCGTCGAGACGCTGAGGGCGCTGATCCCGATGTTGTCGCCGTTCGCGAGGACGCCGGTCACGTCGATGCGGTTGTCTGCGGAGTTCTCGGTGCCGACCTGGAAGGAGATCGTCGCGGTGCTCGAGAGCACGAGCGTGCCGTTGAAGGAGGTGACCGAGGCGATCCGGTCGATCTCGTCCGTCAGGTCGCTGACCTCGGTGTTGAGCGTCGTTCGCTCGGCGGAACCGAGCGTGCCGTTGGCCGCCTGGATGGCCAGCTCGCGCTGACGGATCAGGATCGAGCTCACCTCGTTGAGGGCGCCTTCCGCGACCTGCAGGAGCGAGATGCCGTCGTTGGCGTTTCGCTGGGCCTGCGTGAGGCTGCGGATGTCGGCGCGAAAGCCTTCCGAGATGGCGAGGCCCGCAGCGTCGTCCGCCGCGCGCGTGATGCGAAGACCCGAGGAGAGTCGCTGCAGGCTCTTCTGCAGCTCACCCGTGGTGTTGGCCAGGTTCCTCTGGGCGTTGATCGAAGATACGTTCGCGTTGACGCGAAGTCCCATGTCTCTGTTTCCTCCATGACGTCGAGGCTCGTCGTCCGTGACGTGCCCGGATCCGTTCCTGCCAACCCTGCGTTGGCCGTTCGACGGGTCCACTGACGACCTGGCCTAGTGCAATGGCGATGCCAGACCGGCTGGCGTGCAGCGCGCGCGCAGCCGCCGTTCATCGATGAGCAACTGTTTCGCCAAGTCCTCGACTCGGGCTTCGCCGACGTCGGAACCCGCGCGGCTTCGTTTCACTCGGGCCTTTCAACTCGCAGCGCGGGAGACGCGATCGTTTCAGATTGCGCGGCGCGCGACGCGCAAGCGCGATCACGCGGGCCTGGACCGCGCTTCGGCGCGTGTTCCGGGCGGTATCGATCTTGCTTTTACACAGGCAGCCTCCCCGCGTCGGGGCGATGGCGCGCTCGTCGAGCAAGGCATGGCGGCCGCGACCGGGCGAGGCATCCCGCACCGAGCCCCCCCTCGAGGACGCGAAGGTCGTAGAAAGGAAGTACGAAGATGTCGGTCTCTCCGAGGAGCGCTCCCTTCGTGCGTCCCCTCGCCGGGTCGGATCCTTCCGGTTGGGTCTCGATCCAGGCCGCCGGCGCCCCCCGGATCCGGATCGGATTCCGCTCGATCGAGGAACGCCGGCGCGTCGTAGACTGGCTGAACGACGGGCTGCGCGACGGTCGCCCCGGCCGCCTTGCCGCGGAATACCCGCTCCTCTTCGAGCGCAACGCGTCCGCGATCCACTTCACGCTCTGGGAGGGCGAGTCGCCCGCCGCCTTCTGCGCGCTGTGGGCCGTGACCTTCCGCGTCGGGGTCCATCGCCTGCGAGCCGGCATGATCTCCCTCGTCTATACCGATCCGGCGTTCCGTGGAAGGGGTCATGCGAGCCGCATCCTCGAGACCGCGATCGAGCACGCCGTCGGCCTCGAGCTCGGACTGATCCTCCTCTGGAGCGACCTCGACCGGCTCTACGCCCCGCTCGGCTTCGACCGCGCAGGCCACGAATCACTCCTCGTCCTCGACGCGGACACCGTCGAGACGGCCCTGCTGAGCGAACGGCCCGCACCCAGCCTGGAGGTCCGCCCGGCGGCACCCGGGGACTGGCCGGAGATCGAACGACTGCGGGGCCATCGCACGTGTCAGCTCGAGCTGGACCCTGGCGACCTCGGCCGGGCCCGCGCGATCCCGGACCTCGACGCCCTCGTCGCTCACGACGCCCTGGGAGTCCGCGGGTTCGCGCTGCGCGGACGCGGTGACGACCTCGGCGAGGTCGTCCACGAATGGGGCGGGGACGTGGGCGCCGCCCTGCTCTGCTGCGCGGCCCATCTCAGTGCCCGCCGAGCCGGGGACTCGCTGTTCCTGATGACGCCGCCTCGACGCGACGCTCTCGCGTGGGCGCTTCGAGACGCCGGCGCCCATCGCGTCCACCAGTCCCTCGCCTGGATGCGCATCGCGTCGCCCCAGGCGTTCGCCCACGACGTCGCGGCGATGCTCCCCGCCGCGCAGGGTCTGCAGCTCGAACCCGAGACGAAAACGACGGAGTCGCCGAGACGGTTCCGGCTTCGCAGCGCGCACGGAGAGACCGTCACGACGCAGCAGCAGGTCTTCGCCGCCCTCTTCGGACGCGCGGACGGGAGCGCCCCGAGCGCATGCGCGGGCGCGCTTTCGCCGGTGCTCGACGACGCGGCCCGCTCGACCCTGCCGATCCCCTTCTTCGTCTGGGGCCTGGAGTCCATCTGAAGTCATGATCTGGGTGACCCGACTCGACGGTGAACGCGTCCTCTTGAACGACGATCAGGTCCTCTACGTGGAAGCGACCCACGACACGCTCCTCGTCCTGGCCTCCGGCGACCGGCTGCGGATCCTCGAAAGCCCCGAGGAGCTGGTCGAGCGGGTCGCGGCCTGGCGCCAGCGCGTGATGGGCTTGTCCCTCCTCCACGAACCGCTCGAACCGGAACCGGTCTAGGCGAGGCGACGCAGCATGGATCGACTCGTCCCCATCGGCCTCTTCCTCGGACTGGGAGCGCTCTTCGACACGCAGCTGCTCGAGGGCGGTCCCCCCGCCGCGCTCGCCCAGGGTCCGGCCGCCGTGATCGTGGGCCTCGGCACGCTCGGCGCCACGCTGCTCTCGTCGACGCGGGAAGCCCTCGACGCCGCGCGCGTCGAGCTGCGCGCCTTCCTCGCGCGCCCCGAAGATCGACGCGGTGCCCTACCCGGCCGCTTCCGCGATCTCGCGTTCGCAGCGCGCAAGGAAGGGCTGGTCGCCCTCGACCGACACATGGCGTCGATCCCGTCGCCCTTCATGCGACGCGCGCTTCGGCACGTGATCGACGGCTGCGACGAGCAGCAGCTCCGGGCCCTGCTCGAGGCCGACATCGAAACGCGAATGCGCGCACGCCTGACCGGCGCCTCCGTCTTCGACGCCGCGGGCGGCTACGCGCCGACGATGGGCATCCTGGGCGCGGTCCTCGGGCTCGTTCGAGCCATGGAGGCCCTCGCCGATCCGGACGCCCACGGGCAGGGTATCGCCGTCGCCTTCATCGCCACCATCTACGGGGTCGGCCTGGCGAACCTCGCCTTGATCCCGCTCGCGACCCGCATCCGCCGCCAGGTCGAGGCCGCCACCGCCGAGGACGAGATCGTCATGGAGGGCGCGCTGGCCCTGCAGGCCGGCGTCGCGCCCCGCACGATCGAGCGGCTACTGCGCGCGCACCTCCCGCAGGAATCCCCGACGTGATGCGCGAAGGACGGACGCCTCCGCGATGACGAGCCAGCGGAATCGACGCGCGCCCGAGCGCTTCGGCGACAGCGAGACCGCCCCCGGTCGGGATCGTTGGCTGCTCTCCTACGCCGACTTCATCACGCTCCTGCTCGCGCTCTTCGTCGTGCTCTATGCGAGCGCGCGCGCCGACGAGGTCCGGGACGCGAGTCTCTTCGAGGGCCTGCAGGCCGCCTTCGTCTTCGAACAGCCCTCCCCTTCCCCCGTGCCGGCGCCCGGTCAGGCGCCTGGCGCCGAGGCCGCCAACGCCGAGGCGATCGCGCCGCTGCCGATCCTCATGCAGCTCGAAGAGGACCTGGTCGACGCGATCGACCGCACGCCGCGCGAGCCCGGCCGGGATCCCGGGATCTCGCTCCATCAGACCGAGCGGGGGCTCGTGATCCGGCTCGCGACCACCGAGTTCTTCCCGGCCGGCGGCGCCGAGATCCCGCCGGAGCGGCGGGCGGCGCTGGGCGCGATGGCGCCGGCGCTCGCGTCCACCACCGCGTCGCTCCAGTTCGAGGGGCACACGGACGCACAGCCCGTCGGTCCGGGGCCCTACCCGACGAACTGGGAGCTCTCGGCCGCCCGCGCCGCCGCGGTCGCTCGCCTCTTCATGGACGACCACGAGATCGCGCCGGATCGCGTCCGCGTCGTCGGACACGCCGCGCAGCGCCCGATCGCGGACGACGAGAATCCCGCGAGTCGCGCGCGCAATCGTCGGGTCGAGATCGTGGTCCTCGAGGATGGCGAGCTCGTCCCGAGCGGCCAGGGCAGCGCGACGCGCGACGCGCTCGACGAGTTCCTCGAGGAGCTGCCGGCCCTCCCGCCCGAGGCAGACGAGAGCCTGCGTCCGGCGCCGGCCGGTCCGCCGCCGCCGGACATCCCTCTGCCCTGACGCCCGGACGCCCGGACGCCCGGACGCGCTGCCTAGCGAGCGGCGGGCGAAGCCGCCGGCGTCGGTGCCGGCGACGCCGCTTCGGTCGCCGGGGTCTCCGACTCGGCGGGACGCAGCTCCGGCAGCGGTGCGCGCGTCGTATAGCGGGGATCGTCCGTCACGACCTGCATGCCCTTCCGGTTCGCGGCGTTGACCACGACCGGCGCGGCCAGGTTGAGGAAGATCTCCTTTCCGGACAGCGTCACGATACAGAGCAGCTCGACGTCTTCGCGGCGCTCGATCCCGAGGACGGCGAGGTGCTCCCGTTCGACCGGCGGATCGTATTGCGGGAAGAACGTCCAGGGCGACGCGACCACGAAGGCCAGGTCGGGATCGTCGAGACTGACCAGCCAGGCCAGCGGCGAGTCCGGCGCGTGCTCCATCAGGACGAAGCGCGTCCGGTTCGGGAAACCCGGGAGCGGCTCGAAGGTGACGACGTCCGACGCCGGCACCTCGATCGGTCCCACCCGTCGACTCTCGAAATGGATCAGCTCACTCATCGCTCGTTCCTTCCTGCAGCATCGCTCTTGAGACTCCCGCCCGCGGGCAGGTCATCCAGCATCGCTCTGCTCATCGACGCGGCTTCGACGTTCGCCGACGCCACGCGTTCGAAGATCTCCTCTCGGAAGATCCCGACCTCTTCGGGGGCATCGATCGCGATGCGAACCTGCCCTCCGGTCGAGGCCACCACCGTCACGCGGACGTCCGGACCGATCCGAACGCTCTCCCCGTGCCTTCTCGTCAAGACCAGCATGAGAACCTCCCTGATTCTCGTGGGTGTTCCAGGAGACGCGGACCCGCCGGCGCGGGCCCCTCCCCATCAGACAAAGTCGAGCAGCGTCGGCTGCAGGAGCCGCGCGTTCACCTGGAGGGCCGCCTGAAGCGCCGTCTCCTGCGCGGTCAGATCCGAATAGACCTCGAAGGCGTCCGCATCTTCCAGGAACGACACCTGGGACGCGATGTTCTGCTCCTGTAGCCGCAGGCGATCCTCGAAGGAGTCCGCCTTCTGATCCGATCCGCCGAGAATCGTGCGCTCCAGCACCAGATGGTCGCGCGCTGCTTCGATGTCCTCGTTCGCACCGTCGATCTCGGCGTTGTTGCCCGTGTCGATCGCCGTCCACAGCCGAGCGATCGCGGCGAAGGCGTCCGTCGCGCCCTGGAAGGCGCCGGCCCCGTCCCGGGTGACCTCGATCAGGACCCCGTCGTCGATCTCGACCTCGATCGCGCTGCCCTCGCCGTTGAAGGTCACGGTCGGCTTCGTGCCGGAGCCGAAGTCTCCGGTCACCGTGAAGGTCTCCGTGTCGTTCGCGAGGCCCGAGAAGACGTAGCCGCCGCCGGGCGCCCGCACGTTCGCGTTGCTGACCAGCTCGTCGAAGAGCTGCGCGACCTCCGTCTTGAGCGCGTCCGCCGCGCCAGGCCCCTGGTTCGTCACGTTGCGCGCCGAAACAGCGAGCGCCCGCGCCCGACTCATCACGTCCTCGGCCCCATCCAGCGCCGACTCGGTCGCGCGAATCCGCACGCGCGCCAGATCGATGCTCCGCAGGTATCGCGACGTCGCGTTCGACGCGTCCTTCAGGAAGAGGATCGTCCGATAATCGACCGGGTCATCGGAGGGCCGGTTGACCCGCAGGCCGGTGGCCGCCTGTTCCTGGGTCCGGGCCAGGCGATTCCGCTGGTCGTTCAACTGCGAGATCCCGAGTCTCGCCAGGGTCGATTGCGTGATTCGCATGAGGGTCCTTCCTACCGCTCTCGCGCTAGATCGCGTCGAAGAGATCCTGGATCATCTCGGAGACCGTCCGAACGACCCGCGCATTCGCCTGGAAGTTCGACTGCAGCTTCACGAGCTCCGCCACCTCTTCGTCGATCGACACCGTCGAGATCGAGTCCCGCCGGTCCTGGACCGACTGGAGCAGCGCTTCCTGCTGTTCGAGGGCACGATTCGCGGTGCGCGTCCGCTGCCCGACCTCACCCGTCAGGTTGATCAGGTTCGCGGCGATGCCGGCAGAGTTGCCCGTCGGCACGCCTGGTACGTCTCCGGCCAGATAGCCCGTCACCCGCTCGGTTCGAATCCCGGCGAGCACGTCCCGGACCCATTCGGTGTCGCCGTCCTCGCCCGGCAGCCCGCCCCCGACGTTGGCACGATCGCCTGCAGCGATGTTGCTCGTGGTGCCTCCCTGGTCCGGGTCGATCGCCGCCGCGATCGAGAAATCCCGCGCTGCACCGTCGATCGTCGGACGGGTGCTCATGTCGGCAAAGAAATCGTTCGCGCCGTCGTCGACGAGCCCGACACCCAGCCGGTGCTGGGTATTGAAGGTGTCGACGAGCGTGTACACGAAAGCATCGAGGTCCGCGATCGTCCCTGCGATCACCTGCTCTCGGCCCTGGACCAGCGATCCGAGTTGACCGCCGGTGATCTGATCCGTCACGTCGAAGCTACTGCCCGCGCCGACGTAGTAGACCTGGGAAAAGGTCGCGTCCAGCGGATTCGGGTTCGCTGGGTCGACGACCGCTTCGAGCTGGCCAGCCACCCGTCGATCGACGAGAGAGAGACCGCTCGCGAGGCGCACGGAGACCGACCCGTCGTCTGTGGTGAGCGTCGTGATCTCGATCCGCTCGGCGAGATCGAGGATGAGACGGTCCTGGCGGTCGCGCAGGTCGTTCGCAGGGGAGAGCGTTTCCGCTTCGGCGATTCGCCCGTTCAGCTCTGCAATCTCCGTCGCGAGCGCATTGATCTCAGGGATCAGGCCCACGATGCCTCGATCGGTGTCGCGCTGGAGGGTTCGAAGCTGGTTGTCCCAGCGGTGAACGGTGTCGACGAGCGCCTCGCCCGCTGCAAGAACCTGACCCCGCTCGACGGGCTGCCCCGGTGTCGTCGAGCTGGAGAGGTCCGCGAGCGCGTCGAAGAAGCCCGAGAGCTCATCCGATAGCCCCTCGGTCAGCTGGTCGTTCACGATCGCTTCGATCTCGCGATACAGGCTCGCCTCTGCATCGAGGCCGGCGAAGCGCGTCGTCTCGCTGACGAGACGCGTGTTCACGAACTGATCGACGATCCGCTCGACCGTGAGCTGCTCGACCCCAGAGCCGATCGTGCCGGCGGCGTCGGGTTGAGGCGTGCCCGCCACCACGACCGAGCGCTGGCGCGAATAGCCCGGCGTGTTCACGTTGGCGATGTTATGGCCCGTCGTGGCCAGGCTTCGCTGGGTCACGGTGAGGCCGCGCGTCGCCGTCTGCAGTGCGTCGAAGAGTCCCGGCATGGTCCCGTCCTCAGATCGACGCGCGGATCAGGCGCCCGCGCCCCGCACTCGATTCGTTGCCACCGGCCGGCCCGTAGGTCTCGACCTCCGGAATCCCCTGACCGAGCATCCGGAGCGTGTCCTGGACCCGACCGAGCGAGCGCTGGGCGAACTGCTCGTTGGCCGCGAGGAGCGCGCGGGTCGACTCGACCAGCGCCTTCAGGCGCAGACTCCGGTCGCGCAGATCGCGAGCGCCCTCGCCCACCTTCGCCAGAAGCAGCGACAGCCGTGCGTCGCCGGGTCCCTCGCCGAGCGCCGTCGCCAGCGCGCGCGTGAGCTCGACCCGCGACTCCCCGTGCAGACGCGCCTCGAGCGCGATCGCCTCCTTCTCGGCGGTCGTCTGCTGGAGCGCGCGGGGGTCGAGTGTGATGAGTTCGTCCTCCTCGCGGCGCAGGACCTGCTTGAAGCGTCGCCAGGTTCCCTCTTCCACTTTCAACACGACCTCGATCCGGGTGATCAGCTCGAGGACCACGTCCGCGGAGGACGCGTGCGATGCTCCGTTCGCGTTCATCGTTCGATCTCCTGCTCCAGGCCGGAAGGCGCCGGCTCATCGGCTGCCGCCGGCTCCGCCTCGAGGAGCTGGCCCTCGAGCTGCTTCGCGAGGCCGAAGCGACCGTCCTCGGCGATCAGCCGAGCGAATTCCTGATAGAGATGGTCCTGATACATGCGCCCGGCCTGTCCGCCGTCGAAGAGGCCTTCCTCGCCCCGGGGCGCGGCGCGCCGGAGCATCTCGCCCACGATGTAGGCCTCGAAGGACTTGAGCGCGGTCTTCTCGTCCGTCTCCCGGGCCACGACCTTGCCCAGGCTGTGCACCGTCGGAAGCGGCGGAGCCGTGATTCCATCCATCAGAAGAGCTCCTCTCTCGGGGACCGGATCACGCCGCTCACATCATTTCCACGTCGGCGGCCAGAGCGCCGCTGGCCTTGATCGCCTGGATGATCGAGATCAGGTCCGTCGGCGTGGTGCCCATCGCGTTGAGCGCACGAACCAGCTCGCCGATCGTGACGGTCTCCTCGATCACGCTGAGATTCGCCTGTTCCTCGAAGGCCTCGATCTCGGTGTTCTGCACCCGGGCCGTCCGCCCGTTGCCGAAGGGCGCCGGCTGGGAGACCTGATTGGTCTGGTTCACGATCACGGTGAGGTTGCCGTGGGAAACGGCGACCGTGGACACGCGGACCCGGTCGCCCATCACGATCGTGCCGGTGCGCTCATTCAGGATGATGCGCGCGGCCTTGTCCGGGGTGACGTCGAGCGTCTCGACCCGGGCGAGGAAACCGACCACGTCGTTGCGGAAGGCCTCCGGGATCCGGAGATCGAGGGTGCCCGAGTCGCGGGCGGCTGCGACGGGCGCCGAGAACGCCTCGTTGATCCGAGAGGCGGTCCGCTGGGCCGTGGTGAAGTCCGGGTTGTGCAGCGAGATTTCGAACTGCTCCCGGCCGACGAGGGAATAGGCCACCTCCCGTTCGACGATGGCGCCCCCGACGAGCGTCCCGACCGTCGGATGGTTCTGGGACACGGACGCGCCCCCGCCCTCGATCGAGAAGCCGCCGACCGCGACGGCACCCTGCGCGATCGCGTAGATCTCGCCGTCATTGCCGAGGAGCGGCGTCATCAGGAGCATGCCGCCTTCGAGGCTCTGTGCGTCGCCGATCGACGACACGACTGCGTCGATCTCCGCGCCCGTGCGCGCGAAGGGCGGCAGATCCGCGGTGACCATGACGGCCGCTACGTTCGCCACTCGAATGGCGGTCGGATCGAGCGCGATGCCCATCTTGGAGAGCAGGCTGCGCAGCGACTGCGTCGTGAAGCGCGCGCCAGCCGCGTCGCCGGTTCCGCGCAGACCGACCACGAGGCCGTAGCCGATGATCTGGTTGGCGCGCACGCCCTTGACGGAGGCCATGTCCTTCAGCCGTGCGGCCTCGGCGGCAGGCGCCAGACAGACGAGCCCGAGGAGCAGCGCGAGCAGCGCACGCGATGTCCGTCGAGAACGGGGATTTCCGGTCGCGATCGGCATCAGAAGGGGTACGCCCAGTCCAGGAAGCGGCCCATGAACCCGGGGCGCTGCTTGTCGTCGAGCACGCCCATCCCGTCGTAGGACAAACGCATCTCGGCGACCGAATTGCTCAGGACGCTGTTCTCGATCGTGAGGTCCTCGCGCCGCACGAGACCCTCGAGCGAGATGTACTGCGCCTCGTGATTGACGACGACCGAGCGACGTCCGCGGATGTGCAGGACGCCGTTCGGGAGCACGCCGACGACGCGGCAGGTGATCACGCCCGTGAAGCTCCCGCGTCGGCTGGTGAGGCCTTCGCCCGTGAACTCGCTCTGCATCTGGCTCTGGACGACGTTCAGCTGCTGCCCCTGGTCGACGTCCGTCCCGGGGTCGTCGAAGCCGAACACGCGCAGGAGCCCCTGGATCGGCGCCGAGACCAGCTTCTGGAACCCGACGTCCGAGGACAGCCCGACGTTGGTGATGCGGTTCGAATCGGTCTCGGTCCGCGCGTCCCCCTCCGCCTGCGTGGCCTCCACGATCACGACCGTCACGAGGTCGCCCACGTTCGTCGCCTTCTCGTCGAAGAAGAGGAAGGAGCCGGACTGGGTCGAGCCCGTCCAGATCGAGCCCTCCGACGTGGGCCGCGAGGGCGCCGTCTGGATCGGCTCGTAGTCCATCGGTTCACGCCCCTCGCGCAGCGACGTCTCGACGCAGCCCGTCGACGCGAAGAGCGTGGCGAGGAGGGCTGCGGCGAAAGCGCGAAATCCTCCGTCAGAAGGCGACATGCACCCGTCCTTCCGCGTCGACGCGGCCCGAGAGCTCGCGCTTCGAATCCATGTTCATCACGCGGATCCAATCGCCGAGGGCACCGGCCTCCTGCGCCTTGCCCGCCGCGCTGATGCGCAGCGCGCCGGCCTGGAGGACGATCTGGACCCGATCGCCCCGCTCGACGAGCGGCACGCCCTCGACCTGCGAGGCGCGGAAGACGCGGTCTTTCCGGAGCGATCGCTTCGCGCGCAGACCGATGACTTCCGCCGTGTCCCGGACGACGTCCCGCGGCAGGCGATTCGCGTCGCGATCGACGGTCGTGAAGTCTCCCTCTCCGAGGATCGTCCCCGTGCGGAGATCGCGAACGGGGACGAGGACCCGCTCCGTACGGCGGACGTAGGGCGTGACCACGGCGCGTCGGACCAGGTGATCGCCCGCGTAGAGGGCGATCGCGAGCGGCACTCGGCCACGCAGCGGCTCCGGCGCTCGGGTGGAGATCTCGGTCCGGAGCGGGCCGGCGTAGCGGTCGCGGTCGACCGTGAAGCTGCCGAGGGGCGGCACGTCGATCGACGTCCGGGACCCGTAGGCCTCCGTCGAAGCGATCCGGGCGCGTACGAAGCGCTCGATGTCCTTGCGGACCTGCTTCTGTCCGGCGTCTGCGTGCGCCGCCGAGGCGGCGAGCGCCTGCAGGCAGAGCATCGACACCAGCAGCGCGGCCACGGCGGCGGCGCGCCTTCGCGCGCCGGCGAATCGCGATCTTCGCACTTTCGTCCTCCTCGGCGGCCGCCTCTGCGGCGGCCTCCGCAATGCCTTCGCTACTGGGACAGCTGCGAAGCGATCCGCAGCATTTCGTCGCCTGCCTGGATGACCCGGGAGCTCACCTCGAAAGCGCGCTGGGCCAGAATCATCTGCACGAGCTCTTCGGCGACCTCGACGTTCGAGCCCTCGAGGAAGCCGGCGGCGATGGCGCCGAATCCGTTCTGTTCGGGGAGACCCGCCTCCGGATCACCCGAGGCGTTCGTCGCCTCGAAGAGGTTCCCGCCGACCATGCGCAGCCCGGCCGGGTTCGCGAAGCGAACGAGCTGGATCTGTCCCAGGTTGAGCGGCGTCGAGTTGCCGGCCTGCTCGGCGTTCACGGTGCCGTCCGGCAGGACGGTGACCGAGATCGCGTCGGGCGGCACGGTGATGTTCGGCAGCACCTGGTAGCCCTGGGCCGTGACCAGGTTGCCGTCCGCGTTCAGCTTGAACGTGCCGTCGCGCGTGAAGACCGAGTCGCCGTTGGGTCGCTGGACCTGGAAGAAGCCGAGTCCGTCGATCGCCATGTCGAGCTGGTTGCCCGTGTTGAGGCGATCGCCGGCGCTGAAGATCGTATTGATCGCGCCGAGCTGGACGCCGTGGCCGACCTGGACGCCGGTCGGCAGGACCGAACCGTCGGCGCTGGCCGCGCCCGGGGCGCGCAGCGTCTCGTAGAAGAGATCCTGGAACTCCGCGCGCGACTTCTTAAAGCCCGTGGTGCCCACGTTCGCGATGTTGTTCGCGATCGTGTCGATCTGTGCCTGCTGGGCCTCCATGCCGGTGGCCGCCGTGAAGAGAGCTCTCATCAGCGAATTCCTTCGATCAGTCTCTGGGTGGTTTCATCGTCGACCTGCATCGCACGCACGTTCGTCTCGAAGGCGCGCTGGAGCATGACCATCGTGGCCAGCTCTCGCGAAGCGTCGACGTTCGAGCCCTCGATGGAGCCCGGAATGAACTGGTTGTTGTCGAGGACGCGGAGCCCGGCGTCCTCCGGCGCGCTGAAGACACTCTGGCCTTCGCGCTTGAGCGCCTGGACGTCGTCGAAGTCGGCGACCTTGAGCCGGCCGATCACGTTGCCGGTCGAGTCGACGATCGCGCCGGTCTGGTCGATCCGCGCGGAGCTGTCCCGGACCTCGATCGAGCCGCCCTCGCCCTGCACCGGATAGCCGGACGGCGTGGAGAGCTCGCCCTCGGGGTTCACGATGAAGTTGCCGGCGCGCGTGTAGCGTGTGCCCTGCGGCGTCAGGATCTCGTAGAAGCCCGGACCGTCGATCATCGCGTGCAGCGGCGAGCCCGTCCGTTCGACCGACCCGCGCTCGAAATTCGCACCGATCTCGTCGGTCGAAACGAAGCTCGTCGACGGCGCGCCTGGCACGAGCCGTCCCGACGATTCGCGAAGCGACGACTCGAGTACGGCCCTGAAGATCGACTCGGAACGCTTGTAACCGGGCGTGCCGACGTTCGACAGGTTGTTGGCCACGACGTCGAGATCGCGAAGCTGCGCCGATGCGCCGGAGGCCGAGATGTAGGATTCGCTGCCCATGAGGTCCTCGTCGCTCCGGTGCGCCCGCCGATCGGGCGCGGGAAGCGATCTGTCGCCCCTGGAGTCGCAAGCGCCGTGCCACGCCCGCGGTCCGATCCACCGGGAGCCAACCCTCTGGAAAGACGACACTTTTCCGAATCACCCCGAATCGAGGCGGCAGAAACTGCCGCCCGTCGGCGGCGTTCTGAAAGGGTCGCTTTCAGGCTGGAACGTGGGCCGGCCGCCGCGACGGCGCCGCCGCGGGCACGAGCTCGTCCGCGACCGACTCGGCGAGCAGCGCCATCCGTCGCGCGATGGGCGCATGCGGCACCGCCGCGGCGAGCGGCGCCTGTCGGCCGATCGCCGCCACCACCGCGGGATCCTCCGGCAGGACCGCGCGCAGCGGCAGCGGGCGGTTGAGGAAGCGGCGGGTCATCCGGTCCAGAGCGAGATGGGTCCTCGCCCCTTCCTCGGCGTCTCGCGCGCGATTCACGATCAGCTCGAGATCGACGCCGGGCCTTCGGTCGACCAGACGACGCGCCATGGTGTAGGCGTCGGCGAGGCTCGTCGGCTCGGGCGTCGCGACGAGCCAGACCCGATCGCAGGCGGCGGCCGTCTCGAGGACCGCCGCGCCGATCCCGGCGCCGAGGTCGAAGACGGTCAGATCCGCGTCGCCCAGCGCCTGCTCTGCCTGTGCGTCGAGCGTTCTCGCGGCCAATCGGGCCAGCAGCCCGGTCGCCGCTTCCGACGTCCCGCTCACGAGGAGACCGAGACCGTCTTCGTCTCGGGTGAGCAGCTCAGTCTCTGGCGCACGTCCCTCGATCCAGTCGCTCAGGGTCGCGGTCGGGATCCAACCCAGCATGAGATCGGCGTTCGCGAGGCCTGCATCCGCGTCGACCAGGAGCACCCGCCGCGACGCTTCGCCCCGCGCGATCTCGCGCGCGAGGTTCACCGCGACCAGGCTCTTGCCCACGCCGCCCTTACCGCTCACGATCCCCAGGCTGCGCATCCGACCGGAAGCCCGATCCGCGCCGTCGATCCCACGCGGGCCCACCGCGCGTCGACGCAACCCCCTCGCCTGTTCGCCCCGCGCACGTCGATCCCGCCAGATGCCGTTCATGCCGCTGCGCCCAGGACGCCGCGCACCAGCGGCCCCACCTCGGCGGTCTCGAGGTCTTCCGGGACACGCTGCCCGGTCCCGAACCAGGCGGCGGGCGGGCAATGGGGATCGAGCAGCAAGTCGACGACCGGTGCCAGCCCCGTGCACTCGTCGATCCGCGTGAGCACAATCCGGTCGGGCCGGAGCGCCGCGAACCGATCGAGCTGCGCGCGCGCGACGTCGGCTCGCGACGTCGCGTCGATCACGAGCTCCACGCGCAGCGCCTCGACGAGCGCCGCACGCAGCGGCTCGAGCGCGACCAGGCTGTCGCCGTCTTCCCGTCCTCGCCCCGCCGTGTCGACGAGGATCTCGTGCCCGGCGCGGCGCGCGGGCAGCCTCAGGATCTCTGCCGGCGAGTCCGCCTCCACGAACGGCGACTCGAGGAGATCGGCGTACCTGCGCAGGGCCTCGCTCGCGCCGACGCGGTAGTGGTCGAGCGAGACGAGCGTGACGTCGCGCTCGCCCTCCTCGTTGCGCGCCGCGAGCTTCGCGAGGGTCGTGGTCTTCCCGACGCCGGGCGCGCCGACCATCAACCGGACCTGCCCGGGCTCGAGGGCCCGCGGCGGCGTCAGGCGCGCCTCGATCGAGCCGCGCAGAAAGCGTTCGAAACCGACACCCGGGCGGCGGGTCCGTTCGTCCCGGAAATCCTGCACCAGTCGCTCCGTCGTCGCCGAGGCCAGCCCCGCCCGCTCGAGGCGCGCGCGCACGAGATCCTCCGCCTCGTCCGGGCGACCCGGGGGCGCCGACGCTTCGGCGGCCGCCCTGAGCGCGTCGACCGTCCGATGGAGCGATCGCAGCTCGCTGCGCATCTCTGCCGCGAAATGCGCGAAGTCGTCCGTCGCCCACGGGGCCGGGGATCGCGCCGGTTCATCCATCCCGGACGGCGCGATCGTCGTGGCTCGCCCGGCTCCGAGCGAGACCCGCACGCCATCCTCCGACGCCGGGGCCACCGCGCGCCCCGCAAGCTC
>JBCCZJ010000032.1:0-20013 GCA_039187915.1 Myxococcota bacterium
CGTTCCGGTCGAAGTCACGGAGCGACCGCTCGCCTCGATGGGCTTCTCGGACGGGGCCACGCTCCTCGGTCTCGAGGGCCCGGTCTCCGAGGCGCCCCTCGTCGAGGATCGCCGCTACTTCTTCTTCAACGCGGTCGCGCGCTTCGCGGCGGAGCTCCCGCCGATCAGCATGGAGACGCCCGGCGGTGCCGGTACGGTCGTGCTCGATCCGACGGATCCCTTCTTCTACGTGGCCGGCGAAGTCCAGGGCTTCGGCGGCGACGGCCAGGAGAAGAACGACGCCGATCCGAGCGGGGGCGGGACGACTGGCGGTTCCGCCGACGGCGCGGGCAACGCGAGCGCCGGGGGAACGACGTCGACCGACGGCGGGACGACCGCGTCCGACTCGAGCTCGGATCCGGCCGCGAACGGCGAGGGTGCCGACGCGACGGGCGGCGAGCCGAACCCCGAGGAGGGCGCGAACGAAGAGGAAGACGACGTCGCCGGGATGGCCGGATTCGCGTTCTCCCTCGAAGGGCGCATTCCTTTCGATCCCGTCCAGGTGAACGGCGTCGAGGACCGCATGCCGGTCTTCGACGGCCACTTCTTCCTGCGCACGAAGCAGCCGCTGACGCCGCTCCCGATCGAGGCGACCGGCGAGTTCGTCTACGACCTCGATCCCGCGGAAGACGGGGACACCCCCTTCGATCCGGCGGCCTTCGCGGAGAGCCCCGACCTCGCGTACGGCGTGAACGGCTCGATCGACGTGGCGATCCCCTTCCTGCGCTTCTTCGAGTTCGGCTTCCCGCTCGGCGACGCCACCGCGGCGATCGAGGTCGACGGCAACGACACGGTCGCGGCCTTCAGCGGCCTCGTGACCGCCGACGAGTTCCTGCCGAACCTGCCGATCCCGATCCGACCGACCGGGGGCATCGAGGCCTACGGCGTCCTCGCGGCCAACGATCCGACCGCCGGCTACATCCACGCGGAAGGCTCGATGGGGGTCGACGCGGGCGCGCTCGGGGCGCTGACCGGCGTGCCGCTCGGGGAGCTCCAGTCGACGGACGCCATCCTCGACGTCACCGTCGCGGGCCTGAGCCTGCAGGGGTCGACCTCCGCGGGGATCCACCCCGACGTCCAGCTCGAGGGGGAAGCCGGCTTCGAGGTCTTCATCTCGCCCTGGGGCGAGTCGCGCCTCGCGATCTTCGGCAACTTCGTGATCGGCGGAGAGACCCTCGAGAACGCGGAGATGGTCGTCGACCGGCACGGCGTGCGGGTGAACGGGCGCTACCTGACCTCGGGCTACGCCTTCGAGATGGAAGGCGAGCTGCGAGGCGACGGCTACCTGCTGGCCGGGTCGGCGGAGCTCGCGGACCCGATCGAGATGAAGGCCCAGGCGTCCCTGGCCGCCCTGAACGACGTGCTCGCGAAGCGTGAGGTCGTGGTGGCGCTCCAGACCACGGTCGACGTCTCTTCGGCCGGTGTGACCGGCGCGCTCGCGGTGATCGCGCCGCTTCAGACGGCCGTCGACGCGGCGCAGGCCGAGGTGAACAAGATCCAGCGCAGCATCGACGCCCACTCGAAGCACGCCAGCTCCAACTACAGCAAGTACAAGAGCTGGAAGCGCAAGTCGTGCAAGTGGTACGACGCCAAGTGCAAGAGCAAGCGCGCCTACTACAGCGCCCGCTACTACAGCAGCTACAGCTACCACGTCAGCGCGCGGGCCACGCTCTACGGCACGCGGGCGGTGGCCAACGCGGCGCTCTCCGCGGCGCGGAGCCCGCTGACCGCGGCGCAGACCAACCTCTCGAACGCCCGCTCGGCGCTGGCCCTGGCCGAAGCCGAGATGGACACCGGGATCGCGGCGCTGCGCCAGGCCGAAGAGGTGCTCGCGGGCTATCCGGCGATCGACGGCTCGATGCGCATGATCGCGACGATCGGGATCGAGAACGGCGAGACCTGGGGCGAAGTGGAGGGCGAGTGGAACGGCCAGCCGCTGACCGAGGGCTACGTCCAGCTGGGGGATCCCGGGGAGGCGTGCCTGGTGGTGCCGCAGGTCGGCCCGGTCTGCTCCTCGCTCTGAGCCAGATCGATCGACCGACGGACCGGGCAGCGGAGGCTTCCGCTGCCCGGTCTTTTTTTTGTCCGTCGGCACGAAGAAAATGCATTTTTCGGTCCCGATCCGAAACGGTCCACCGCCCGCCGCCGTACGACTCTCCAGATCATCGTCAAGCGAGGAGACGTCCATGCGGAAGAGCGCGTTCACGGGAGTCGGCGTCGTGTGCCTGGTGAGCCTGATGGCGGCCACGGCCTCGGCCTCCGGCGGAGGAGGCTACGGCGGCGGCGGCGGGTTCGGAGGCGGCAGCGTCCGCGAGCGAACCGACCCGGCCTACGAGCGGGGCAAGCGGGTCGCCAAGGGCCGGGCACCGTCGGCGCGGGGCTTCAAGGTCTGCGTCGCGGTCTCGTCCGAGGATACGGACGAAGACGGGCGACTCGTCGCGAAGCGCTTCTCCAGCCGGAGTCTCCGGCCGCTGCGCGCGACGACCGCGACCACCGTCGCGCGACGACTCGTCGACTGCAAGGACGTGACGGCCTCTGCCGACCAGCGGCTGTCGGTGCGAGACCTGTCCGACCTCGTGCACTACCTGAACAAGCGCTACAAGCTGCGGCTCTGATCGAAGCGCGCCGCCCCGGTTCGCCGCGGCCCGCGTCGCGCGTCCCATAGGCCGGCGATCGCGACGGCCGCCGTCTCGAAGGCGAGCACCGGGAGCGGCACGACGTAGGCGTCGAGGCCTTCGCGCTCGAGGTGGAGTCCGTGGGCGTACGAGGCGAGTACGACCACCGAAGCCGTCGCGAGCCACGCCGTCGGTCGACGCGCCCACCAGGCCAGGGGCCAGATCACGTACCACGGGTTCAGCACCGGCAGGGCGAAGAGCATCGTCCCGAAGACCGCCTGTCCGGGAAACGCGTGTCCGAGCGCGCCGCGTCGCGCGTCGCGCAGGAGGAGCGCGCCCAGGAAGAGCAGGGCCCCGAGCGCGAGCAGGCCCCGCGCGCCGAGCGTGCCCAGGATCGGCGTCAGCAAGACGTGCGCGGGCGCGTTGAAGATCCACGCGAGGCCCATGGCGGCGTGTGGATCGGGCGCCTCGCTCGGCGCGAGGAGCGTCGCGAGGAAGGGCGCGTAGAGCGCGGCGAGCGTCGCGCCGAACGCGAGCGCGGCGCGGGGGGCGCGACCGATGATCCAGGGCAGGGCGAGCACGGCGAAGAGCTTCGCCCCGACCGCCAGGCCGAGCAGCCCGCCCGCCGCGATCGCGTTCCGCCGTCGGACCGTCTCCGCCGCCAGGAGCAGCGCGACCGCGAGCGCGTCCGGATGGGCCGTGAACGCGAACTCCTTGATCCAGAGCGGATGCCAGGCGAGGAACGCCAGGGCCAGCGGGGACGCGTCGCGTCGGACGAGCCAGAGGAGCGCGAGGCTGCCGAGGGCCATCGCGGCCTGGATCGGCCAGAGCGCCGTGCCGGCGACCGCATGCGCGCCGCGGAAGATCCACTGCAGCGTCGGCCCGTAGATCGTCGGGATCGCGGGATGGTTCACCTCGTCGAGGAGCGCCTCGACGTCGAGGGGCACGTCCACGTCGAAGAAGCGCTCCGGGGCGATGCCGTAGGGCGATCCCCGCTCGGCGAAGACCCAGCCGTCGAGGCGGTAGCGCGCCGGGTCGTCCTCGAGGATCGGGGCGCCGGCGAGGCCGATCGCGTGGAAGAGGACCGCGAAGCCGAGGATCAGCGACGACGGGAGCGGGCGCGCGCCTCGGCGCGTCCAGGCGGCCAGACCGGCCAGGACGACGAGGAAGACACCGCTCACGACGGCGAGGTCCGCGAGCGTGGCGCCGCTCGGAGCGAGCGATCGGACCGCGAGCCTCGCGTAGGCCCCGGTCAGGGCCGCGCCGCCGGTGCAGATCGCGAGCGCCGGGGCCCAGCCGGCCTCGCTCACCGGCCCGGAGCCGGCCTCGACGCCGCTCCGGCGAGGGGCGGGGCTCTCCGGCTCGGCTGACGCGGGCGTCTCCATCGCGCGGAGCTAAGCGAAACCGCGCGGCGCGCGCATCCGTAGGGACTTCTCGAGCCAGGCGGAACGCGTTCCGCGGAGGTCCCGAATTGTTCCACGATCGCCACGTTGCCCTGATCGTCCCGGCCCGGAACGAGGCCGCCTCGATCCCGGGCTGGCTGCCTCGCGTCCCGTCCTTCGTCGACCAGATCGTGGTCGTGGACAACGCCTCGACCGATGAGACTGCCGCCGTCGCCCGCGCGGGCGGGGCCGAGGTGGTCCACGCCCCGCAGCCGGCCTACGGCGCCGCCTGCGCGGCGGGCCTGGCGCACGTGCTGCGCGGGCCCGCCGAGCTCGTCGTCTTCATGGACGCCGACGGAAGCGACGACCCGACCGAGATGGCGCGCCTCCTCGAGCCGATCGTCGCGGACGCGGCGTCGCTCGTGATCGGCCATCGGATCGATCGCGGCGGAATGACCCGCGCGCAGCGACTCGGCACGCGCGTGGTCTGCCAACTCCTCGCCCTGGGGTTCCGACAGCGGGTCTCCGATCTGGGTCCCTTCCGCGCGGCCTCGCGCGCGCTCCTCGAGCGGCTGCCGCTCCGGGATCGGGGCTTCGGCTGGACCGCAGAGATGCAGGCGCAGGCGATGCGGCTGGGGGCGACGGTGGCCGAGGTGCCGGTCTCGTGGCGTCCGGGACAGGGGCCCTCCGAGATCAGTGGGCGCTGGCAGGGCGTGCTCCGCGCCGGACGCGATCTCGTCCGCCGGAGTCTGTGGGAGATCCTCGGAGCGCGTGTCGACGCGAGCCACGCGAGGTGGGCGGGGTGGGCCTCCGTCCTGCTCGATCCGATCCCCTCCGAGACGACGGCCGCGCTCGCGCGGGCGGCGCGGAGGCTTCCGGCGGAGCACACCGGGTCGGGGCAGTTTCTCGGTCGGCAGTATGCGGGGTGTGGAGCGCTGATCGGGGCGATGCCCCGCTGCGACTTCGCCTGCCGCGGGTGCTACCTGGGCGCGGAAGCGAATCGCATCCCGCCGCTCTCCCTCGACGCGCTGGACGCGCAGATCGGCGCGCTCCGGGACTGGCTCGGTCCGGGCGGCAACCTGCAGCTGACCGACGGTGAACTCACGCTGCGCGATCCCGACGAGCTCGTCGAGCTGGTCCGGCGTGCACGCCGCGCCGGCCTCGTTCCCATGTTGATGACCCACGGCGACCGGCTCCTCCGCGAGCCCGCGCTGCTCGAACGGCTCGTGCGCGAGGGCGGCCTTCGGGAGATCTCCATCCACGTGGACACGACTCAGCGCGGGCGCCGCGATCCCCGCGACCGCTACGCGACGCGCGAGTCCGAGCTCCACGATCTGCGCGGTCGCTTCGCCGCGCTCGTCCGGGACGTTCGGCGTCGGACCGGTCGTCCGCTCGAGGTCGCGACGACGGTCACGGTCCATCGCGGCAATCTCGACGGCGTCGCGGGAATCGTGGCCACGCTCCTCGGGCACGCGGACGTGTTCAAGATGGTGAGCTTCCAGCCCATGGCGGACGTCGGGCGGACCGAGGCCGGGCTGGCCGAGGGCATCACGGGCGAAGCGCTGTGGAAGGAGATCGAAGTCGGTCTGGCGGGCGCGCTGGCGTCCCGGCAGGGCCACCTCGGACACCCCGACTGCAGCCGCTTCCAGCAGGGCCTCGTGGAGCACCGGTCCGGGGAGGCGCCCACGTTCCATCCGCTCTTCGACCCGCGCGACGCCCGCGAATCCGCCGTCGTCGAGGCGGCGCTCGATCGATTCGGTGGTCTCACGTTCCGGCTCGACGACGGTCCGACGAAGGCCGCGCGCGCGATCGGGCTCGCCCTCCGGCACGGGCGCTTCCTCGGGGCGACGCTCCTGCCCCAGCTCCTGCGGAGCGCCCGGCGCTTCGCGCCGCAGGGACGCCTCCGGCTCCGTCATGACGCGCGGCGCGGTCGCGTCCGCTTCCACTACTTCAACGTCGTCAGCCATCACTTCATGAGCGACGCGGAGCTCTCGACCCCGCGCGGCCGGGCGCGGCTGGCGTCGTGCGCCTTCCAGGTCGTGATCGACGGCGAGCGGGTGTCGATGTGCGAGGCGAACGCGCTCGACGCGCGGCGCGCGTTCTACGCGGAGATCCGGCGCGCCGACGCGGCCGCGGCCGCGGCCGCGGTCGAGGTCGCGGTGGAAGTCGAGGTCGATGCGGGCAGCGACGTCGACGTCGAGACCGCTCGCCCGGAGGAAGAGGCATGAAGCGCAGTCGCCCGAGCCCGCTCGCCCTCGCGAGAGCCGCCGGCCTGCTCGTCGTCGCGCTCGTCCTCGCGGGCTGCGGCGCGACCCGCGGTGCGATCGGGCCCGCGCCGACGCCCGCCGCAGGAGAGAGCCCGGTGTTCCAGCACGAGGACTTCGATCGCTTCCTCTCGCGTCACGTCGACGACGCGGGGCGGCTCGCCTATGCCGCCGCGGCGACCGACCGCGCCGATCTCGACCGCTACCTCGCGGACCTCTCGTCCGCGAGCCCGGACTCCCATCCCGAGCGATTCGCGAGCGAGGCCGATCGCCTCGCCTACTGGATCAACGCCTACAACGCTTCGGTGATCGACCGCGTGTTGGCCCACTACCCGATCGAGAGCGTGCAGGACGTTCGCGGGCCCTGGCTGGCGCGCCTGCTCCCGGAGGGTGCGGGCTTTTTCGTCTTCGAGACCTTCGCCCTGGGCGGAAAGCGGACGCGGCTCTACACCCTCGAGAATGCGCTGATCCGCAAGCGTTTCGCCGAGCCGCGCATCCACTTCGCCCTCAACTGCGCCTCGGCCTCCTGTCCCCGGCTGCCCGCCCGCGCGTTCCGAGGCGAGACCCTCGAGGTCCAGCTCGCGCGGGAGACCCGGCGCTTCCTGGCCGAGTCCCGCAACGTCGACATCGACCCCGAGGCCGGCGTGATCCGGCTCTCTTCGATCTTCGACTGGTACACGAAGGACTTCGCGCGACCGACGGGACCGCGCCGAGGGGACGCGGTGCTCGTCACCTATCTCGCCCAGGCCCTCGACGGGGCCGCACGCCGCCGGCTCGAGGCCTGCGTCGACTGCCGCGTCGAGTTCGTCCCCTACGACTGGTCGCTGAACGATCTGCCGTCCGTCGGCGGCTGAGCGGTCTCAGTCCTCGGAGGGGGCCCACGGCGACGCCGCGACCTTGCCCGGATCCTTCGCGAGCGCCGGATGGATCGTCTCGTCGCCGACGCAGCCGGCTTCGAAGAGGGCGTCTGCCGTCGCCTCGTCGAAGCCCAGGTCCGCGAGGATCTCGCGCGTGTGTTCGCCGACCAGGAGGGGCCCGCCCTGGACGCGGGTCTTCGTGTCGCTGAACTGGACGGCGAGCCCTGGGTGGCCGAGCCGGCCGACCATCCGATGATCGTAGGCGGCGACCAGCTCCTGCTCGACCAGCCCCGGCTCCTGCCACAACCCGAGGGCCGCGTCGCCGGTCGCGAGTTCGCAGGGCACCCCGGCACGGTCGAGCCGGGCGAAGACGTCGATTCCCTTCTCGTCCGCGACGGCCGCCTCGATCAGGGCCGCGAGCGCCGCGTCGTCCGCCTTCCGCGCGACGCGGTCGGCGAATGCGCCGCCGGCCTGCAGCGCCTCGAGGCCGAGGGCGTCGCCGAGCGCTTGCCAGTGCGCGTCGGTCAGCAACGACAGGCAGAGCCACTCGTCTGCGGTCCGATAGAGCCGGACCCCCGCCGAGAATCCGAGGTGCATCGGGTCGAGCAGCGGCCGCTCGACGGGCGCGCCGTCCGGCGCGGCGATCGCGTAGCTCGTGTTGAAGAGCTGCGCGTTCACGATCGCGGTCTCGCACCACTGTCCCTTGCCCGTCTTCTCCCGCTCGTAGAGCGCCTGGCAGATCGCGATCGCGGCGAGGAAGCCGTTGCCCGTATCGCCCATGTTCGTGAGCGACCACATCGGCTTTCCGCCTCGGTGGCAGGCGCCGTCTTCCCACTCGACGCCCGCGAGGCAGGCGCCGGTCTGGTCGTTGCCCGGGAGGCCTTCGCGCGGTCCGTGCTCGAAGCCGCGGCTGTGGCAGTAGACGAGGCGCGGGAAGCGCGTTCTCAGCGTCTCGTAATCGATGCCGAGCTTGACCGCCGCCGGGTAGCGCATGTTGTGCATGATCACGTCGGCGCTCTCGAGCAGGCGGTCGAGCACCTCGCGCGCGCGGTCGTGCTTGAGGTCGATGGCGAGGCTCTTCTTGCCGCGGTTGCAGCACATCGCGATCTGACTCGAGTGCCAGTACCAGTCGTAGAGCGCGTTCACCTTGATGACTTCGGCGCCGAGGTCGGAGAGGACCTGCGTGCCGTAGGGGCCGGCCACGGCCAGTCCGAAGTCGAGGACGCGGATGCCGTCGAGGGGCCCCTTCGCGAGAGTCGCGCCGGTGTCGGTCGCTTCGAAGGGGCGGGCGGCCGCGGCTTCGGCGCGGATCGCGTCGGTGTGCGCGCCGAGGAGCGGCGCAGGTCCGCGCACGGCACCCGGCGACGTCTCGAGGTTGTACATCACGCCGGCACCGCGAATCGGTCCGAGCTCGGGGTCGTCGAGCTCGACCACGATCCCGTCGTCGAGCAGGAGCGGATCGGTGAGGCCTTCTTCCGGCGAGCAGACCTTCTGGATGCAGACGCCGGCTTCGGCGCCCGCCGCCGTCCACTCGTCGGCCGTGAATTTCTTCACGGCCTGGGCCATCGGCTGCCAGTAGTGATCGAGGACGAAGAGTTCTTCGACACCGAGGCCGATGCGGTCGGGATCCTCGCGCAGGGTCAGGTCCGGCGTCGCGTTCAGCGTGTCGCCCTCGGCGGCGGAGAGGACGAAGCGGGGGTTCGGCGGCCACGCGTGAACCCAGCGGCCGTCGCTGCACTCGAAGTGGCCCTTCGGCGCGCGGCTGTCTCCGATCCACGACAGGAAGAAGGGGGCCTCGAGGTCGTCGGCGACGCCGTAGGCCATCACGCCGGCGGCGAGCGCGCCCTGCAGCAGGGAGGTCTCGACGTGCTGCCCCCGGCCGGTGATCTCTCGCGCGCGCAGCGCGGCGCTGATCCCGACGGCGGCGGCGTAGGCGGCGCCCAGGCTCGGGAAGCGAGAGGCCGAGAACAGCGGGCCTTCGCGGGGGGGGCCCTGGCGCTTTTCGTAGCCGACCTCGAAGTCGGGATGCAGCGGCGGCTTGCCGGCGAGGTGCGGCGCGGATCCGCCGACCCAACCGCGCTGCTCCCACATGAGGCCGGTCCGTGCGGCGACGAGGGCGTCGTGGCCCGGGCGGTCGGCGTGCGCGTTGTCCTGGCCGTAGCCGGTGATCGAGCAGTGGATCAGCCGCGGGTTGAGCGCTTCGAGCGTGGCGAAGTCGACGCCCAGCGCCGCCGCCTTGCCGGGGGCGAAGCTCTCGATCACGACGTCCGCCGAAGCGGCCAGCGCGCGGAAGGTCGCCGCGTCGTCGGCGTCCGTGAGATCGAGGACCGCGCTCCGCTTGCCGCGATTCCACACCCGGTAGCCCGGCTGGTCGCGGAAGGGATCGTCGTCCGGCGCTTCGATCCGCACGACGTCGGCACCGTGGTCGACGAGGAGCATCGTCGCCATCGGCCCGGAGATGCCGCGGGTGAGGTCGAGGATGCGGAGACCGTCGAGTACGCCTGCCATGGGATTTCCTTCCGGGGGAGGCGGCATGACGCACGTCGACGTCCGGATCGCGCGTCGTGCGATCGACGGGCGTTCGGCATCGGGCGCGCGGCCGGCCTCGCTGACGGCCCCGCTCGTCGAGGGCCGAAGAGGAAATACTAAAGGGACTTTTCTATTTGGGCAAGCGAGGTCCGGGCCGGCGCTCGGCGGGGGATGCGCGGCGCGCGCCCGGGAATCCATCCCGGGATCGGTCCGGGCCGGTCGGGAATCGCGCCTCGTTATGGCAAGCTGCGGGCATGGAACACCGGTCCGCGGACCTCGAGCGCCTCTTCTCCGACTGCTTCCGCGAGCGCCACGCGACGGTCCTCGAGGGCGGCGGCGAGGAGCCTCTCTACGTGGCTTCTTCGCGGCCCGAGTCCGCGCCCCATCGCATCGTCTATCGCGCGGACTACTTCGCGAGCGCGCTCCACGAGGTGGCCCACTGGTGCCTCGCCGGCGCCGAGCGCCGCACGCAGGAAGACTACGGCTACTGGTACGCGCCGGACGGGCGGACGGCGGATCAGCAGGCGGCGTTCGAGCGCGTCGAGGCGCGCCCGCAGGCGCTCGAATGGATCTTCTCCGACGCCTGCGGCTTCGTCTTCCACCTGAGCGCCGACAACCTGGACGGTGGCTTCGGGCCGAGCCCGCGCTTCGAGAAGGCCGTCGACGACGCGCGCGCCCGGTTCCTCGCGGCGGGCCTGCCCTCCCGCGCCGAACGCTTCCGCGCGGCGCTCGAGGACGCCTTCGAGACGGCGTCCCGCTAGTTCGCGGACGGCTCGACCGGCGCTTCGAGGTCGGGCCGCTCGGCGTCCTCCGGCTTGAAGACGAGGCGGATCGCCTGGCGCTCGCTCTGCGTGCCGTCGGCGTCCGACGCGTAGCGCCACTCCCGGACCGCGCGCAGGGCGACGCCGTCGAAGAGCAGCGGCGGATTCGAGTCGACGATCACCGGCGCGTCGGTGTCGCCGCGCGGGGTGACGCCGAACTCGACGATCGCGTAGCCGCCGATCCGGGCGACCTGCGCGAGGGGCGGGTAGCTGGCCGGCGCGCGTTCGACCGGCGTGCGGTCGGTGCTGCCCTGCAGCGCCCGGACGCGCGCGCCTGCGACCCACTCGGCGTACTCGGGATCGTTCTCGCGCAGCCGCATCACGCGCAGGCGCTCCCGCGCGTCGTCCGAAGCGAAGGAGAGCGGTGCTTCGCGGAGGAGCTGGCGGTAGGTCCTGCGCGCGCGCTCGAGGTCGTCCGCGCGTTCGGCGCAGAAGCCCTCGACGAGCAGGAAGGACGATCGGGCTTCCGTCGCGGGCCAGTCCTCGAGGGCGGCGTTCCGGGCGCTGCGCTCGATCTCGTCGCAGTCGCCGCGCTCGTAGGCCTGATAGGCGTCGGTCGTCGTCTCGAGGGGCGCCTTCGACTCGCCCGCCCGCGGCGTCGTCTGGCAGGCGAGTCCGGCGGTCAGGGACGGGAGAAGGATCACGAGGAGGAGGGACGAGGATCGGCGCATGAACGGTCTCCGGAAGCGATTCCGGCAGGATACCGGACTCGGCCGGAGAGTGGTCCGACGATCGGTTCTGCGCGGGAAGCGGTCGCGCGGCGCGGCCCGCGAGCGCGGCGGCCGACGCTGCGTCAGGACGCCCCGAGTCCGCGCTCGGCGCCGACCGGCGCTTCGTCCGCCGCTTCGGCGCGCGCGCGCACGGCCGCGAGATAGCGCTCCGGGGGGAAGAAGCTCAGGCTGAGCGCCACCGCCCCGATCGGCGCCGTCAAGAGGAAGACGACGCGCACGGCCAGAACGACGAGCGGCTCCTGGGAGAGGTCCTCACCGACGTAGAGTCCGAGCGCTTCCCCCACGTGCTTGAGCACGCGAAGCGAGAGCGTCATCGCCGGCAGCGCCGCGAGCGCGCCGGTCCACAGCGTCCACAGCAGGAAGCGGTTGGTCACGATCGGGTCGGCCAGTCCGAGGGCGGCGCGGCGGCGCATGGCGCGCCGGTATCGCAGCGATTCGGCGAAGGCCCAGAGGAGCGGCGCCAGGCGGGTCGCGTTGGTCGCGAGCATCCCGATCGAGCGCTCGGCGCTGACGGTGCCCGTGGTGAAGAGGTGAACGGTCGCCGCCACGATCGATGCGAGCAGTCCGAGCGCGAGGCCGCGGGCCCAGGCCGCGTCCGGACGGAACACGCGCCAGGTGAACATCGTGAGCGCGCAGACCGCGGCGGCGAAGAAGACATGGCCGACGGCGTTGCACGTGAGCGCCATACCGGGATCCGTCGGCGCCAGCGCGTGGCCGAGGACGCGCAGCGGGATGCCGATCGAGGTGCCCAGGAAGTAGAGACCGCCCCAGACTTCCGGTGCCTGCCGGGTCCGCGCGGCCAGCACCAGCAGGCGAACCGCGGGGGCGGCCAGCAGGGCGAAGATCAGCAGCGGAACGACGAAGGTCATCGGGGGCGTCTCGAGGGTCGAAGCGCGACAGCGCGCCCCCCTGGATCGGACTCGAAACGGCTCGGCTTGAGTCTCGCGGATCCGTTGCGCGCGGGTTGCCGATGCCGCGCCGGGGCGCCGCCGCCGCTCCGTTTCCTCCGCGACTCAGTCGCCGAGCTCCGCGTAGATCTCGTTCACGTCCTCGCTCATCGGTCCGACCTCCACTTTCGCGGCGGCGGCGACGTTCTCGAAGGACTGCCGGAAGCGGGCGATGAAGAGCTCCACGTCCGAGACGATGTCCGGGTCGCAGTTGAAGCCGATGCCCATCGTGCCCGCGTAGCTGGTGAGCGCGATCCCGAGTCCCATGCCCTGCATGAGCGGCACGGCGGGATAGATCGCGCGAACGCGGGCGCCGTGAAAGTACAGCGGCATCTGCGGCCCGGGCACGTTCGTCACGATCGTGTTGATCGGGCCCGACATGGCCTGCGCGCCGAGCGAGAGGAGGACCGAGGGCGTCCACTCCTGCACCTGGTTCATCATCTGGACGCCGATGGCCTGGTTCGTCTGCTTGAGTTCCTCGGTCAGCTCGTGGATCGTCTCGAGCTGCCGGCGCGGGTCGGGCTCGGCGAGCGGGAGCGGGATGATCCAGGACGAGACCTTGTTGCCGAGCTCGCCGCGCTCTTCTTCCTTGCGGACGGAGACCGGCGTCGAGACCTTGAACTCGGTGGAGGTCAGGTCGACGCCCTTGCCGCGCAAGTAGGCGCGCACCGCGCCGGTCACGATCGTGAGCACCACGTCGTTGATCGAGCAGCCGAGGCCCTTCCGGATCGCCTTCAGATCGTCGAGCCGGCAGGAGACCCATTCGAATCGTCGATGGGGCCCGAGGCGCCCGTTGATCGGGGTGTCATCCGCATTCATGCCCATCCCGAAGAGGCGGGTCAGCGCGGTCACGCGCGTACTCACGTCCTCACGAAGGTCGTCGGTCTCCGCGACGAAGGTCTGGAAGTCCCGGAGGATCTCGAGCGGGATGCCCGCGGTGCGGCGCGCTTCGTCGAGGAAGAGCTCGAGGCGGCGGGGGGCCGGCCGAGGCTGGAAGGGGACCGGCGGCTCGATCGGCCTGGGCTCGGCGTCCGTCGAGAACTGGATGTTCGCGAGGTCGACGCCGGAGGCGCCGTCGATCATGCAGTGGTGGATCTTCGTGATCATCGCGAACTGATCGCCGCCTTCGAGTCCTTCGACGATCCAGGTCTCCCAGAGCGGTCGATTGCGGTCGAGGGGCTGGGCCTGGACGCGGGAGACGAGATCCTTGAGCTGGGCGACGGTACCGGGCTTGGGAAGCGCGGTGTGGCGGACGTGGTACTCGAGGTCGAAGCGCGGATCGTCGACCCAGACGGCGTGGTCGAAGCCCGGGATCTGGTAGATCCGCTGGCGGTAGCGTGGGACGAGGTGGAGGAAGCTCTCGGTCGCGCGCCGCACCAGGTCGATGTCGACGCCGCCGGAACCGGTCCGGAGCGCGCCGATGTCGAGGATGTTCGTCGAGGCGACGTGCATCCGGACGTTGCCGGTCTTCTCCCAGAGGAGGAAGGAGTTGTCCTGCGCGGACAGCCGGTCGTAGTGCCACTGAGCCATGGGGTGGGGGTCTCCGTCCCGCGAGCGGAGGGCGCGGGCTTGCCCATTCTGCCCGAGGCGGGGGCGGGGCGGCAACCGGCGCCCGGCGGGGCCTGTGGGGGGTGGGGCTCGTCGGGGTGGCGGGGGCGGTGGGGCGCGAGCGCCTAGCGCGTTGCGCCCGCCATGCGACGCAGATCTGCGTAGGTGGGGGCGTGGCTCGTGATGCCGCCGTCGACCCGGATCAGCTGGCCGGTCACGTAGCGCGCCTCGTCGGAGGCGAGGAAGGCCACCATGGCGGCGATGTCCTCCGGACGCCCGGCCTCGGGCGTCATGTGGTGGTCGAGGATCATGTCGACGACCGGGGGCGTCAGTCCGACCTCGACCGCCGGCGTCATGATCAGGCCGGGGAGGATCGCGTTGCAGCGGATCCCGCGCTTGCCGTATTGCGTCGCGACGTACTGGGTGAGCGCGTTGACCGCAGCCTTCGAGACGGCGTATGCCGTGCCGGTCAGGCCGCCGAGGATCGCGGCCCCCGAAGAGGTGTTCACGATCGAGCCGCCGCCGGTCTCGAGCATCCGGGGGATCGCGTGCTTGCAGCCGATCATCACGCTGCGCGTGTTGATCGCCATGGTCCGGTCCCAGACCTCGACGTCCAGCGTCTCGACGACCTCGTCCTCGCCGACCTGCGCGTGACCGAGCGCGGCGGCGTTGTTGTGGAGCACGTCGAGCCGGTCGAAGCGAAGGAGGGTCGCCTCGATCAGCGCCGCGAAGGCCGCTTCGTCCGCGACGTCGGTATGCCGGGCGAAGGCGGTGCCGCCGGCGGCCAGGATCTCGTCGACGACCGACGAAGCACCCGCCTCGTCGATGTCGCCGATCGCTACGCGAGCGCCCTCGCGCGCGAGTCGGATCGCGCTCGCGCGGCCGATCCCGGAGGCGGCCCCCGTCACGATCGCGACGCGGCCTTCGAGGAGCGGTCCCGGCATGCGTTCTCCTGTCGTCGCGCGCGCTCGCGCGGCTCTTCGCGGGGGAGGGGGCGGCGCGGGTCGGTGGCGAAGCCGCCGCGCTTGACGGAGAGTATGAGACATCGCACGCGTCCGGGCCCTTCTGGTCGATCCGGACGGGCGCCGCTTCGATCGATCGACCGCGCACGCGTGCGGAGTGAGAAGGAATCGCCATGACCCAGCACGATCCGCCGCCGACCCGGAGCGGGCACGTCGCGCCGAACGGGACCGCCCTCGGGACCGTGCGGATCTGCGACTTCACCGGGCAGCTCGCCGGCGCGGGCGCCACGAAGTGGCTCGCCGCCTTCGGCGCCGAGGTGATCCGGATCGAGGATCCCGTCAACCAGGGCATGTGGGACGTGCTGCGAAACATGCCGCCCTTCGTCGACGATCGGCGCGGTCCGGACTTCGGTGGCGGCTACAACAACCACAACGTGGAGAAGCGCGGGATCACCCTCAACCTGCGCACCGAGCGCGGCAAGGAGATCCTGACCGAGATCATCGCGAAGTCCGACGTCGTGTCCGAGAACTACGCCGCGGGCGTGCTCGCCAAGTGGGGCTTCGGCTGGGATCGCCTGCGCGAGATTCGCGAGGACCTGATCTACGTCTCGAACTGTGGCTTCGGGCACGAAGGACCCTACGCGGCCTACAAGACCTGGGGCCCGATCGTACAGGCGATGAGCGGTCTGACCTTCACCTCCGGCATGCCCGGTCGCGAGCCCGCGGGCTGGGGATACTCGTACATGGATCACACGGGCGGGATGTACATGGCCCTCGCGATCCTCTTCGCGCTGATCCACAAACAGCGGACGGGCGAGGGGCAGTGGGTCGATCTCTCCTGCACCGACGCCGGTCTCTCGCTGAACGGCCCGGCGATCCTCGACTGGACGGTGAACGGCCGTCCGAGTCGCCGCGAGGGCAGTCCCAACGGCAACCGCTCCGATTCGCCGCCGATGGCGCCGCACGGGATCTACGCTTGCGCCGGGGAAGACGACTGGGTCTCGATCGCGTGTCGCGGCGACGCGGACTGGGCCGTGCTCACCGACGTGATCGGCGAGCCCTGGGCCAAGGAGGAGCGCTGGCGAACGCTGGCCGGCAGGCTCGCGGCCGAGGACGAGCTCGACGAGAAGATCACGGCCTGGACGCGGACGCGCGACAAATTCGACGTCCAGCGCAGCGTGATCGGGGAGGGCGTGCCCTCGGCGGCGGTGCAGAAGCCCGCCGAGCGCATCGAGCAGGACCCCGGAACGAGTGAGTTCGCGCTCTGGCCCGAGGTCGAGCACGCGAAGATGGGTCGCGTCCGGGTCGACGGACTGCCCGCCCACTTCTCGAAGACGGACTGGAAGATCGAGCGGGGTGGACCCTGCGTCGGGCAGCACACGGACGAGGTGCTCTCGTCGCTGCTCGGGTACGACGCCGACGAAATCGCGCGGCTGCACGAGGAGGGCATCGTATGAGCGCGCTCGCAGGCACGCGGGTCGTCGAGCTCGCCAGTGAACGGATCGCCTGGGCCGGCAAGCTGATGGGCGACATGGGCGCCGACGTGATCCTCGTCGAGGCGCCGGGCGGCGAAGCGAGTCGCGGCTACGCGCCCTTCGCCGACGACGAAGAGGGCGGCGAGAGCCTCTACTTCTGGCACTACAACACGAGCAAGCGAAGCGTCGTGCTCGACCTCGAGACGACGGCTGCCCGAAAAGCCTTCCTCGCCCTCGTCGCGAGCGCCGACGTCCTGATCGAATCCGAGGCGCCGGGGCGTCTCGCGGCGCTCGGGCTCGACTACGCGGATCTTGTCGCCGCGAAGCCGGACCTGATCCACGTCTCGGTCACGCCCTTCGGTCGCGAGACGAGCCGGAAGGACGAGCCGGCGACGGACCTCACGGTCATCGCCGGCGGCGGTCCCGCCTGGAGCTGTGGATACGACGACCACACGATCCCGCCGATCCGGGGCGGCGGCAATCAGGGCTATCAGACGGCCAGCCACTACGCGGTCATGTCGGCGCTGACCGCGATCTTCCACCACGGGGTGACCGGGGAGGGGCAGTTCGTCGATCTGAGCATGCACGCCGCCGCCAACGTCACGACGGAGATGGCGTCGTACTTCTACCTGATCGAGGGGCAGACGGTGATCCGGCAGACGGGGCGTCACGCCATGCCGATGATGACCATGCCCGTCCAGATCCAGTGCAAGGACGGTCGTCATGCGACGACCGGCATGCCGCCGCGGACGCCGGCCGGGTTCGGCGCCCTCTACGACTGGCTCGTCGAGGCAGGGCTGGCGGAGCGGCTGCCCGAGGCGATCTTCCTCGAAATGGCGCGGCACCGCGAGTCGATCGGCTTCGCGGACATCGGCGTCGACGACGAGGTGACCGCGGCCTTCGCGGCGGCGCGCGATGCGCTGCAGCTGCTGGCCGAGAACTCGACGGCGGAGGACTTCTTCGAGGGCGCGCAGAAGATCGATCTGACCGTCGGCGCGATCCTCTCCCCCGAAGAGGCGTACGAGAACCCGCACTTCGTGGCGCGTGGCTACCAGGTCGAGGTCGATCACCCGGAGCGGGCCGAGCCGGTCCGCTATCCCGGCGCCCCCTACAAGCTGCCGGCGAGCCCGTGGCGCATCGCCCGCCGCGCGCCGGCGCTCGGGGAGCACGACGAAGAGGTCTTCGGCCCGCTGGGCGTCGACCCGGCGACGCTCGCCGACGTCCGCTGAGGACCCGCGCCGAGGCGCCACGCGAACGCGCGCTGGCGCTCGCCGGGGGACAGGCGCGGACCCGCGCCGGGCGCAGCGCAGGAGCGCGCCGTCAGGGAGCGAACGGAGGCGGCGGTCCCGGGAGGATCCGCCGGGCGCGCTCGAGGACGTCGCGGCCCTCGGGCGTGGCGGCGAGCGCGGGACTCACGGTCCGGAAGGTCAGGCTCGTGCGCGGCCGAGGGAGGTCGGGAACCAGGAGCGCGTGCTCCCAGTCGTAGCGGGCAGGGCCGAAGAGCAGCGCGAGCGAGCGCGCCGGCATCGGCACCCGCACGCAGGCCGGTACGACGTCGTCCGGATCCTCGACCTCGCCGTCCGGTCGCCCACGATAGAGCGTGAGGGTCGAATCGGATCCGAGGGAGAGATCGAGGATCAGCGCGCCGTACGCGAGGACGTCGTCCAGATGGAAGTCGAGGTTCGACGCGCGCGTCGGGGCGTAGCGGAGCACGAAGACGTCGGTCATGGCGTAGGCGGCCAGCGCGGCGTGGACGGGATCCGCGCGTGGGAACGACCGCGTGGCGCGGTTGCGCAGACGCGCTTCGATCGGGGGCGCCCACGCGGGCAGTCCCTCGAAGCGGGCGGCGTTCACGCGTCCGCGGTTGAAGTTCACGCGCGGACCGAAGTGGAGCTTCTCGCGGCCGCTCTGGGACGGGACGAAGCGTTCGGTCTCGAGCCGGGCTTCGAGGGCCCGAGCCTCCTCCAGGGACAGGAAGTCGGGCAGCACGCGCACGCCGTCGAAGCCGGCCAGGGTCGGGACGGACTGCGTCTCCGCGTCGAAGGCGTGGACGCCCCGGCCGTCCGGCGTGAAGTCGCCGTCGGCGAGGAGCGGGGGCAGCGGCAGCGGCGCGCGCTGTCCCTTCTGGCGCCGCGTCTCGGGGTCGACGCACGCCGCACACCAGCGGACGCCCGTGCAGGCGCAGGCGCGCGCGGTCGTCGCGGTCGGGACCTCGTCCTGGCGTCGGGGGTCGTGGGCGATCACGGGTCGAGGGTAGCCTTCGGACGCGCCGGTGAGGCGGGCATCGCGCAGCCTTCGCGGGTCGCCCCCGTCGGTCTCAGGGCAGGGCGACGTGGAGGTGGTCGGCGCTGCCGGTGTGCCTGAGCGTGTCGAAGCCCATCGCCGCGAACCAGACGCGCGCGAGGGCGTTGCGGACGACGCCGCGGCCCCGCGTGCGTAGATCGACCGCGTGGACCCAGCCGTCGTCCTGCACGTAGTGGCGGGAGCGCTCGAGCGGGCGGAGGCCCATGCGAACGTAGTCGGCTCTCCTCCGACCGATGTCGGTGACGACGACGTCGGCGTCCGCGAGGCGCGCGGTGCCGACCGCGAGCCGGAGCGCCGGATGGAGCTCCTGCCACCGATGCCGGATCTCGGGGGTCTTGGCGTTCGCGTGCGAGAGCCAGCCCAGGGAGTAGACGGAGAAGGCGACGACCAGCGGCAAGGCCAGCACGAGCGCGATCTTCCGGCGGCGGTCGCGCCCGGTCAACCGCCGGGTCGCGCGGTTCGCGAGGACGGTCAGGCAGGCGGCGGCGAGCCCGGCGCCGACGGCGACGGCCACCCAGCCCGGCGCGTCGAACCAGGCATGGGCCGTGACCGCGCCGCGGACGAGCAGGACGAAGGGCAGGGCGGCGAGCCCGATCGTCCGCAGCGCGCGGAGGAGCCCCGCGCGCATCCTGCCCCCTCGCTTCGGCAGCCAGCGCGTCTTGCGGCGTCGGGAGCGGCCGCGTCGTCGTCGGGAGCGCTTCGCGGGAGCCAGCGGGGGCCTCGTGGATCGATCCGCTCGCGCCGCGCGGGCGCGGAGCGGGACGAGGGGGGCGAGCCCAGGATACCCGCGCGGCCGTTCCGCGGCTTCTCGGGGAAAGGCCCCACCCCTCCGGCGATTCAAGCGCTCCCTGCCGCGCTCCGATACGCCCCGCATGGGTTGGCTCGCGACCAGGAACGAGGAGACGTGGCGCAAGCAGCGGGTCGTGCCGCTCCGCATGGCGCCGGTCGAGGTGCAGGTCATGGGCCGCGGCACCCTCGACGTGCTCCGGGCGCGCAACGTCAGCACGACCGGGCTCGGGATCTTCGTGCCGCACGGCTTCGAGGGCTTCGACCTCGCCGAGGAGGTCGAGCTGGTGATCACGCTGCCGAGCCGCAAGCCCTTCCTCGCGATGGGCGTGATCAAGCACGTCACCGAGACCGACGCGGAGACCTGCCACTTCGGCGTCGAGTTCACCGCCCTGGCCGGATCGAATCGCCAGGCGCTCGAGCAGTACGTCCGGTCCCGTCTCGGCTGACGGCAGGCTCGAGCGGGTGGCGATTCGATCGGGGAAGATCGTGGACGCGACGATCCTCTCGGCCCCGAGCTCGACGAAGAACGAGACGAAGCGTCGCGACCCGGAGACGAAGCCGACGAAGACGGGCAACCCGTGGCATGCCGGGATGAAGCTTCGAGTCGGGACCGATCGCCGTAGAGTCGAGCACGGTACCCCCTCCCGACCCGACCCGACCCGACCCGACCCGACCCGACCTGGGCACGGCGGCGTGTGCAGAGGCTCCCTAGGTCTCGCCGTAGCGGACGAAGCGCCGGAAGGCGGACGC
>JBCCZJ010000033.1:0-19679 GCA_039187915.1 Myxococcota bacterium
GAGATCGACGACTCACCCCTCGACCCCTGGGACCGCACGGGACTCACCCGCGACGAACGTGCCCGCCTGAAGGGTCCGCGCGCGATCTGCCTGACCGACGGCGAGAGGCACGTGCAGCTCACGTCCCCGAACCACGTCGAGCGCGGCCCCGAGCGCGAGCGTCAGCTCGCCCACCTCCAGGATTACCTGGACGCGGGCTTCGAGCTCGTCGGCTGATTCGTCCCGACGCCGGGCGCGCGAAGCGCGCCTGAGCGCCTAAGCCCCGACGATCCGCGAGATCACCTCGTCGACCGCCTTGTCGGCGATCACGCGCATCTCGTCGTCCGTCCGATCCTGGATCGGATGCTCGACGTAGACCGCGCTCGGAAGCGTCCCGAGCGCCTTGGCCTGCGCGTCGGCGCCGTCGACGAACTCGACGGTCGAGACGAAGACGGAGGGAACGCCGCGATCCTCCAGGTCCACCGTGTCGTGCACACTGCACGACGTGCAGCTGCCTCAATCCGCGAGCGCTTCGACCACCGCGTCGCACTGGGTGGCGATCTCGTGCCGCAGATCGATCGGCGCCGGCTTCGTGAAGGTCGGCTTCGCGTAGCGGAGGACGGAAGCGCCGCGTTCGGTCAGCCGTTCCTCGAGCTGATCGAGGAAGACGTCGCCGCGCGCCTTGCGGATGTCGAGCAGGCCGATCGTCTTGCCGGTCAGCGCCTCCAGTCGGTCGGCGCGCACGCGCTCGGCCGGGACGGTTTCGCTCGAAGGGTCGAGAAGCACGGTCGTCATGACGGGATCTCCTTGCACACGCGGCGGGGCCGCTCAGGACGTGATGGCCTTGCAGACGGGGGCGCTGCCCATTTCGCCGTTCGCCCAGCCGGGGATGATCGCGGAGAAGAGCCCCGCGCCGCCACCCGCATGGACGAGGCGGATCCCGTCCGGCCGGAACTTCGGGACCTGGTTGCCCCGGACCGAATCGGGCAGCCCCTCGGCGATCCCGTTCGCGCCGCGCACGAGGTCGTCGCCGTCGAGGAGCGTCAGCTCGTGGAGGCGCTTCAGGAGATCCTCGCGCGTCCAGCCGGCCTCGCGGAAGATGCGCGAGTGCTCCGGCGAGACGACCAGGATCACGTCGAAGGCGAGCACCATCTTCGGCGTCAGCATGTGCCGCAGGGCATCCGCGAAGACGTGGCAGAGCGACTCGGGATCCCGCGCGATCTGATCGACGATCGTGCGCGGCCCCTCGCCCGGGAAGAGCGTGACGGTGTTCGTGCCGGCCTCGAAGCCGAACATCGTGTTCAGCGGTTCGAAGGGCGACCCTTCCTCGTCCTCGGGGAAGCAGAAGCCGACCTTGCCCGGGTTGCCGAGGGTGGCGCGGTCGACCTCTCCGGGTCGCCCGCCACCGACGTTCCGGATCACGAGCTGGAGCGCGCGACCGATCGTGCTGTTCGCGCGGTTCCCCTGACCGAAGACGTTCTTGCCGGCGTTCATGCCGATCGCGTTGCGGATCGGGCCGTTCACCACGAGCACGGGCCCCGCCGACATGGTCGTCGCGAGCAGGCCGTGAATGTTGAACACGTCGGTGCACGCTGCTTCGACCGCCGCGATCACGACCGGCAGGTACTCGGGCTTGCAGCCCGCCATCACGGCGTTGATCGCGACCTTCTCGACCGTGCAGGGCGCCAGGTCGGGAGGGACGGTCGCGACGACCTCGTCCGGCGCACGCGTGGTGCCCTCGAGCATCCGCAGGACCCGCGCCTCGGTCGGCGGCACGATCGGCAAGCCGTCGGTCCAGCCGCGATCGAAGAAGGCCTCCTGCTCGTCCTCGAGCTCGGCGATCTCGACGCGCCGGGCCTTGAGCGTCGAACCGCTGAAGCGGATCGCGAGCTCGGGTGCGCGGGACGGGTCGACGGAGAGCGATCCGCATCCGGGCCGCAGCTCGGGCAGCCCCGGGCCGAGGTCCGGGACGCGCGCGAGCGCTTCCCACTCGCCCCGATGCCAGCCGAGCGCCCGCTCGACTTCCTGCCCGCCTTCGACGCGCAGGATCGTCGGCACGGCCTCGATCTCGTGATGCCACGACACGGCGAGGTCGGTGTCGTCGACACGGGCGACTCCGTCCGGGAAGGCGGGATCGTCCTGGGTGTAGACGGTGAGCGGTGCGTCCTTCGCGAGGGACGCGAGGACGGGCGCGACCAGCTCGCAGGTCGGACAGTCGCGCTTCACGAAGGCCACGATCCCATCGGGCAGCGGCGGCTTCACGGTGGCGTCGGACGAAGAGTCGGAGGGGGAGGACGACATGCTCCGAGGATACCCGAATCCCCCGCGCGCGACGCGACCCCCGCGTCTCGCGGCTGCTAGCTTCCGGAGCCTGCTATTCCGGTCCCCGCCGGATTCGGAGGCCCCCATGTCCGACGCGCGCGCTCGCGGCCCCCTCGCCGGCTACCGGATCGTCGACCTGACGACGATGCTGTCGGGTCCGATGGCCACCTGTCTGCTCGGCGACCAGGGCGCCGACGTGATCAAGGTCGAGTCGCCCGGCGTGGGCGACCTGGTGCGGCGACTCGGCGCCCCGCGAGACGGGATCACCGCCAGCTTCGCCACCATCAACCGCAACAAGCGCTCGATCGTGCTCGACCTGAAGCAGGACGCGGGCAGAGCCGCCTTCGAGAAGCTCGTCTCGACCGCCGACGTCGTCGTCCAGAACTTCCGACCCGGCGTCGTCGATCGCATGGGGATCGGGTTCGACGATCTGAAGGCGATCCGTCCCGATCTGATCTACGTCTCGATCTCCGGCTTCGGCGAGCGCGGCCCCTACGCGGGCAAGCGCGTCTACGACCCGGTGATCCAGGCCCTCTCGGGCCTCGCGACGATCCAGGGTGACCGCGGCGTCGGACGCCCGAAGATGATGCGCGTCGTGATCCCCGACAAGGTGACGGCCATGACCGCGGCGCAGGCGATCACCGCCGCGCTCCTGGCGCGCGAGCGGAGCGGCGAGGGACAGCACGTCAGGCTCTCGATGCTCGACGCCATGATCGCCCTCGCCTGGCCCGAGGGCTACGCGGGACACACCTTCGTCGGGAGCGAGGCCGACGTGCCGCGCAACGCGCTCGCCCAGGACCTCGTCTTCGAGACCAAGGACGGCTACATGACGGCGGGCGCGGTCTCCGACTCGGAGTGGGAGGGCCTGACCCGCGCCCTCGACCATCCCGAGTGGCTCGACGACGATCGCTTCAAGACGGCCGGCGGCCGCGTCGCCTATGCGAAGGAGCGGCTCGACCAGACCGCGGACGTGCTGGTCACGCGCACGACCGAGGAGTGGCTCGAGCGCCTCGACGCGGAGCAGGTGCCCTGCGCGCCGATCCTCCCGCTCTCCGAGATCATCCGCCATCCCCAGGTCGAAGCGACCGGCGTCGTCGTCGAGACGGACCATCCGGTCGCTGGCCGGATCCGCCAGGCCCGGGCCGCCGCGCGCTTCGAGAAGACGCCGACGACGCTCGAGCGCCCCGCACCGACCCTGGGCGAGCACACTGACGAGATCCTCGCCGAGCTCGGCCTCGCGCGTTAGGCGCGGACCGATCGCGACGTCACGACTCCGTTTTCCACCCAACCAAGGAATCAGAAGAGACATGGCCTACACGAACCGCCAGTGGCGCCTGGCCGCCCGACCCGTCGGGATGGTGAAGGAAACCGACTTCGAGCTCGCGAGCGAAGAGATCCCCGGAGTGGGCGACGGCGAGCTGCTCGTCCGCAACCTCTTCCTGGCCTTCGAGCCGGCCCAGCGCGGTTGGATCGACGACGTCGAGAGCTACATCCCGCCCGTCCAGCTCGGCGAAGTCATGCGCGCCGGGACCGTCGGCCAGGTCATCGAGTCGAAGCACCCCGACTTCGAGAAGGGGCAGCTCGTCTCCGGCATGTTCGGCTGGCAGGAGTACTACCTGACGGACGGCACCCCGGGGCCCTTCGGCGGCGTCTCCCGCATCCCGGACGGCGTGCCGCCCCAGCGCATGCTCTCGGTGCTCGGCGCGACCGGCATGACCGCCTACTTCGGGATCCACGACATCCATCCCGTCGCCCAGGGCGACCAGGTCCTCGTCTCGGGCGCGGCGGGCGCGACCGGCTCCGTCGCCGCCCAGATCGCGCGAATCCGAGGTGCGGGCAAGGTCGTGGGCATCGCCGGCGGACCGGACAAGTGTCGCTGGCTCGTCGAGCAGGCGAAGCTCGACGCGGCCATCGACTACAAGAACGAGGACGTGCTGAAGCGGATGCGCGAGGAGTTCCCGAACGGCGTCGACCTCTACTTCGACAACGTGGGCGGTGACATCCTCGACGCGGCGCTGCTCGCGATGGCGGAGCGGGGGCGGATCACGATGTGCGGCGGGATCTCGGGCTACAACGAAGAGACGCCGCCACCCGGCCCGAGCAACATCATGCAGATCGTGATCAAGCGTCTCTCGGTCAAGGGCTTCATCCTCTTCGATCACGTCGCGAACGCCGGCCAGGCGATCGCCGATCTCGCGCAGTGGAGCGCGAGCGGCGAGGTCGTGGTCGAGGAGGACATCCAGGAGGGCTTCGAGAACACGCCGAAGACCTTCCTCCGCCTCTTCCAGGGCAAGAACCTCGGCAAGCAGCTGATCCGGATCGCGGACGCGGAGTAGGACGAACGGCATGAGCGAATCGAACGGATTGCCCCTCGAAGGCGTCCGCATCCTCGCGGTCGAGCAGATGCAGGCGATGCCCTTCGGCACCCAGCTGCTCGCCCGCATGGGCGCGGACGTCGTGAAGGTCGAGCACCCGACCCGGGGCGAATCGGGGCGCAGCAGCCTTCCCTCGATCACCGACGTGGACGGCTCGGAACAGGGCGCGACCTTCCTGCGCAACAACCTGGCGAAGCGCAGCCTCGGACTGGACCTGAAGAACCCGAAGGGCGCCGCGCTCTTCAAGAAGCTGGTGCCCGCCTACGACGTCGTGGTCGAGAACTTCAAGCCCGGCACCATGGAGCGCCTCGGCCTCGGCTACGAAACGCTCGCGGAGATCCATCCGGGTGTCGTCTACGTCGCCGTCTCGGGCTTCGGATCGCTACGCGAGAAGCCCTACGGGAGCTGGCCGGCCTATGCCTGCGTGCCGGAGGCGATGAGCGGCTTCTACTCGTTCCGCCCCGAAGAAGGGCGACGGCCCAACATCGGTGTCGCGGGCGCGATCGGCGACATCGGCTCCGGCCTCTTCGCGATGGTGGGCCTGCTCGCCGCGCTGCATCAGCGCAATCAGACCGGGTGCGGACAGAAGGTCGACGTCGCCATGATGGACGCGATGATCTCGATCATGGACATGGTCGCCTTCGGTCCTTCGATCGGGATCCACGACCAGAGCCTCAAGGCGTGGCCCGGCATCCTCCAGTGCTTCGACGCGCGCGACGGGATGTTCGTCCTGCAGGTCGGACGCGAGCATCAGTTCGAAGCGCTCGCCGACCTGATCGGCTGCCCCGAGTGGAAGTCCGACCCGCGCTTCGCGACCCGACAGGGGTGGAGCGAGAACATCGAGCCCGTCATCCGTCCGGCGGTCGAAGCCTGGGCCGCGGACAAGACCAAGCTCGAGGCGTCGCGGATCCTCGCCGAGTCGGGCGTCGTCGCCGGGCCATCCTACGAGGGGCACGACCTGCTCGACGACCCGCACGTCGAGTCCCACGACATGATCTGTGAAGTTCCGGTCGAAGGGCGCGACGCGCCCGTCCGCGTCCACGGCAACCCGATCAAGTTCTCGGCGAGCCCGGAGGGGCCGATCGACAAGTGGCCCCTGATCGGCGAGCACACGACCGAGATCCTGGAAGGCGATCTCGAGATGGACGCCGAGGAGCTCGACGCGCTGCGCGGCGAGGGCGTGATCACCTGAGCGGCGAGAGCGTGATCACCTGAGCGGCGACGGCGTGATCGTCCGAGCGGCGACGGAACGCGCGGGCGGACGTCGGCCGCGCCCGGTGCAACCGTCGATTGCATGCCCGCGATCGTGAGCCTCGCCGAGGCGCTCCGCCTGCCGCGTTCCGGGTTCCCGAAGCGCCGACGGAGCGGGGCCGATCGGCTTGCCGACCCCGGAAAGCCGCCGCGACCTCGCTACCTTTCGTGGGCCAAGGAGACACCCATGTCCTTCCCCCACCTCCTGTCGCCGACCCGGATCGGCTCCATGGAACTCCCCAATCGCGTCGTGATGGCGCCCATGGGCGTCGAGCTCGTCGAAGCGGACGGCGTCGTCCGCCAGCCGACCATCGACTACTACGTGGAGCGCGCGCGCGGCGGCGTCGGCCTGATCATCTCCGAGAACACGAGCGCGGCCTACCCGCACGGCGCGAACTCCGCGCACGAGATCGCCGTCTCCGACGACAAGTACCTGCCGGGACTCACGGCGCTGACCGAGGCCGTGCATGCGGCCGGCGGCAAGATCGCCATCCAGCTCGCCCACCACGGCAAGGTCGGCCGCCTCGACACGATCGAGGGGCGCGAGATCCTGATGCCCTCGAAGCCGCGCAAGTCGAAGCGCCCGAGCGGCCCCCTCGATCTCTCCATGAACGAGATGATGGACATGGCCAAGGCCGCTGGCGGCGGCAAGCCCACCGTCAAGGAAGCCGACCACGAGGACATCGCGTGGCTCGTCGAAGCGTTCTCGGACGCGGCAGCGCGGGCGAAGCGCGCGGGGTTCGACGCGGTCGAGATCCACGCGGCCCACGGCTACATCTTCTCCGAGTTCCATTCCCCCGCCTGGAATTTCCGCGAGGACGAATACGGCGGCGACGTCGAGGGTCGATCGCGCCTGCTCTGTGAGGTGATCCGGGCGTGCAAGGAACGGACGGGGGGCGACCTGCCGATCTGGTGTCGCCTCGACGCGAAGGAGATCGGCGTCGAGAACGGCATCGTCGTCGAAGAAGCCGCGAAGACCGCGCGCCTCGCTCAGGAGGCGGGTGCCGACGCGATCCACGTGAGCGCCTACTCAGACCCGATGGGCGCGGGCTTCACCCACGGCCCGATCACCCATTTCGAGGGCGGCTTCCTCGGTTTCGCGTCGGCGATCAAACGCGCCGTCGACGTCCCCGTGATCACCGCCGGCCGGATCTCCGTCGACCGCGGCGAGCAGGCGATCCGCGACGGCGAGGTCGATCTCGTGGCGATGGGGCGGCCGTTGCTGGCCGAGCCCGAGCTCGTGCGGAAGCTGGCCGAGAATCGGCGCGCCGAGATCCGCCCCTGCATCTACTGCTACGTGTGCGTCGCGCAGCCCTTCTTCGACCGGCGCGTGAAGTGCGCGGTCAATCCGGTGCTCGCCGAGGAGACCGCGCTCGCCCCGCTCCTGCGCGAACCGTCCGCCACGCCGAAACGCGTGGTCGTGGTCGGCAGCGGTCCCGCTGGAATCGAGGCGGCCTGCACGGCGGCCGAGCGCGGCCATCGCGTGACGCTCTTCGAGAAGGAGGCGGAACTCGGCGGGACGCTCCGCTTCGC
The DNA here is from genome assembly GCA_039187915.1 of Myxococcota bacterium. Taxonomy (GTDB): domain Bacteria; phylum Myxococcota_A; class UBA9160; order UBA9160; family UBA4427; genus UBA4427. Next base: position 7,461 of record JBCCZJ010000033.1, read on the forward strand.
CGCGCTGCCCTACGAGCCGAACGAACGGCTGCTCGACTGGATGGAGGCGCGCCTCGCCGCGTCCGACGTCGAGGTCCGACGGGCGACGCCCGCGACCGCCGAGACGATCCGAGCCCTCGCGCCCGACGTCGTCCTCGCGGGCCTCGGCGCGCGCCGCGAGGCGAGCAGGATCCCGGGGGCCGCCCTGCCCCACGTCTGGGACGGCGACGACCTCAGGCTCGTGCTCGCCGGAGACCCCGCGACCACGAAGCGGCTCGGTCTGCCGCTCTACGCGCGGCTCGCCATCTCGATCGGCCGCACGCTCGGGATCACCACGAGCCCGAAGCGGCTCCGCGCGGCGTCCCGGCTCTTCATGCCCATGGGCCGGCGTGTCGCGATCGTGGGCGGCGGCCTCGTCGGCGCCGAGCTCGCCGAGTTCCTCGCGGAGCGCGGCCGCCAGGTCACCGTCATCGAGCGAGGACCGGTGATCGCCCTCGAGATGGCCCACCCGCGGCGCTGGCGCGTCCTCCACGATCTGCGCGAAGCGGGCGTCGAGCTCGTGACCGACGCGGAGCCCCTCGAGATCACGCCCGAGAGCGTGCGCGTCCGACGGAAGTCCGAGACCGAGGACGAGGCGCCCGCCGAGACGCTGGTGGCGGCGGACACGGTCGTGATCGCCGAGGGCCTGGCCGCGAACCCGGACCCCCTCGAAGCGCTCCGCGCGAGCGGCGTTCCCGTCGTTCCGATCGGCGACGTCGAAGGCGTGGGCTACATCGAGGGCGCCATCCACCAGGGTTTCCGGGCCGCCCTCGACCTCTGATACCGCCCCGGTGACCGGAGGCACGGCCGCGGGGCCACGCAGCCCTCGTGGCTTCCGCCGCGACCCGTCGTCGTGGCCGCCGCGCCGCGCCCCGCCTCAGGCGGCGGCGACCTCGACCGGGATGCCGTTCAGGACGCCGTTGCCGCTCGCCGTGTCGATCACGCGGTCGTCGGTCAGCACGTTGCTGGGCACGCCCGCGTTCGCCGCCGCGATCGACATGCGCGAGCCCGGCGTCCCATGCCCCCAGCCGTGGGGCAGCGACACGACGCCCTTCATCATGGCTTCACTGACTTCGACCTCGACCGTGAGCGCGCCCGCCTTCGAACGGATCTCCGTCCGGCTCCCGCTGTCGAGTCCGCGGACCCGCGCGTCCTCCGGGTGCATGAGCAGCGTGCAGCGGGACTTGCCCGACACGAGGCTCGGCACGTTGTGCATCCACGAGTTGTTGGAGCGCAGGTGGCGGCGACCGATCAGCAGGAGCCCGTCGGCGGGCCCCGAGTCGAGCCGGGCCCGGACCCGCGCCCAGTCCTCGACGAGATGGGGCGCCGCCAGATCGAACTTCGCGCTCTCGGTCCGCAGCCGCGCCGGGAACCGCTCGACCATCGGACCGAGATCGATCCCGTGCGGATGCTCCGCCAACTTGCGCAGCGAGACGCCGCCCGGCCGCGCGCCGAAGAGATCGCCCTGCCAACCGCCGCGCAGCTTGAGGTCGAGCTGCTGCTCGATCGGCGAACGCCCCGCGAGTTCCGCCTCGATCGTCTCGCGTTCGAGCCCGTGCACGTCGACGAGCTTGCGGATCGCCTTGTCGATCAGGTCGTCGTGGAACGCCTGAGGATCCGCGTCCGGCCCCTCGCCCCGAAGAGCGAGGGTGAGGCGCGCGAAGATCTCCGCTTCGTCCGGCCCCTCGTTCTCGAAGACCGGCGCATCGTACTTCGCGAAGCTGCGGATCGCGTTGACCATGAACGTCAGCTCGTAGGTCGGCTCTTCGAGGGCCGAGGGCGCCGGCAGCACGACGTCCGCGTGGCGCGTGGTCTCGTTCACGTAGATGTCGAAGGCCACAAAGAACTCGAGCTCGGCGAAGGCGCGGTCCAGCCGTTCGCTGTTCGGATACGAGCGGACCGGGTTCGACGCGACCGTGAGCGCCGCGCGGATCTGGCCCGGACCGGGCGTCTCCATCTCGTCCGCCAGGCTCGCCGCCGGAAATTCGCCGTTGATCTCGGGGTGTCCGTTCACGCGGCTCTTCCAGCGGCCGACGCGGTAGCCCCGGCCGCCCGGCTCGCCGTCGTCGATGTGCGCGGCGATCGGCGACGACGTCATCACGCCGCCCGGGCGATCGAAGTTGCCCGTCAGGATGTTGAGGATCGTCGCCATCCACTGGGTCGCGGTGCCGAACTCGACGGTGTTGGCGCCGATCCGACCGTAGACGGCGGCGGCCGCCGCGCCGGCGAGGTCCCTCGCCTGCCGACGCGTCGTCTCCGGGTCGATCTCGCAGATCCCGGCGACGGCCTCCGGTGTGAACGCCTGAACGAGCTCACGGATCGTGTCGACGCCGTCCATGAAGGGCTCGAGCCGGCCGATGTCGACCAGGTCTTCTTCGAAGAGCGTGTGCGCGATCGCGGCGAGCCAGAAGACGTCGGTGCCGGGCCGGATGAAGAGGTGCTCGTCGGCGCGGGCGGCGGTCTCCGATCGTCGCGGATCGACGACGACGAGACGCGCGCCGCGCTTGGGCATCGCCTTCAGACGTCCCGGGAAGTTCGGGGCGGTCATGAGACTGCCGTTCGACGCCATCGGATTCGCGCCGAGCATGAGGAGATGATCGGTCCGGTCGATGTCCGGGATCGGGAACGCGCTCGGGTCGCCCCAGAGCAGACCCGAGACGACGTGGGCCGGCATCTGGTCGACCGTGGACGCGCTGTAGATCTGCCGCGTGCCGCAGGCGCGGATCAACGGCCCCATGTAGAAGCCCGGCGCGAGATGGTGGGTCGTCGGATTGCCGAGCACGAGGCCCAGGCTCTCGCGGCCGTGCGCCTCGAAGACGCGGCCGAAGCCCTCCGCGATCGCGGCGAAGGCCTCGTCCCAGGTCGCAGGGACGAGCTCACCGTTCCGGCGGACCAGCGGCGTACGCAGCCGATCCGGATCGTGGTGGAGCTCGCCGAGGTTCGCGCCCTTGGGACAGAGGAACCCGCTGCTGAACGGGTCCTCCGCGTCCCCTCGGATGCGGACGACCTCCTCGCCGCGGACGTCGACGGCGAGGCCGCAGGTCGCCTCGCAGAGCGGACAGGTTCGATATTGGGTGCGGATCGATTCGTCTTTCGGGGCCATGGGTGGGTTCTCCTCGGCGGATTCTAGAGGAGCGCCGCCGCCGCATCGCTCGCCGGGCCCGGTCGGGACCCGTTTGACACCCGCGGCCCCCCTTCCTAGCTTCCGCTCTTACGCGCCTCCCCATCGGAGTGTGTTTATTCTCGCACACTCCTGGCACCGCTCGCCGCGCCGCCGCCCCGGATCCAGAATGACCGCAAGCTCTCGCCGCAAAACGCGTTTTTTGCGAGTCCGCGTGTCCGCCCCGGCCCCGGGGACCGCGCTTCGGACGCCCCATCAGATCTCGCTCGCGAGGCCCCGATGAGCCGCTCCGCTGCGAAGCTGCCGCTGCTGATCCTGGCCGGCGCACTCGCCGTCGTGGCGCTGCTCTTCGGCCTCCAGCGGACGCCGGAGGAGCGTCCTCAGCAGAGCGCCGCGCCGCTGGTCCGCACGGTCGTCGCCGAGCCGAGCGCCATCCGCTTCACGGTCCGCGCCAACGGCACCGTCACCCCGCGCACCGAAAGCGAATTGATCCCGCAGGTCTCGGGCGAGGTGATCGAGATGTCGCCCCAGCTCGTCGCCGGCGGCTTCTTCGAGGAGGGCGATCTGCTCGCGCGCATCGACGACGCCGACTATCGCGTCGACCGCGAGGCCGCCCGCGCCCAGGTCGCCCGCGCGGACAGCGAGTTCGCCCGCGCCAAGAAGGAGCGCGCCCGCCAGCGCCGCCTCGCCGATCGATCGGTCGCGAGCGAGGCCCGGATCGACGACGCGGAGAATGCCTACCGGATCGCCGAAGCGAGTCTCCGGGAAGCGCAGGCCCGGCTCGAGCGCGCCGAGCGCGACCTCGCGCGGACCGAGATCCGCGCGCCCTACCGTGGACGCGTCCGCGCGGAGCAGGTCGACCTCGGCCAGTTCGTGAACCGCGGCCAGTCGATCGCGACGCTCTACGCGATCGACTACGCCGAGGTGCGTCTGCCGATTCCCGATCGCGAGCTCGCCTATCTCGACCTCGCCCAGCTGCGCGCCGCCGTCCAGGGCAGCAGCGAGCCGATCGGCGCGAAGGTCCTGCTCGAAGCGGAGTTCGCCGGAAGCATCCACGCCTGGGAGGGCGAGCTCGACCGCACAGAAGCCGAGCTCGATCCGAAGAGCCGGATGATCGCCCTCGTCGCGCGCGTGCCCGAGCCCTACCGGCTCGATCCACCGAGAAGCGCCCCCCTCGCGATCGGTCTCTTCGTCGACGCGGAGATCGAGGGACGGGTCGTCGAGGACGCGTTCGTCGTACCGCGCGACGCGCTGCGCGCAGGTGACCGGATCTACGTGATCGACGAGGAGGAGCGGCTGACCTTCCGGGACGTCGAGGTCCTGCGGACCGAGCGCGACCGGGTCGTGATCGGCGGCGGGCTCGCCGCCGGTGAACGGGTCTGCACCTCGCCGCTCGATGCCGCGATCGACGGGATGCTCGTTCGCGTCAGCCTCCCGGCCGAAGCCGCGGCGGTCACGAAGACGGACGACGTCGAGACCGATTCGCCGGCCCTCGCCGAGCGCGGCGAGGGCGACGCGGACGCGGGAGCGATCCCGTGACTCGGGCCATCGCGTGGTTCGCGCGGAACCACGTCGCCGCCAACCTGCTGATGGCGCTGATGATCATCGGCGGGCTCGCGAGCCTCCCGGCGATCCAGCAGCGCGCCTTCCCCGAGATCCACGTCGACGTGATCTCGATCGGCGTCGAGTACCTCGGCGCGGCCCCCGAAGAGGTCGAGCAGGGCGTCTGCATCCGGATCGAAGAAGAGATCTACGGCATCGACGGCATCGACGAGATCACCAGCTCCGCCGCCGAGGGGGCCTGCGGCGTGAGCGCCGAGCTGATGACCGGCTACCCGATCGACCGCGCGCTCTCCGAGATCAAGAACGCAGTCGACTCGATCACGACCTTCCCGGAGGAGACCGAGAAGCCGATCGTGAGTCACGTCGAGGTCCGCAACACCGCCCTCTCGATCGCCGTCTCCGCGGATGCCTCCGAACGCTCCCTCAAAGTCTACGGGGAGCGGATTCGCGACTCGATCGCATCGCTGCCCGACGTGACGCAGGTCGAGCTCAAGAACGTCCGCGACTACGAGATCTCGATCGAGGTCGCCGAAGAGACGCTGCGGCGCCACGACCTCACCTTCGACGAGGTCGTCGCAGCCGTTCGCCGCGGCTCCCTCGATCGCCCGGGCGGCTCGATCAAGACCAGCGGCGGCGAGATCCTGCTCCGCACGAAGGGCCAGGCCTACGTCGGCGACGAGTTCGAAGCCATCGTCCTGCGGACCGAGGCCGACGGGACGCGCCTCCTGCTCTCGGACGTGGCGACCGTGGTCGACGGCTTCGACACGGACGATCTCTACGCGACCTTCGACGGCAATCCGGCCATCACGATCAAGGCCTATCGGGTGGGCGACCAGAAGGTCATTCGCGTCGTCGACACCATCCGCGAACACCTCTCCGCGCTCACGGCCTTCGTGCCGGAGGGTCTCACCATGACGGTGTGGGAGGACGAGTCCCTCACGCTGAAGGACCGGCTGAACATCCTGATCAAGAACGGGCTGAGCGGCTTCGTCCTGGTGTTCGTCGTCCTGGCCCTCTTCCTTCGGCTGAAGCTCGCGATCTGGGTCTCGATCGGCGTGCCGCTCTCGATCCTGGGCGCCCTCTTCGTCTTCCCCTACGCGGACGTCTCGATCGACGTGATCTCGCTCTTCGCCTTCATCATGGTGCTCGGGCTGCTCGTCGACGACGCGGTCGTGGTCGGCGAGAACGTCCATCGCCATCAGGAGGCCGCCGAGGATCCCCTCGAGGCGTCGATCAAGGGCACGCAGGAGGTCTCGATCCCGGTGATCTTCGGCGTGCTGACGACGATCGCCGCGTTCGGCCCCATGATCTTCGCCCCGGGCACGATGGGGCAGATCTTCGGCGTGATCGGCCTCTCCGCCTCTCTCTGCCTGGTGTTCTCGGTCATCGAGTCGCAGCTCGTGCTCCCGGCCCACCTCGGGCACATGAAGCCGAGTGCGACGCGCGAGGCACTCGACCCCGACTCGGTCCAGGCGCGCTGGAAGGCCTTCCAGGCGCGCATGGCGGGCAGCCTCTCGCGGCTGGCCCAGGAGCGCTACCGGCCCGTCCTCGATCGCGCGCTCGCCCACCGCTACTCGGTGATCGCAGGCGGGATCGGCTTCCTGCTGATCGCCCTCACGACCGTCGGCACCGGCATCGGCGGCGCCAAGATGAACTTCTCGTTCTTCCCGCCGATCGAGAGCGACTACGTGACCGCGACGCTCACGATGCCCCAGGGCACGCCGATCGACGCGACCGAGCACGCCGCCACGATCGTGCTCGACGCGGCCCGGCGGACGAAGGCCGAGCTCGCCGACGACGGCTTCGACGCGGACCAGCTGATCCAGCACGTCTTCTTTTCGGTGGGCCAGCAGCCGAACGCGGGCGACGACGGACCGGGCGACCCCTCCGGCGCGACCGGCAGCCATCTCGCGGAGATCCGTATCGCCATCCAGTCGGGCGACGACCGACCGATCAGCGCCGCCGAGATCAAGGAGCGCTGGCGGCGCAACACCCCGGCGATCCCGGACATCGTCGAGCTCAACTTCAACGCCGCCTTCTTCGACGCCGGCGACCCGATCGACATCCAGCTCCGGAGCAACGACGTCGACCAGCTCGTCGAAGCCGCGGGGCGCCTCAAGAGCGAGCTCGAGCGGAAGAACGGGGTCTTCGAGATCAGCGACTCGTTCCGCGCCGGCAAGCAGGAGCTGAAGCTCGACATCCTGCCCGCCGCGCAGACGCTCGGTCTCACCCTCGACGACCTGTCGAAGCAGGTCCGCCAGGCCTTCTACGGCGAGGAGGCCCAGCGCATCCAGCGAGGACGCGACGACATCCGGGTCATGGTCCGCTACCCCGAACGCGACCGACGCTCCCTCGCCGACCTCGACGACCTGCGCATCCGTACACCCGACGGCGGCGAGGTGCCCTTCTACGCCGTCGCCAAGGCCGACCTCGGCCGCGGCTTCGCGACCATCAAGCGCGCCGACCGCAATCGGGTCATCCACGTCACCGCGGACGTCGACGTGAAGGAGGTGGCCGCCGGCGACGTGATCGCCGAGCTCGAGCGCGAGTTCCTTCCCGGTCTCCTCGGCGACTACCCGGGCATGTCCTACTCGCTCGAGGGCGAGCAGTCCGAGCAGGCAGAGAGCGTGGGCGGCCTCTTCCGCAACTACGCGATCGCCCTCTTCGTGATCTACGCCCTGCTGGCGATTCCGCTCCGCTCCTACGTCCAGCCGCTCATCATCATGGCCGTGATCCCCTTCGGCCTGGTCGGCGCGATCATCGGCCACTGGTTCATGTACTTCGCGCGCGAGCTCTTCACGGACCAGACGTTCAACTTCTCGATGATGTCGATCTTCGGCTTCGTCGCGCTGACCGGCGTCGTCGTCAACTCGAGCCTCGTGCTCGTGCACTACATCAACGAGCGCCGTGCAGAAGGCGTGTCTCTCGAGGAAGCCGTACGCACCGCGGGCGTCGCCCGCTTCCGGCCGATCGTGCTCACGTCGATGACCACGTTCGTGGGCCTCGCGCCCATCCTTCGGGAAGGCAGCGTCGGCGCCCAGTTCCTGATCCCGATGGCCACGAGCCTGGGCTTCGGCGTGCTCTTCGGCTCGACGATCTCGCTCTTCCTCGTCCCGTCGGCCTATGTGGTCGTCGAGGACGTGAAGGCCTTCTTCGCGGGCCGGAAGGACGAGCTGCCGGAGATCGACCCGCTGGAGCCGCTCGTCGGAGACTGAGACGGAGACGGGCGCCGCGCCCGGCCACGCGGCGCCCTTCCCTTCGGCCGGCAGACCCCCGGCCGTCCCTCAGAGCAACTCTTCCGCCAGCAGCTGGAGGGCTTCGGGCTGGCCGGCGCCGACCTGCAGCGCCGCGACCTCGCGTCGCTTGCCGGCCTCCTTCCAGGCCTGGAGCCGATCGCGGATCTTGTCCGCGGGTCCGACGAGGTGGACCGCGTCGACGAGCTCGTTCGGCACGGCCGCGATCGCCTCGTTCTTCTTGCCGTCGAGGAAGAGGTTCTGGATCTCCTCGGCCGCTTCGACGAAGCCCATGCGCTTGGCGTAGTCGTTGTAGAAGTTCTTGTCGCGAGCGCCCATGCCGCCGACGTACTGCGCGATGTTCGCCTTGACCGGCATCATCGCCTTCTCGACGTCGTCGCTCACGATGCACGTGATGCCGACCTGGACGTCGAAGTTCTCCAGGCTCTTGCCGCCCCCCGCCTTCTCGAAGCCGGCCTCGAGCGAGGGCTTCAGGAGCTCCGCGTAGCGCTCGGGGTCGTACATCATGGGGATCACCCCGTCCGCGACCTCCGCCGCGCACTTCAGGCCGTTCGGGCTGATCGATGCGGTGTAGATCGGGATCTGGGGGTTGCCGTGCAGGATGCTCTTGAGCGGCTTGCCGAGGCCCGAGGCCTTCGGATCCCGGGTGGGGATCTGGTAGTACTCGCCGTCGTAGGTCAGCTTCTCCTCGCGCGCGAAGATCTTGCGGACGATCTCGATGTACTCCTTGGTCCGCGTGAGCGGCTTTCCGTAGGGCTGGCCGTGCCATCCCTCGACGACCTGCGGCCCCGACGGCCCGAGACCGAGGATGAAGCGGCCGCCCGAGAGATGGTCGAGGGTCATCGCGGTCATGGCCGTCATCGCCGGCGTCCGCGCCTGCATCTGCATGATCGCGGTCCCGACCTTGATCTTCGTGGTCTGGGCGGCGATCCACGTCGCGGTCGTGACCGCGTCGTTGCCCCAGGCTTCCGCGGTCCAGGCCGAATCGAAGCCGAGGCTCTCGGCATGCTTGACGAGGTCCATGTTGACGGAGGCCTTCGGTCCGAAACCGACGGCGTTGAGGGCGAGCTTCATTTCGTTTCCTTTCTGGGGGGAGACTTCCGGGTGTCGTCAAAGGCCGCTCGCGGCCCGACCCCGAGCTCAGGTCTGCAGGCTCTTGCGGGCGTTCTCCGCGAATTTCTTCGCGGCTTCTTCGTCCCGGGTGAGGTTCTCGACTTTGACGGGCACGGCGAGTCCCCGGTCGACGGCGGGCCGCGGCCGGATCGCCTTCAGCCAGCGCTGGAGGTTCGGCAGGCCCTCGATCGACACGCCGGACCACTTGTAGGTCTTGACCCAGCAGTAGTTGGCGATGTCGGCGATCGTGTATTGCTCGGCGGCGAGCCACTCCTTGCCTTCGAGACCGCGCTCGATCACCTCGAAGAGGCGCCGGCTCTCGTTCTGGTAGCGGTCGATCACCGAAGGGAGCGTCTCGGGGAAGTAGCGGTAGAAGACGTTCGCCTGCCCCATCATCGGCCCGATCCCGCCCATCTGGAACATCAGCCACTGCAGCGTCTCGGAGCGTCCCTTCGCGTCGGTCGGGAGCAGGCGCCCCGCCTTCTCGGCGAGGTAGATCATGATCGCGCCGGTCTCGAAGACGGCGAAGTCGCCTTCGTCGCGATCGACGATCACCGGGATCCGGCCATTCGGGTTGAGCGCGAGGAACCACGCTTCCTTCTGCTCGTTCTTCGGCAGGTTCACCGCGTGCGCGGTGTACTCGAGGCCCAGCTCTTCGAGGGTCACGCTCGCCTTGTGTCCGTTGGGCGTGGGGGCGGTGTAGAGATCGATCATTTCAGGCCTCCCCTGCCCGGAGCGTTTCGAGACAGCCCGCCTCGGCCAGCACCGGATCGAGCCGCGCCTTGTCTTCCGCGGCGCGATAGCGCTCCCGGAGGACGGCGAGGGATTTCGCGTGGTATTTCTGGGGCTGCTGCGTGAAGGTCCGGCCGGCGAGCGCCACGCTGAAGGACGCCTCGCCCGCCGCGAAGGCCGCCGCGTTCGCGACCGTCCAGGGACAGAAGAGCGCCCCGACCTGCTCCGCCAGGAAGGGCGCCAGGGTCGCTTCGACGCTCGACCAGTCCTCCCAGTCCCCCTCGATCGTGGGCCAGGTCATACGGTGGACCCAATCGAGCACGTTCGGCGCGCCCCCCTCGACCCACGCGCCACCGGTCGGATCGGTCCAGGCGTTGTAGATCTGGCCCCAGAGCCCGAAGTCCGCCCAGGACGGTCGACCGCCGAACAGGTAGGGACGGTTCGCGAGATGGACCTCGAGTCGGTCGAGGGCGTCCCGGAAGGAGCGTTCGATCTGGGGACCGGTCGTCTCGTTCGAGCCGACGAAGTGGAGCCGCCCCTGCATGCGCTCCATGAACTGGGCACGAATGGCGAGGCGCGCGTCCTCGTCTCCCTTCGGCGCCATCATGGTCGCTGCCCGCCCGGAGGCCGAGCGACAATCCTCCTCCCGCGCCCAGCGCAGGTGGAACATCCACTTGTTGCCCCACTCGTCTCCGAACTCCTCGAGCAGGATCGAGACGAATCGGGCGACCGGATCGCTCGGGTGGGTCGACGGCTCCGGCGCGAGACCGTCGACGAACGCCATGATCGGCGTCGAGTCCTGGAGCGCCTGCTCGTCCGGCGTGACGACGAGCGGGATGATCGGAATCTTCGCGTACTTCTGGTACTCGCCCATCGAGGCCGCGTTCCGAACGATCCAGCGGTGGGGAACGTTCTTGAAGCGGAAGTACGAGCGAACCTTCACCGAGAAGGGCGAAATCTCGGCGCCGTAGATCCGGTAGGCCGACGAGGCGGCTTCGGGGGCCATGGGGGGTCCTCTCGTTCGCAGCGGCGCGCACCATCGCAGATCGCCGATTCCGCCGCACAAACTTCGGGTCAGTCGCCTCGAGGCGCGACACCGGATCCGTCATGCGAGGCGAGGCGCACGGGCGGCGAGGACTAGTTCTGGGGCCCAAAGGGCTTGTTGACACCTGAGATTCCTTCGGAGGAAATGGGGTTGCTGACCAACCACCTCCGCCGAAGGGAGATCTCAGGTGCAACTCCATCCTAACGCGAAGCTGACGCCGAAGACTCGGCTTCTGCTCGTTCGTCGTGTTCTCGAGAAGAACTGGCCCGTGACAAGGGCGGCTCACGCCGGAGGCGTGAGCCGCCAGACCGCCTACAAGTGGCTTAGCCGCTATCGAGAGGGCGGAGAGGCCGGTCTAGAGGATCGACGGAGTACGCCGAGACGAACGCCGACGGCGACGCCTCGCAAGACCGTGCGGCGGATGGTGCAGCTACGCAGACGCCGCCAGCCGGCCTGGGAGATCGCTCGCGAGCTCGACGTGCCGGTCTCGACCGTGTCGCGGCACCTCAAGGCGGAGGGTGTGGGACGGATCTGGCGACTCGAAGAGGAGCAGGCTCCGCCTCAGCGCTACGAGCACGCGGCACCGGGGGACCTGCTCCATATCGACGCGAAGAAGCTGGCTCGCATCGAACGCATCGGACATCGCATCCACGGCGACCGCAGCAAACGACGCTACGGAGCAGGCTGGGAAGTCGTCTTCGTCTGCGTCGACGACCACACGCGCCTGGCCTACGCCGAGGTGCATCCATCCGAGGATGCGAGGTCGGCGACGAAGTTCCTGAAGCGGGCTCTCAAGTGGTTCCGAAGCCTCGGGATCGAGTGCAAGCGGATCCTGAGCGACAACGCCCGCTGCTACAGCTCGAATGCCTTCGTGGCCCTCTGCGAGCGAGAACGCATCAAGCAAAGCTTCACACGGCCCTACACGCCCCAGACCAACGGGAAGGCCGAGCGCTTCATCCAGACGATGAAGCGCCGCTGGGCGTACCGATACATCTTCCGGACCTCAGCGATGCGAGCCGAGAGCTTGCGCCCCTGGGTCAAGCACTACAATCACGAGCGACCCCATCGCTCGCTTGGCAAGAAGACCCCGATGCAGCGGCTCAGGGAATACCGTCAACAAGCTGCTTAGGTCCCACAACTAGTCGCGCGGCACGGACTCGCGGTCCACTTCGATCCACGTCGCGCGCGCGTAGGCGCGGCAATCGCCGTCGGGCCCGTACAGCGCCGTGCCCGTCACGTTCTTCCGCCCCTTCTGCGAGATCAGCCAGCTCGTGACGATGCAGCGCTCGCCGATCCGGACCTCCGAGAAGACGCGCGCTGCCATTTCACCGAGCAGGCAGAGGCCTTCGGCCTGGGGAAACGAGAAGGCGCCC
>JBCCZJ010000034.1:0-19613 GCA_039187915.1 Myxococcota bacterium
AGGCGATCGACGGCTGGATCAACGTCGACATGGGCGACCAGGCCGACGTCGAGATCCTCCAGCGGGTGAAAGAGGACTACCTGAAGGGCGGGGACGACTTCTTCCGGAGCTTCGAGCCCGGGGAGCTGCTCCCGGAGATGGACCGGCTCGGGATCGAGCGCGCGATCGTGACGCTCAACGTGGCGAAGCCCTCGGAGCGCGTCCTCCGCTTCGTCGAGAAAGCCCCCGACCGTTTCTCCCTCGGGCTCTCGGTCGACCCGGCGCAGACGCCGATCATGAAGGGGCTCTGGGAGATGGAGGCGTTGGCGCGCAACCACCCGACGGTCTGCGCGAAGGTCGTTCCCTTCAGCTCCGACGTGCCGCCGTCGGACGAGCGTTACTACCCGCTCTACACCAAGTGCGTCGAGCTCGACCTGCCGCTCACGGTGAACACCGGGCTGCCGGGCCCGCCCGTCGCCGGCGAGTGCCAGAATCCGATCCATCTCGACCGCGTCTGCGTGCGCTTCCCCGAGCTGAAGCTCTGCATGGCCCACGGCGCGGATCCGTGGTGGGGCATCGCGACACGAATCATGATCAAGTACCCGAACCTCCACCTCATGACGTCGGCCTACGCTCCGAAGCATTTCCCGCCGGAGCTGCTCCACTTCATGAACACGCGCGGAAAGGACAAGATCCTCTTCGCGTCCGATCATCCGGCGCTCGACTGGGAGCGCTGCGTGAACGAGGCGCGCGCGCTCGATCTGCGGGAGGGCGTGCTCGAGAAGTTCCTCTACGACAATGCGAAGCGCTTCTTCTGGGGCGAGCGCAATCCGCGCTACGGGGAGCTCGCGCCCGTCGCATGAAGGACCGCATCGAAGCCTCCCTGGGCGCCTGGGGCGACTGGGTCGCCCGCCACCCGTGGCGGGTCATCGTGACCGTGCTCGCGCTGACCGCCGCGCTCGGGACGCAGATCCAGCACTTCCATCTCGAGACGTCGAACGACAAGTTCTTCCATCCCGACGATCCGGTCCGCGTCCAGAACGAGGTGTTCCAGGACACCTTCGGTCGCGACAGCATCGTCGCGATCCTGCTCCAGCCCGAGACCTCGGTCTTCGATCCGGCCTTCCTCGAGATCGTGCGCGACGTCCATCGTGCGATCGAGGCCGAAGTCCCGCTCGTGGTCGAGGTGACGAGCCTCTGGAACGTGCGCGAGACCCTCGGCAACGCGGAGGGGCTCGAGGTCCGGGACCTGCTCGAGGAGTGGCCGGAGACCCCCGAGGCCTGGGCCGCGCTCGAGAATCGCGCGCGCTCGAACGCGCTCTATCGGAACTTCATGCTCTCCGAGGACGGCCGCGCGACGACGATCATGATTGAGACCGAGGTCTACTCGCAGCTCGGCGAGGTCGATGCGCTCGATGGCTTCGAAGACGTGTCGGAGGACGTCGCGGCGTCTTCGCGGCGCTTCATCACGGGCGAGGAAGACGCCGAGATCCTGGACGCCGTCGAGCGGATTCTCGAGCGCGTCCCGGACGACGTCCTGGTCCGGGTCGCGGGCATGACGTCCTTCACCACGATCCTGAACCGCGTCATGCTGCCGGACATGGCGAAGGTCACGCTCCTGTCGATCGGGGTGGTGACGATCTTTCTGGCCCTGCTCTTCCGGAGCGTCCTCGGCGTGGCGCTCCCGCTGGTGACCGTGTTGCTCTCGGTGTTCACGACGATGGCGACGATGGGCGCAGTCGGGATCCCGATCATGGCGCCGACCCAGATCATCCCGTCCTTCCTGCTCGCGGTCGGGGTGGGCGGGGCGGTGCATCTGGTCGCGATCTTCTACCAGGGGCTCGCGAGCGGACTCGAACGGAGCGAAGCGATCGCCCACGCGCTGCGACACTCGGGTCTGCCGATCCTGATGACCTCCCTCACGACGGCGGGCGGATTGCTCTCCTTCATTCCGGCCGCGCTCGCGCCGATCTCCCACTTCGGGATCATCAGTCCGATCGGCGTCCTCTACTCGCTGGCCTACGTGATGGTGTTCCTTCCGGCGCTGCTCGCGGTGGTGCCGATCCGGCGTACGCGGGTGGACACGGAGCGGGAGGACGCGGCATCGCAGCGCCTCCTCGTCGCGATCGGACGCTTCTCGACGAAGCATGCGGGCCTCGTTCTCGGGGTCTGGTCGGTGGTCCTGGTCGCCGCCTCGGTCGGCATCCCGAGGATCCACGTCGGACACGACATGGTCGAGTGGTTTCCGCCGGACGCCGAGATCGTGCGGTCGCTCGAGTACATGAACGACGCCTTCGGCGGGGCCGCGACCTACGAGATCATCGTCGATTCCGGCGAGGAGAACGGTCTCCACGATCCCGAGGTCCTGCGTCGGCTCGAAGCGGTCTCGGACTACGTCGTCGCGACCGAAGCGGAGGGCCTGCGCTCCGGCAAGGTCGTCTCCCTGGTCGACATCGTGAAGGAGACCCACCGGGCGCTGAACGAGAACCGCGCCGCGGCCTATGCGATCCCGGACGACCGGCAGCTCGTTTCGCAGGAGCTGCTCCTCTTCGAGAACTCCGGCAGCGACGACGTCGAGGACGTCGTGACGAGCGGCTTCGAGAAGGCCCGGCTCTCGGCGCGACTGGTCTTCGACGACGCCTCGTTCTTCATTCCGTACATGGAGACCGTTCGGCCCGAGATCGAGCGGATCCTCGGCCCCGACCTCGACGTCGAGATCACCGGGACCTATCGCCTCGTGGGCCATACGATCAGCGCTGCCCTCGCGACCATGCTCCGCAGCTACACGACGGCGCTGGTCGTGATCACGCTGCTGATGGTTCTCCTCATCGGACGCGTGCGGCTCGGCCTGCTCACGATGATCCCGAACCTCGCGCCGGTCCTCTTCACGCTCGGGCTGATGGGGTGGTTCGGCTTTCCGCTCGACATGATCAGCCTGATGACGGCGTCGATCGTGATCGGCCTCGCCGTCGACGACACGATCCACTTCATGCACAACTTCCGCCGCGAGTTCGAAGCGGGCGAGGAGGTGGGCGCAGCCGTCGACCACACGCTGCGCAGCACGGGGCAGGCGCTCCTCTTCACTTCCTGCGTGTTGGCCTTCGGGTTCCTGATGTACACCCAGGCCTACATGCTCCATCTCTACGCGTTCGGCGTGACGATCTCGACGGCGATCGTGGTCGCCTTCCTCGCCGACGTGACGCTCGCGCCCGCGCTGGTCGCGGTCTTCGCGAATCGGCTCTCGGGCCGGGCAGGGGGCGAAGCGAAGCCGTGAGCGCGTCGCGGCGGGACGATGCCCGGGCCGGAGAGCGTCCGTCGATCTCCGGCCCAGGCGGGTCGGTCCCACCCTTCTCCCGGAGAAAGGATCGGGATGGGTCCAACCGGTCACGCCGCGGTCGCGGCGCCCGAGCGCCGCAGAAGACCCGACGAGCTTGGACGAGCGCCGCGATCGGGTCTGTATACGCGGTGACAGTCGGCGAAGCGGATCCCGTCGGGGGCGGGCGGCGAGGGCGGCAGGGTGAACGGCGAGCCCGTGCCGTCGACGGCCTGTTCGCGCCTTGCAGTGCGCATCGCCGAATGCGCCATTCCGGCGAACCAATGTGGTCTCGCGCACCCGCGAGACGCCTGACATACTGTTCGAATCCCGAACAATGACGCCCATGGGAAGGACAGGATCCGATGCAGCCCGGTCCGCGCGGAGCCGCGGTCCCACGCGAAGTGCGCACGTCGGTCCGATCGCAGAGGCTATTCCTTGAGTGACGTCGAAGTGGAGGGAGCTGGGCAGGGGCGCCTGCGGCAGCGGATCGAGCAGGGGCTCGGCGCCTGGGCACACGTGGTGCTGCGCTTCCGCTGGGCGATCGCGCTCGCGGTGCTGGCGCTCACGGCGGCGCTGGGCGCGCTCGTGCCGCAGATGGAAGTCAAGATGGCGACCGAGGATTTCCTCTTCGAGGACGATCCCGTCCGCGCGGTCTACGACGCCTTCCGGCGCGACTTCGGTCAGGATCAGGTCACGATCGTCGCCCTCTCGCCGCCGGAGATCTTCGACCTCGCCTTTCTCCAGAAGCTCGAGGCGTTTCATCGGGATCTCGAAGACGAGCTTCCCTTCCTCGAGGAGGTCACGAGCCTCGTCAACGTCCGGTCGACCTACGGGCGCGGGGACGAGCTGGTCGTCGAGGACCTGCTCGACGAGATGCCCTCCGACGAAGCCGAGCTGGCGGCCTTCAAGGAGCGGGTGCTGACGACCCCCTTCTACGTGAAGAGCGGGATCCTCTCGAGCGATCGCAAGATGACGGGCGTACGGATCGAGGTCGCGGTCTACGGGGACGGCACCGTCGACGCGGGCGATGGCGCCGACGACGACCTCGACCTCGGCGGCTTCGAGGACGACGCGACGCCCGCGGTCGCCGACAAGCGCGCGTTCCTGTCGGGACCGGAGAACGCCGCGGTGATCGAGACGATCCACGCGGTCGCCGCGCGACACGCGAGTCCCGACTTCCCGATCCTCACGGCGGGCGGCACGATGCTGACCTACGAGCTGACCAAGCAGCTCGGAGTCGACGTGCCCCGCTTCTTCGGCGGCGGCCTGCTGGTGATCGGCGTCTTCCTCTTCGTGCTCTTCCGCCGGATCGCGCCGATCCTGTTCTGCGTGGGCATCGTCGTCCCGGCCACCCTCGCGACCTTCGGGCTGGCGAGCCTGTTCCGGCTGCCCTTCAGCGCGCCGGCGCAGCTGATCCCGTCCTTCCTGCTCGCGATCGGCGTCTCGTACTCGGTCCACCTGCTGACGATCTTCATGACGGACCTCGGCGAGGGGCGCGCGCCGGTCGACAGCCTCGAGCATGCGCTCCGCCATTCGGGTCTGCCGATCCTGATGACCGGGCTCACGACGTCGGCGGGGCTGCTCTCGTTCCTCGCGGCGCCCATGAAGCCGATCGCCGAGATGGGCATGATCTCCGTGATCGGCGTGATCGTGATGCTCTTCTATTCGCTGGTCTTCCTGCCGGCGCTGATGGTGCTGATCCCCGTGAAGGGGCGCGCGCGAACGCAGGGCACCGCCGCCGATCGCCTGCTCGGGCGTCTCGCGGCCCTTTCCGCGCGTCACCCGTGGAAGATGGTCGGCGCGACGATCCTGCTGGCGCTGGCGGCCCTCGCGGGCTCGACGCGGCTCTACGCCAGCTCGGACCCGACGAGCTGGTTTCCGAGCGATCACCCCTACCGGCTGGCCTCCGAGCTCGTGAACGAGCGCTTCGGCGGAACCCAGGCGATCGAGATCATCGTCGAGGCGGGCGGCGAGGACGCCCTCAAGCAGCCGGAGATCCTCGCTCGACTCGAGGCACTCGATGCGCTGGCGGCCGATTACAAGGCTTCGGGCGCCCGGCTGTCCTACACGAGCTCGCTCGTCGACATCGCGAAGGAGACCCATCAGGCCCTCAACGCGAACGACGACGCCTTCTACGTGATCCCGGACGATCGCCGACTGCTGGCGCAGGAACTCCTGCTCTTCGAGAACAGCGGCAGCGACGATCTCGAGAAGGTCGTCGATCCCCAGTTCAGCCGGGCGCGCGTGACGATTCGTTCGGAATGGACGGACGGGGTGGAGATGCGCCCCTTCCTGCGCGAGTTCGAGCCGGAGGTCGCGAAGACGCTCGGGGATGCAGGCTATTCCCTGACCGGGATGTCGGCGCTGATCGCGCGGACGGTGGACGCGATCTACGAGAGCATCCTGCGCAGCTACGCCCTCGCGCTCTGCCTGATCACGCCGCTCATGATCGTGTTGATCGGCAGCCTGCGCTCCGGGCTCGTGTCGATGGTGCCGAACCTCGTGCCCATCGCGATGACCCTCGGCCTGATGGGCGCGATCGGGATTCCCCTCGACATGTTCACGCTCCTCGCCGGATGCATCGCCATCGGGCTCGCCGTCGACGACAGCATCCACTTCATCGCGGGCTTCCGCCGCTACCTGGCCCAGGGGCTCGACCCGGTGCGCGCCGTCGAAGAGACGATGCAGTCGACGGGGCGGGCGCTCCTCTTCACGTCGATCGTGCTGACCTCGGGCTTCGGGGTCCTCACGCTCTCCGAGATGCTGAACCTCTGGAACGTCGGGGTCCTCACGTCCTTCGCGATCGGCGCGGCCTTCCTCCTCGACGTGACCGTGACGCCGGCGCTGCTCGTCCTGACCCATCGCCGCGAGGCCGCCGCCCGAGCGGCGGAGGCGCCGGGCGCGGGCGCCTAACGCTTCGCGATCGCGACGAAGAAGCGCTCCGTGAGCGGCGTCTTCGGCTCGCGCGCCGTGTAGCGGGCGTAGAGCGACGGGACGTCGAGGACCTCACCGTCGTCGAAGCCCGCGGCCGAGGCGGCCTCGACCATTTCCTCTGGCGTGTATCGATTCTTCTGGGGCTCGCCCGCGCCCTTCAGCCAGGCGTTCATCCGCTCCCGGATGGCGTGATAGCGCGGCGGCATCGTCTCCCACGGCAGCATGAAGTCGAAGACGAGCTCGCTCCCGGGGGCGAGGAGTGCCGCGATCTCTGCGAGGGCGGCCGTCGCGGTCGGGCGTTCGAGGTAGTAGATCACGCCCATCCAGGAGACGACCGTCGGCAGGCCCGGATCGAAGTCGGTCGTGGCCAGCGCCTCGGTGGCCGACCTCGTCTCGAAGTCGCAGGGGACCATCCGCAGGTCCCGGGGCACGGGCCAGCCGAGTTCGGTCAGGCGATCGATCTTCCACTGCCGCGTCGCCGGATGATCGATCTCGTAGATCCGGAGCGCGTCCTGGTCGTCGGGGCGTCGCCAGGCGTAGGAGTCGAGGCCCGCGCCGAGGATCACGTACTGCCGGACGCCCCGGGCATAGGCCTCGGCCAGGCGATCTTCGACGAGCCGCGCGCGGAGGGGGAGGAAGATCCGGTTCTCGAGCAGGATCCAGGGCGCCTCGTCCGCATAGGACGCGATCACGTCCCGCCCCGCGGCGTCGAGGAGTGCCGCCGCATGGACGTCGTCGAGGAGCGGCGGCCCCTCGTCGTAGCGTCGGTGCGCTTCGCGCGCGGCCGCGACCTGGATCGCGGTGTCGCTCGGGCGACCTTCGATCACGCACGCTCCGCGGGCGCGCGTCCCAGGCTGCTCCAGCGCGCCATGATCTTCATGAGCGCTGGCGCGAAGAGCACGTCCGCGAAGAAGGCCATCGTGACGGAGAAGGCCGTGAAGAGCCCGAAGCGCCAGAGGTTGTTCATGTCGGAGAAGAGGTAGACGAGGAAGCCGCAGGACAGCACGACGCTCGTGAAGAGGAGCGCCTGCCCCGTCGTCTGCAGCGTCTCCCGGACGGCGGCCTCGACGCTGCCGGTCTCGGCGTAGGTCCGCCGGAAACCGTGCATGAAGTGGATCGTGTCGTCGACGGCGAGGCCCAGGGCGACGCTGCCGATCAGCAGGGAGAACATCTCGAGCGGCTGTCCGGTCCAGCCCATCAGGCCGAGCGTCAGGACGATCGGGAAGAGGTTCGGCAACATCGCCACCAGACCGAGCCGGAAGCTGCCGAGCAGGAGCATCATCAGCGGCGTGATCACGAGCAGCGCGATCCCGTAGGAGCGGATGATGGTCTCCATCGACGCGCCGAAGGTCCGTCGCGAGACCATCATCATGCCGGTCAGCCCCGCTTCGACGCCGGCCGGAAGGCTCTCGCGGACGATCCGTTCCACCTCGTCGCCGAAGTCCTCGTAGAAGAGCGCGTCGACCATCGGCGTCCGGATCGTGAAGCGGCCCTTCGCGAACTCGGTGTCGACCACGTCCTGGAGATCGTCGCTGCCGCTGTTCTCGAAGAGGATCAGCTCCTGGGAGATCAGCGTACGACTCTCCGGGATGACGCGTGCGTCGGGCCGCCCCTCGTTGAGCGCCTGATGGATCTCCTTGATCACGTCGACCAGGGACAGACTCGGCCCGGCCTTGACCGCGCCGACCTCGATCCCGTCGAGGGTGTGGCGCGCCCGGTCGATCGCCGCGAGGACCTCCGGATCGTGGAGTCCGTTCGGGCGTCCCGTCTCGATCACCATCTCGAGGGCGACCGAGCCGCCGAAGCGCTCGTCGAGGAGGCCGACGGCGACCTTCGCCGGCATGTCGTCCGGGAACCACTCGAGGCTGTCGAAGGAGACCTTGAGCTGGGCGATCCCGAGCACGGCGAGCACCGTGAGGGCGCCGCAGGTCGTGAGCACCCAGGTCGAGCGCGCGAGGGCGAAGTCGCCGGCGCGGGTCAGGAGGCGGACGGAGAGGGCCGCCTCGCCCGGCGCGCGGGTGGGCCTCGTCCGCATGGGGACGATCGCGAGCAGGCTCGGCGTGATCACCAGGGTCAGCACCAGACAGAGCAGGATCCCGAGTGGCGCGACGACGCCGAACATGGCGACGGGTCGAAGCGCGGCCACCGTGAACGAGGAGAGTCCGCCCGCCGTGGTGAGGCCCGTCATGATGATCGGCAGCCCCGAGTGGGCGAGGGCGCCGGCGATCGCGTCCTCCCGCGAGGCCCCCGCCTCGAGGCGCTGGAGGAAGATCGCGATCAGATGGACGCTGGCGCCGACGCCGATCGCGAGCAGGAACGACGGGACGATCTCCGAGATCGGCATGAAGGGAATCCCGAAGGTCCCCATCACGCCGAGGGTGCTCACGACGGCGAGCAGCGCGACCGTGAGCGGGATCAGCACGCCGAGGGCACGACGGAGGACGAGCACGAGGAAGAACGCGATGAGCGCCGTCGACAGGATCGTGAAGGTCACGATGTCGGTCAGCAGGTTGCGCATCATGGCCGTGTTCAGGACCGGAGGTCCGCCCGTGTAGAGGCGGAAGCCGTCGGAGTCGAAACGGGCGACCACCGTCTCGAGAGCGGCGACGGCGTCCCGCTCCTGCTCTCCCGTCAGCCGGACGTCCTGCACGCCGCCCGCGTCTGCTTCCTCCTCCTCGAAGCCCGTGAAGGCGCTCGCGTCGTCGAACTCGTCGGCGAAGGCCTCGAGCTCGATCGTGAGGGCCGTGAGCTTCGCGTCGCGGGTGACGAAGAAGTCGACATAGAGCGGGTTCGCGAGGGCGCGGGCCTTCAGGTCGGAGACGGCCTCGGGCGTCGTCGGCCATGCCTCCATGAAGTCGCCCACCACGAGGCGGTCGCCTTCGCCGCGCGTCTCGCGCAGGTTGATCAGGCTCTGGACTTCGCGGACCCAGGGGACCTCGTTCTCGATCGCCTCGTGGAAGGCCCGCAAGCGATCCAGGGTCGGGAGCGAGAAGAGCTCGTCCGCGTCGATCACGATCATGATGATGTCGTCGCGCCCGAACTGCTCGAGGAAACGGTTGTAGGCGACTTTGGTCGCGTCGCTCGGGTTCAGGAAGTCGTCGACGGAGGTCTTGACCTCGATCTTCGAGATCTGCGTCGCGCCCGCGGCGATCAGCAGCAGGGTCACGAGGAGGATCGGCCAGGCGTGTCGGTGGGCGACGTGACCGAGGGCTTCGAGGAGACGTTCGATTCGGGATCGCAAAACGCGCGGAGTCTAGCTGGGAAGGGGCGGCGGGGAAGCCGGGTGTGGCCCCGCGGCGCGGCGTTCGAAGGGGTAGTATCGCACGCGGGGTTCGGCCGACCAGACCGGCAACTGAAGAGGGAAAGAAACGTGACGTACAAGGTGATCCAGTGGGCGACCGGGGGCGTCGGACGCGCGGCCATCGAGGGGATCCTCGACCATCCCGAGCTCGAGCTCGTCGGATGCTGGGTCCACAGCGAGTCGAAAGACGGCCGGGACGTCGGAGAGCTGATCGGCCGCGAGCCGATCGGGGTCGCGGCGACCCGCGACGTGGACGCGCTGCTGGCGCTGGGCGCGGACTGCGTCTGCTACAGCCCGATCGTCGCGAACCCCAGCGAGGTGTGTCGCATCCTGCAGTCGGGCACGAATCTCGTCACGCCGCTCGGTTGGGTCTACCCGAAACAGATCGACACGAGCGACGTCGAATCCGCCTGCGCAGCGGGCGCCAGCACCCTCCACGGAACCGGCATCCATCCCGGCGGCATCACCGAGCGCTTCCCGCTCATGGTGTCGGGCCTCTCCCGGGCGATCACCCACGTCCGCGCCGAGGAGTTCTCGGACATCCGGACCTACGGGGCGCCTGGCGTCGTCGGCGAGATGATGCTCTTCGGCAAGACCCCGGACGAGGCGCGCACGAGCCCGATGGGGAAGCTCCTGGCGGGTGGATTCTTCCAGTCGATCGACATGGTCGCCGACGCGATCGGGGCGACCCTCGATCCCGAGAAGCGGACGACGCATTCGATCGCGGTCGCGACCCGCCCGATCGAGACGCCGATCGGCGTGATCGAGCCCGGGCGCGTCGCGGCTCAGCGCTTCTCCTGGCAGGGTCTCGTCGAGGGCGAGCCGGTGATCTCCGCGACGGTCAACTGGCACATGGGCGACGAGGGCTTCGAGCCGGTGCCCGGCGGTGATCCCGATGCACCGTGGACCTGGGGCGAAGAGGGGCCGCGCTTCGAGGTCGGAATCACGGGCGACCCCGATACGCTGCTCACCTTCAAGGGCTGGCATCCGCACTCGGTCGCCGAGGGCCTCGTGCGCAACGAGGGCATCGTCGTGACCGCGATGCACTGCGTGAGCGCGATCCCCTACGTGTGCCGGGCCGACCCCGGCATCGCCACCTACCTGGATCTCCCGCTGATCGCGGGGCGAATCGCGCCGGAGCTCGCCGGGCGCGGCTGAGATGGACATCGACCTCCTCGACCCCAAGAGCTTCGACGGCGGCCAGCCCCACGACCAGTTCGCGTGGCTGCGTGAGCACGATCCGGTCCACCGCCACGCCGAGGCCGACGGTGGCCCCGGCTACTGGGCGATCACCCGCTACGAGGACATCCGCGCGATCAGCCGGAACCACGCGGTCTTCTCGAACGAGCCGTCGATCATGATCGCCGATGCGAAGGGCGTCCAGCCGCCCGACGGATCGCGGATGATGCTGATGTGCGATCCGCCCTATCAGACGCAGCTGCGCCGGATCGTGAGTGGCGCCTTCACGCCGAAGGCGGCGAGAGATCTCCGGCCCCGAGTCGAACGGCTGGCGCGCCAGATCGTGGACGAGGTCGTCGAGCGCGGCGAGTGCGACTTCGTGGCGGAAGTCGCCGGCGAGCTGCCTTCCTACGTGATCGCCGAGCTCCTCGGGCTGCCCCTCGAAGACGGACGCAAGCTCTACCAGCTGACGGAGACGATCCACTCTTCGACGGAGGCGGTCGGACAGGCGGCGCAAGTCGCGGCGGGCATCGAGATGTTCTCCTACGCGGCGAGGGTCGCGGCCGAGAAACGAGCGAAGCCCGGCGACGATCTCGCGACGCGGCTCCTCGAGGCGGAGTTCGAAGGGAAGCGCCTCTCGGACATGGAGTTCAACCTCTTCTTCATGCTGCTCGTCGATGCGGGCGGCGACACGACGCGAAACCTCGTGGCGGGGGGCATGCTCGCGCTCCTCGAGCGTCCGGACGTGCTCGCCCGCCTGCAGGGCGACCTCGACCGTCTGCTGCCGACGGCACGAGAGGAGATGCTGCGCTTCACGAGCCCCGTCATCTACATGCGGCGGACCGCGAGGCAGGACACCGAGGTGGCAGGGCAGGCCATCCGCGAGGGCGACAAGCTCGTCCTCTACTACGGGAGCGCCAATCGCGACGCGACGGTCTTCGAGGACCCGGATCGCTTCGACGTCGCGCGGACGCCCAACCACCACGTGGCCTTCGGCGCGACCGGCGCCCACTTCTGTCTCGGCGCCCAGCTCGCCCGGGTCGAGATCGACGCCATGCTGCGCGAGGTGCTGACGCGCCTGCCCGACCTCGCCCTCGACGGCCCGCCGGAATGGCTGCCGTCGAACTTCATCTCGGGCCCGCGGGCCATGCCGGTGCGCTTCTCGCCGGGCCCGCGCCGGGGCGCGGACTAGCGGCCGTCCGGCCTCGGCTCAAGCCGCGCGCGGCGGGCGACAGAGCACGATCGTCGTCGCCCCGGCGAGGGCGAGCGCGGCCAGCGCGAGAAAACTGCCTTCGTAGGAGCCGAGCCGATCGGCGGCGGCGCCCGCCCAGCGCGGGGCCAACCAGCCCGCCGCGCCGGTGATCGCGATCCGCAGGCCGTTCGACCCGAGGAAGGCGCGCTGACCGAAGAGCCGCGCCATCACGATCGGTTCGCAGGTCATCGCGACGCCGTAGCCGAGCCCGAGCAGGCCGACGCAGAGCGTGGCGACGGTCGCGTCCGTCGTCAGGGCGAAGCCGGTGAGTCCCGTCGCGGTGACCGCGAGCGCGCCCGCGAGCACGAAGCGCGGATCCAGCAGATCCGCGACGCCGCCGCAGAGTCGGCCGGCGCCCAAGAGACCCACCCGCAGGCCGAGGATGCCCGCGGCCGCCGCGGCCGCGAAGCCCAGATCCTCCAGGTGGAGGCGGCCGTGGGCGGTCACGACGCGCCAGGGGACGGTGTTCGTCAGGCAGGCGAGGCTCGCGAAGAGGAACTGCGGCGCGAGCAGGGCGCGGCGCGGGTCGAGGTCCGGTCCGGTCGTCGGCGGGGCCGCCGAGCGGGGCGCGGTGTCGCCGTCCGGAAGCAGCCCCAGGTCCTCGGGCCGGTCGCGCAGGAGGAGCGCCGAGAGCCCACCGATCGCGAGGAAGACGCCGGCGACGACGCGGAACACGAGGCGCCAGTCGGCCTGCTCGACGCCCCACGCGGCGGCGGCGGGCACGAAGGCGCCGACCACGCCGGCGCCGAGCAGGATGATGCCGGTGGCGCGCGCGCGAAAGCGCCGGAACCAGCGGACCGCCAGCATCTGGACCGGCAGCAGCGTCGACAGGCCGATGCCGAGACCGCCGAGCAGCGCGTAGGCGAAGATCGCTTCGTTCGCGCGGGTCGCGACGCTCGTCCAGGCGAAGCCGGCCGTGCCGATCAACGTACCCAGGGCGAGCACCGGTCGGAGTCCGAACCGTTCGATCGCCTGGCCCGCGAGCGGACTCGTGAGCGCGAAGGTCAGGGTGAAGAGACCGAAGCCGCTGCCGATCTGCTCCCGGGTGAGCCCGAGATCGGCGATGATCTCTGGCGCCAGGAAGCCCCAGGCGTAGTAGGCCGGGGCCATGCCGAGGCCGTAGAGCGCGAAGGCAAGGGCGACCATGCCCCATCCGAGGAAGGGCCTCCGTCCCTGCGCTCCACCTTCCATGCCGTTCCCCCGGCCCGGCCGTCCGGGCGCCGCCCGACGCTATCCCAGGCGGGGTCGCGGGCCAGCGCGTCCCGTCCAGCCTGGCGCGCGCGCCGGCGTGTCCATCGCGTCCGGCCCTGTGCGCAGCCGTTCCGATCGGAACGCCTGCGTTCGCGGAACGTCGGGGATCCGTCGCTTTCGACGGGAACCGAACGCTCGAGGCGGCCACCCGAAACCCGGAATCTTGAGCGGAATCGAGAAAAACCGAAATTTTGCGGGACACGAAACGTCCCGGGTTCAAAAGGGATTTTCAACGATCTCGGACGCCTGGGGAGAATTCGGCGCGGAAATTCCGGTGTATTCCCCATTCAGTTCGATGGCTTGGCACGCGGTGTGCTCTTGGTGCTTGACGTAACGACGGCGAGATCCTTGGCCCGGGCTCCTGGGGGAGGAGCAGGGGATCCGCCGCGCGCCAGGAACCGAACATGGAAGCCCTTCTAGACGAAGCTCAACTCGCAGGCGGCCCGATCCCGCAGGACCTCAAGGAGCAGGTCGTCCTCGAGCACGAGCCGCTCATCCGATACATCGTGAACCGCCTCGCGGTCCGATTGCCCAACCACATCGATCTCGACGATCTCTACAGCACCGGCGCGATCGGCCTGATGGACGCGATCGAGAAGTTCGACCCCAGCAAGGGCTGCAAGTTCAAGACCTACGCCGAATTCCGGATCAAAGGGGCGGTCCTCGACCAGCTCCGGAGCCTCGACTGGGTGCCGCGCTCGGTCCGCCAGAAGGGCCGCAAGCTCGACCAGGCCTATAGCGAGGTCGAGCAGCGGCTCGGACGCGCTGCCAGCGAGGACGAGGTCGCCGATTCCCTGGGACTCGAGCTCGAAAAGTTCCACACCATGGTCAACCAGGTCCGGGGCATCTCCCTGGTCAACCTGGAGGAGGTCCGCGGAACCAACGCCGACGGCGATACCGCCGGGACCTTCGCCGACGTCGTCGAAGACGTCACCGCCGAGAATCCCTTCGCCTCGCTCAAGAGCATGGAGACGAAGCACGTGATCTCGGACACGATCAACTCGCTCCCCGAGAAGGAGCGCCTCGTGATCAGCCTCTACTACTACGAGGACCTGAACATGAAGGAGATCGGGAACATCCTCGGCATCACCGAGTCGCGGGTGTGCCAGATCCACACGAAGGCCACCTCGCGGCTTTCGGCCAAGCTTCGCGGTCTCGTCGACCGCTAGGCGTCCGGGCCCCGGGATCTCCCCGGGGCGGAACCGCCTGCCTGCACGGCGCGTCCCTTGCGAGGGGGGCGCCCTCGTCCCACCCTCTGGCCTCCGGTCCCGCGATCCGACGCGGGACCCCGAGGAGGGATCTGTGGGACGTCTGGGCACGGTGGAAGCGCTCTTCCGGTATCCCGTGAAGAGCATGCTCGGCGAGTCCGTCGAGCGCGTCGGGATCGACGAGCACGGCGTCGTCGACGATCGTGGTTGGGCCGTGCGCGACGAGCGGCGCGGCGACCTGTTCACGGCCAAGCGGCTCGGCGCCCTGATGGGCTGCCGCGGGGTCGGCGGCGAGGGCGGGTCGGTGCCCGAGATCGAGCTGCCCGACGGATCGCGTTTTCCGGCGGATGCCGCGGAAGCCGCCGAACGCCTCTCGAAGGCCCTCGACCATCCGGTCACTCTCGTGCGGCGCGGCGTGGAGACGCCGCCGCCGGACGAAGTCGACACGCCCGACGATCCGATGGCGGACTTCAATTCGATGTTCGCGCGCAAGGAAGCCGAGCCCGTACCGGACTTCTCGGTCACGCCGGAGCCGCTGGTCGCGCACATGATGCGGCCGGACCGGACCTTCGTGGACCTCGCGCCGCTGCTCGTGATGACGCGGCAGTCGATCGACACGCTCGCGGCCGCGGCGCCCGATTCGATCATGGACGTGCGGCGCTTCCGGCCGAGCCTGCTGATCGACGCCGCGAGCGAGGATCGCTTTCCCGAGCAGGCCTGGGTCGGTGGGCGTCTGCGGATCGGTTCGGTCCTGATCGATTCGCCGATGACCTGCCCTCGCTGCGTGATGACGACGCACGGCTTCGCGGATCTCCCTAAGGATCCGAAGGTCATGCGCAACCTCGTCTCCGAAGCGGACGGCAACCTCGGGATCTACGGGCTCGTTCTCGAGCCCGGCGAGATCCGGGTCGGGGACGTCGTCGAATCGGTGGAGCCTTCGTGAAGCGACGCGCGGTCGTCTTCGCGATCGCGTGGCTCGGCCTGCTCGCCGCCCCGGCATCGGGACAGGTGGTCGATTCCCTCGAGGATCCCGATCCCGCGGTCGACGGCACCTTGCGCTTCGAGATCGACAATGCCGGACCGGGCGACGTGATCGACGTCCAGGTCGGCGGCGCGGACCAGATCAATTCGATCAGCCTGCGCGAGACCCTCGTCTTCACGCAGAACCTCGAGATCGACAACTCGAGTACCGACACCGGCGTGATCGACGTCCTGGCGCCGGCGGGTTCCGCCTTCCTCGAGATCCAGGGCGGCGTGAGCGTGATCCTGCGCGACGTCGGCCTCTCGGGTTCGCAGACGACCTCCGCCGATGACGTCGATCTCCAGGGCGCGACCAGCCTCCTGACCCTCGATACGGAGCGGATCGACCAAGTCCTGCTGATGGACATCATCGGCCTGGGCGCGCTCCGCAAGGAGGGCAGCGCGCAGATCCAGCTCACGGGGATCAACACGTTCTCCGGTGGCATCACGATCGAGGACGGCGACGTCGTCGGCGAAGTGCGCTCCCTGGGAACCGGGACGATCGACTTCCGGCCGGACGCCGCCGGCGAGGACGCTCGCCTGGTCTTCGACATCGCCGGGACCGACACGCTCGGCGCCGCGGGCCCCGCGATCACGGACACGCGGAGCGGCGGCGGCACGGCGGCGATCGTGAAGCGCGGGTCGGGCACGCTCGTGATCACCGACGCTTCGATCGACTCGACGCTCGACTTCACGATCGAGGAGGGAACGCTCCGGATCGGGGCGACCCAGCTCACGAACACGCAGGATTTCGACGTCGGTGCGACGGCGACCCTCGAGATCGACGCGCTGGCGGGGATGGTCAGCTCGGCTTCGGTCCTGAGCGGGAGCGGCGAAGTCGACGTCGAGGCGGACGACCTCCGGCTGACGGCCGATCCGTCGGGCTTCACGGGGACCTTCGACGTGAACGACGGACCGGGCGGGGCGGGCTCCCTCGTGCTCGACGTCGCGTCGACCCCCGGCGCTGCACTCACCTTCGACGCGACCGCCGACGGCGCCGGCACGGCTTTCGGTTTCGACAACGCGGTCGACGTCAGCTGGAACGGCCGGTTCAGCGGCGACGGGAACTTCGTCAAGGGCGGCGTCGGGACGCTCACCCTGACGGGGATCCACAGCCACGCGGGCTCGACCGTCGTCCAGAACGGCACCCTGGTCGGCAACACGTCGAACCTCGCCGTCGACGTGACCCTCGCCGTCGGCTCGACCCTGGTCTTCGATCAGGCGACTTCCGCGACCTACGCCAACGCGATCTCCAGCACCGGGGCCGCGGTCGTCCGCAAGCTCGGGGGCGGCGAGTTGACGCTCACGAACGACCAGGCCTTCTCGGGCACCTTCGAGGCCGTGCGCGGCGGCCTGCGCTTCGGGCAGGGCGCCGATCTCCCGAGCGCCGGTCTCGTCGTCGGCAACGGCTCGACCGGCGTCGTCACGAATCTGATCGCCGACTTCGATCCGACCGGGGCCCTCGACAACACGATCGACATCGGCGGCGCGCTCGACTTCGCTTCGGACGCGCGTCTCACGGTCGGGCTCTCCGACCAGGACGCTGGAGGCGGGCTCCTCCGAAGCAACGTCTTTGCCGCGGCCGGCGCCGTCACCGTCGCGCCCGGCGCGGTCCTCGCGGTCGAGACGGCCGACGGCGTCTACGCGGCGGGCGCCCCGTGGGACGTGATCACGGGCGCGAGCCTGACCGGGACCTTTTCGATCGAGCAGGGACTCTTCTTCTTCACGATCAACCCCTCGATCGAGGGCGGAAACACGCTGCGGCTGACCCTGGCGCCGAGCGGCGCCATGCTCGGCACGTCGGCGTCGACGGCGAACGGCCGGGTGATCGGCGACCAGCTCGACAGGTTCCGGATCGCTGGTTTCGCGCCCGGGTCGAGGGAGGAGGCCTATCAGCAGGCGATCACGAGCCTCGGTGCCGGCGACGTCGACGCGCTCCTGGCGAGCGTCTCCCCGGACGATCTGGCTGCGGGCACTCAGCTCCAGCTCGCGAACGCGAACCGAACCTGGCGCGGTCTCTCCGATCGGCTCGCGCTGCGCCGAATCGGGGGCGTCGGTCGTGCGGCGCCGGAGCGCCGTCCGCGCCGCACGCGGCCCAGCGTCTCGGCCTCGCGCCGGATCGGGCCCGATGCGCGCGAGGAACGACCACCGGGCACCGATTCCGATTGGCAAGCGTGGCTGGAAGCAGGGGGCCTCTTCGGGTCGCTCGCCTCGGACGAGGCGAAAGAGGTCGACTACGTGAGCGCCGGGCCGCTGGTCGGCGCGGACCGCGCGCTCGGGGACGATGCCCGTCTGGGCTTCGCGCTGTCCGGCGGGAGCACCGCCTATGAGACGAGCGAAGGGGACAACGAGGGCGACGGCGGGGGCGTGGAGGCGACGGTCTACGGCGCCTGGGTCGGGGAGCCGGTCGAGGTGCTCGTCGGCGCGCGCTTCGGATGGTCCCGGATCGACACGGAACGGACGCTCGAGGTCGGCTCGATCCGCGATCGCGTCGACGGCGAGCTCGAAGGGCAGGTCTTCGGCGTGTTCGCCGAGGTGAGCCGGGGCTTCGATCTGCCCGGCCGCTTCGAGATCGCGCCGCTCGCGAGCGTGGCCTGGACCGGCATACGGTGGGACGCCTTCGACGAGGGCGGGACGAGCCCGCTCGCCGTGCGCGTCGACGAGCAGGAGATCGACTCGGTCCTGACTTCGGTCGGCGTCCGTCTCCAGGGCGAGCGGCGCATGGACGAGAACATCTGGATCCGTCCCCGCCTGCGTGCCCAGTGGAATCGCGAGTGGGGCGACCTCGAACGCGAGGTCTCGGGGGTCTTCGCGAGCGCGACGGCGGCCGGACTCGGGGCCTTCACGGTCGAGGGGGCGGAGAGTCCGGAGGATCACGGCGAGATCGCGGTCGGCTGGGACGTCGGCTTCACGGACAACGCGAACCTCTTCCTCGACTGGCAGGGGCGGTTCGGCGAAGACCTGACCGAGAACGCGATCAGCGCGGGCGGGCGGATCGTCTGGTAGCGGGTGCGCCTTCGAGCGGGCGTGCCTCCACGATCTCGAAGGTCCGAGCGTCCTCCTCCGGCGCGCGCGTGTAGAGCGCGAGCCGATCGACCGGGACATGGGCACCGAGTTCGCCCGCCGCCTGCGCCCAGGCGAGGCCGGTCTTGCGCCCCGCGCCACCCGCGCGCCGGCGCACGCGGCCGACCGTCACGTGGGGGCGCATCGGCCGTCGCTCGGCTGGCAAGTCCGCGGCCGCCCGCGCGACGTCGCGGGGCCCTTCGAGGAGGTCGGCCAGCGCCGGCGTCTCGGGCCTCGCGTCGGTCGCTTCGGCCGACAGGGCGCTCCACTTTCGGGGCGGCCCCATCGGCACGATGCGTCCGAGCGCCAGCCCGCGCGCTGGAATCGGAGCGCCGGCGAGCGCGGCGAAGGCCCGCCGCGCCCGGGCTTCGCCGCAGGGGCCGAGGAAGGCCACCGTCGCGTGGAGATCCTCGGGATGGAAGGGGCGGACGGCGTCCGGGACGGGACGCAGCGCGTCGAACCACGCCGCGGCGGGCACCGGGAGAGCGATGAACCAGTTGGCCACGAGGCGTCGGCCGGCGGGCGCTACGGCGCGACCAGCGGGCCCATCCGGAGCGCCACGTTCGATTCGAAGCGATCGTCTCCGAAGATCCCGAGGGCGACGGCGATCCGCTCGGCCAGGTACTTGTCCTCGCGCTTGAGCGAGAGGTGCTCCACGAGTCGCAGGTCGTCGACGACGGCCGCGACCACGCAAGCCTCCTGGCCGCCGCGGAGGAGCGTCACGACGCGCGCCGTCGAGATCCCGTTCCGGGTCGCCTTGTCCCGGCCCATCGTCGCCCAGATGGCTCCGTCGTCGTCGATCACCCAGAGTCGGAGCGGACCGCCCCGCGTCTCGCCACAGCCCGGGCGGACGACGACCACCTCCTCGACCTCGGCCAGGGTCGCGAACGACGCCATGTAGAGGGCGAGCAGGCTCGTCGCGAGGAGCGCGCCCTGGGCGACCTTGCCGCCGCCGCCTTCGCTCGGAAGGACGTCGAAGAAGAGGAGGACGCCGCAGCCGAGGGCGAGCAGCCCGCCGACGAGGTTGCCGCCTTCGGGGAGGAAGTAGGGGCCCTCGTGATGGAGACGGATCAGAAAGACCGAGAGACCCAGCAGGGCGAGGGCGATTCC
>JBCCZJ010000035.1:0-19384 GCA_039187915.1 Myxococcota bacterium
CGGGCGCCGGCGACCCGCGCACCGGACATCACGAAGCCCTCGGCCCGCACGCTCGAGAGCGTCGCCGCCCCGTGCATGTGCGCCGTCCGCACCAGGGTCATCGTGTGTCGCGCATCGTCGACCTGCGCGTCGTAGTACTGGATCCCGCCGATCAACCGATCGCCGCGCAGGCCGGGGAAGCGGCGCAGGACGCCGGTCCGGGTGAGGTGGCGGTGGCGGGGGAGGGCCCGGCGGCCCGCGAGGGTGTCGTAGAGGAGCGTGCCCGCGCCGATGTAGAGCCGCTCCCAGATCCGCCGCGTCAGCGGATAGAGGAAGGGCACGGGCTTCACGAGGTGCGGGCAGAGGCGCTCGAGCAGCAGCGTCTGTTCGGTGAGCGCCTCGCGAACGAGCGCGAAGTCGAGCTGCTCGAGGTAGCGGAGCCCACCGTGGATCAGCTTGCTCGATCTACTCGACGTCCCGCTCGACCAGTCCCGCTGTTCGATCAGCGCGACGGAGAGTCCGCGGCTCGCCGCGTCGAGCGCCGTCCCCGCGCCGACGACGCCCCCGCCGATCACGACGAGATCGAAGGTCTCTTGCTGGACGCGCTCGAGGTCACGACTTCGCTGAGCCGGATCGAGTCGGGCCGGATCCATGCTTGGCTCTCCGGGAAGGCGGGAACGAGGCTCATGGTAGCGCGAAGGCACGCAGGCCCTCGTGGCTCCCGGTCACTCAGACCTCGAGCGCCTCGTGCGTGGTCGTCACGTCTTCGCGGATCACCTGCTGGATGTGCTCCGAGAGCGGGCGGAAGGCGACCGCCATGCCGCGGGGCAGACCGTTCCGATCGTCGCCCATGTTGGTGTAGAGGATCTTGCCCGAGACCAGCAGGCGATCGCGGCCGACCGGCAGCTCGAGGGCGATCTCGGAGCCGACGACCCAGGGCCGCGGCGTGACGAAATAGGCGCCACCGCTCGACAGCGAGTAGCAGCGGACCGACTTCTCCTTGCCCGAGGAATAGGTCCGCGTGCGCCACTCCATCGGCGCGCGCTGCTCGCCGCGGGGCGGACGCTCGCACCACGACGAGAGGGCGCGGTTGATCTGGAAGCGGAGCGCGTGCCGGCCGAAGCGACCGAAGAGCGCGAGCTCGACGCCGGCGTTCCGGATCTCACGGCGACGCTCGTCGTCGGGCGCGCGGCCGAAGGCGATCGGCACGAGATCCGCGGCGTTCGCGCGGATGCGTAGCTCGGCCAGCGCGGTCTCGAATTCTCCGTCGATGCATGCCTCGGGAACGAGGACGATCGAAGGAGCGCGGTCGAAGTCGTCGGCTCGGTCGACCGCCTCGGCGAGGGAGTTCGCGACGAGCGTCGGAGCGGGAAGGGCTTCGACTTCCTTCACGAGGGCGCGCCGGAAGGGGGCGTCGTCGCCGATCACGAGGATCGGTTCGTGGCGTTGGGGGGCGAGTTGGGATCCGTTCCAGGTTTGCATGTCCGTCTCGGGCTTCGCTTGGCGTTGGGGTGGACTCGGGACGGATTCCGTTCGGGACGAAACGCTCTGTCCGTCCGGAACCGATCGGAGCGCCCGGGACGAGCCTTGAGGCGATAGACTGGGCACTCGGGAACCCACCCATGGACTCATCGCCCGCCAACGCCTCCGCTTCGTCATCGTCGTCACGCCGCCTGCGCGTGATGGGCGTCGAGCTGCGCCTGGACGAGGACGAAGGCGAGCTGCGCGCAAGGAGTGCGCAGCGGATCGGCATCGAGCCCGAGGCGATCGCCCACCTGCGCGTCGCGCGTCGCGCCCTCGATGCCCGTCGACGCGGGCGCCGACACGACCTCCGCTTCGTGCACCACGTCGATCTCACGCTCGCGAACGAGGCCGGGGCGACCGCGTCCGACGCCCTCGGTCGTGCGTTGCGTAGCGGACGACTGCGGGAGCTCCCGCCGCCGGCGCGCTTCGAGCGCCCGGAAGTCGGCGCGTCCTCGCGCGCGCGTCGGGTCGCGGTCGTCGGCGCGGGCCCGGCCGGTCTCTACGCGGCCTGGACGCTCGCCGCGAACGACGTCGAGGTCGATCTCTTCGATCGGGGGCCCTCGCTTCGCGAGCGCGGCCGCGCCGTCGCCCGCTTCAACCGGACTCGGACCCTCGATCCCGAGCGCAACCTGCTCTTCGGGGAGGGCGGCGCCGGGACCTACTCCGACGGCAAGCTCTACACGCGGACCCAGCACGCGCTCGAAGAGCCGATCCTCGAGACGCTCGTCGAGGCGGGCGCCGATCCCGCGATCGCCTTCGACGCGCGCGCCCACGTCGGGACCGACCGGCTCCACCGGATCCTGCCGCGCCTGCGCGCGCGCCTCGAGGCGATGGGCGTGACCTTCCACTTCGAGACCCGAATCGACGGTCTGGTGCGGCGGTCCGACGGCGCGGTCCACGCGCTCGAGACGAGCGCCGGCCGCTTCGACTGCGACGGGGTCGTGCTCGCGGTGGGCCACAGCGCGCGCGACACGCTGCGGACGCTGCACGCGCAGGGCCTCGCGCTCGAGCCGAAGCCGTTCCAGCTCGGCCTGCGGATCGAGCACCCCCAGGCGCTCGTCGACGCCGGTCGCTTCGGCGCGGACGCGGACCTCGACCGGCTCGGCCACGCCTACTACGCCCTCGTCGCGAAGGCGAGCGACGACGCGGCGGCGGTCCACAGCTTCTGCATGTGTCCGGGCGGTCAGGTCGTCGCGGCGGTCGCCCAGCCGGGGCTCCTCTGTACGAACGGCATGAGCAACTCGCGCCACTCTTCGCCCTTCGCGAACTCGGGCCTCGTCGTGACGCTCGGCCCTCGCGAGTTCGGCGACGGGGTCTTCGACGGCGTGGCCTACCAGGAGCGTCTCGAGGCGCGTTTCTTCGAGGCGGGCGGCGGTGACTGGTCGGTTCCGGCGCAGCGCGTGGACGACTTCGTTTCGGGACGGGCGTCCGCGTCGCTGCCGCGCAGCAGCTTCAAGCTGGGGACGGTGTCTTCGCGCATCGACACGCTCCTGCCCGAAGCGATCACGCAGGCCCTGCGCGCCGGCATCGCGCGCTTCGATCGCCAGCTCCCGGGGTACGCCAGCGCATCGGGGCTCCTGGTCGGCGTCGAGTCCCGCAGCTCCGGTCCGCTCCGGATCCCGCGCGACCGGGTCACGCGGACCGCGACGGGGATCCCGAACCTGTGGCCGGTCGGCGAAGGGGCGGGCTACGCGGGCGGCATCATGAGCGCCGCGATCGATGGCGCGCGGAGTGCGTGGGCCGTGCTCGGCGTCGAAGATGCTTGACCGAGGCGTCGTGCATCGGACTCAGTCCGACAGCACGAGCGCGTGCGGGATCTCGTCCTCGTCGTCCGGCTGGACCGGGAGCGGATGCGACAGGATCTCGCCGCAGCGCGCGATCGCGTCCTCGAGGCCGTCGGTGATCCGGCCGGCGCGAATGCCGGAGAGGATCAGGTCGACGATCTCGTTCCAGCTCTCTCCTGGCTCGAGCGCACGGTCGATGGCCTCGTCGGCCAGGACGACGACGCGGTGTTCGAGGAGGGCGACGAAGATCAGGATGCCCGTGCGGCCCGACGTGCGACGGATGCCCTGCTCCTGGAACGCATGGAAGGCGGCCCGCTCCGCGCGGAGCTGGAGTTCGCGGTCGGTCACGAAGACCCGGCGGATCGCGTCGATCCGGCAGAGCGCGTGTCCGAGGACGAGCGCACCGACCTGGAGCCCGAAGATCTCGAAGATCAGCCCCTCGACCGGGAGATAGAAGGAAGCGACGAGGGCGATCGCCGCGAGCCCGACGCCGAGTCGCCAGGCGGCCGCGGGGTGGGGATCCGCGTCGCGCACGATCGAGACCACGATCTCGCCCGCCGTGCTCGCCTCGGCGGCCTGCACGGCGGCCTCGATTCGCTCCCGCTCCGCGGGTCCGATCAGCTTCGAGGGGCGCACGTCACCAACCTCCCGAGGCGCCGCCGCCTCCGAATCCACCGCCCAGCCCGCCGCCGAAGCCGCCTCCGAATCCACCCCCGCCGAAGCCCCCGCCGAATCCGCCGTAGCGCGGGCCGGGGACGTAGCCGCCGCGGCGGAAGCCGCGCCCGCCGGACTCCTGGCCGAGATGGCAGAGCGTGAAGAAGGTCGCGAGGCCGCCCGCGAAGAGGGCCATGGGGAGCGCGCCCAGCAGGAGGAAACCGGTGACGCCGCCGCCGGCCATCGAGGCGACCGGAGCGATCCAGCGCGTCGGTCGCCGCAGGAAGGCGCCCAGCACCACGCCGACCATGATCGACATGATGAAGTGGTTGGCGCTCGCCTCGAGATCGGATCGCCCGCGTCGGCGCGGGCGGTCGGGGAGCACTTCGCCACGTCCCGCCGCGAGGATCGCGTCGACGCCGGCGAGGATGCCCGCGCCCATCCGACCGCCCCGGAATTCAGGGATCATGACCTCGTCGATGATCCGCGCCGCGAGCGCGTCCGGCAGGACGCCCTCCATGCCGTAGCCGACCTCGATCCGCACCCGTCGATCCCGGGCGGCGACGATCACGATCACGCCGTCGTCGAACTCGGCGGTGCCGATCTTCCATGCCTCGGCGACGCGGATCCCGAAGGCTTCGATCGCTTCGCCGTCCAGGGTGGGGAGCGTGAGCACGACGACCTGATGGCCCGTCGCGGTCTCGTAGTCCGCGAGCGTCCGGCGCAGCCGCTGCGCGGTCGCCGCGTCGAGCAGCCCGGCGCCGTCGACGACGCGGGACGACAGCGTCGGGACGGTGACCTCCGCCGCGGTCGGCCCCGGAAGCAGCAGCGCGCCCACGGCGAGGAGCGCGAGGGAGGCGAGCAGGGCGGGCCGCGTCCCGCCGCCTCGCCGCGGTCCGCGCGTCAGAACGTGACCTCGGGCGGTCGGTCCCCGACGTCGGAGCGGGCCTCGAAGGTCGGCTTCACTTCCGCTCCGATGAAATTCGCCGTCAGGTTCGACGGGAACGAACGGACGAGGGTGTTGTAGCGGCGCACGCTGTCGATGTAGCGGCCGCGGGCGACGGTGATCCGGTTTTCCGTCCCCTCGATCTGGGCCTGGAGGTCCCGGAATCCGGCGGTCGCCGTCAGCTGGGGATACCGCTCCGAGACGGCGAAGAGTCGGGACAAGGCACTCGAGAGCTGCCCCTGGGCGTCCATGAATTTCTGCAGCGCCGCGGGATCGTTCACGAGCTCCGGCGTGATCTGGATGCTCGTCGCCTGCGACCGGGCCGAGACGACCGCTTCGAGCGTCTCCTTCTCGAAGTCCGCCGCCGCCTTCACGGTGTTGACGAGGTTCGGGATCAGGTCGGCGCGGCGCTGGTACTGGTTGGTGACTTCGCTCCACTGCGCCTTCACCTCTTCGTCACCGGCCTGGATGTCGTTGTACCCGCAGCCCGAGAGCGCGAGCAAGAGGATCGAGCAGGCCGCCGCCCGCATGAGCCGTGCATCCATTCGTCGCATCCGTCCCCCCTGTCTGGAATCGATGGAGCCCGCGCTCGAGCTAGGCCGGCGCGGTCTGCGCGCCCCGGATCAATCGGCCCGGTCGCGCGTCGGTGATCTCGCCGTCGCGCAGGGTGACCTGGCCCGACACGATCGTCGCGTCGTAGCCGCGGCTCTTCTGGAGCAGCCGTCGTGCTCCGCCCGGCAGGTCGAAGGCCATCTCCGGCCGACGCAGCGAGAGGTTGTCGAAGTCGATCACGTTGAAGTCGGCCTTGTAGCCGGGCGCGATCACGCCGCGGTCGTGCAGGCCGTAGACGCGGGCGGTATCCCGGGTCATGCGATGGACCGCGTGTTCGAGGCCGACCCGCGGTCCCCGCTTCCGATCCCGGACCCAGTGGGTCAGCATGAAGGTCTGGAGCGAGGCGTCGCAGATGACGCCGCAGTGGGCACCGCCGTCGCCGAGGGAGACGACCGCGCGATCGTCGTTCAGCAGATCGTGCATCAGGTCGAGGTTGCCGTCGCTGTAGTTGAAGAAAGTGAGCAGCAGGAGCTCCTTGCCGTCGTCGCGCAGCATGAAGTCGTAGAGGACCTCGTCCGCGTTCCGGCCCTCGCGATCGGCGATCGCCCAGATGCTCTGCTCCGGCCCGGGCTCGTAGTCGGGCGGGTCGCCGAGCGGAAAGATCTTCCGCAGCATGTATTCGTTGTCGATCATGCCGCCGAAGCCGGCCGAATCATCGCGCTCCGGGCCCAGGATCCGCGCGCGCACGGCCGGATCCTTCATGCGCGCCACGCGCTCCGGGAGCGGCAGGTCCGCGATCTCGAGATAGGCCGGGCGGTTCAGGAACGGGTTGGCCTCGGTCTGGTGACCGGTCAGGATGCCGAAGGGCCGGGGCGCGAACTGCGCCATGACGTCGCCCCCGTTCTCGCGCGACTTGTGGCAGATCTCGATCAGTTCGCGCCACTGGTTCGGCGCGCCGTCGAACTGGAGCATCGCGAAGGAGACCGGGCGTCGGATCGCCTTCGAGAGGCGCTGCATCCACTCGATCTCCCGGAGGGCCGAGTCGACCTCGTCGCCGCCCATGTCGCCCGCCGCGCCGGCGCCGGCGAGCTCGAAGACCCCTTCGCCGAGGTCGCCCAGCGCCTGGCCGATCCCGAAGAGCTCGTCCTCCGCGGCGAAGGTCCCGGGAACGGGCTCACCGGAGAGCGCTTTGTGCCCCATGGTGCGCGAGGTCGAGAAGCCCAGGGCGCCGGCCTGGATGCCTTCCTTCACGATCGCGGCCATCTCGGCGATGTCGCGGGCGGTCGCGGCCTCGTTGTTGGCGCCGCGCTCGCCCATCACGTAGGTGCGGACGGAGCCGTGGGGGACATGGGTCCCGAGGTCGACCGCGAGGGCCGAGCGTTCGAGCGCGTCGAGGTACTCCGGGAAGGTCTCCCAGTCCCAGCGAATGCCCTCGCTGAGGGCCGCACCGGGGATGTCCTCCACGCCCTCCATCAGCTCGATCATCATCTGCCGCTGGTCGGGACGCGCCGGCGCGAAGCCCACGCCGCAGTTGCCGACGACCGCCGTCGTCACGCCGTGCCAGCCCGAGGGAAGCAGGTGCGGATCCCAGGTCGCCTGCGCGTCGTAGTGGGTATGGATGTCGACGAAGCCCGGGGTCACGAGGCGACCGTCGGCGTCGATCGTCTCCCGCGCCCGGCCTTCGACCTTGCCGACCTCGGTGATCACTCCGTCGGACATGGCGACGTCGCCCGAGAAGGCTTTCGTCTCTCCGGTGCCGTCGACGATCTTTCCGTTGCGGATGACGAGGTCGTGCATGATGGGTCTCCTGCCGGGTTCGGGAAGACCGACAGTCTGGCAGCGCACGCGGCCCGCGTCGAGCAGGCCCCGAGCGCGCGCGGGCCGCTTCAGGCGGGCGTGAACTGGCCGAATCGCATCGAGGAGATCGAGATCATGATCGCGAGCAGCCCGAGGCCGACCCAATGGACGCGGGGGCTCCGGGAGATCGACTGGATCGTCAGGATGATCGCCGCCACGAAGCGGATGCCCTGCAGGAGCGCCATGCTTTCGGAGAACTGCCCGAGGTGGTCGACGAGGAGCCACTCGAGCAGTCCGGCGAGGGCGATCCAGACGGCGATCAGGAGGTAGGCAGCGCGGCCATTCGAGAAGTAGTGCGCACGAATGCTGGTTTCCTCGGACGTCGCGATCGGGGGGTGGATCAGCGCTGCCGCGCCGGCCAGAGGCAGCGTCGACGCGAAATAGACGAGGAAGGGGCCGAAGCTCCAGGGCACGTCGCGGTAGGCCCAGCTGCCCCAGATCGACTGCACGAGCGCGATCAGGAAGAGGAGGGTGCTCACCGTATGCAGGGCGTACGGAGGCTGCACTTCTCGGTACGTCCACTGGCGCGCCCAGCCGGACAGCAGCTGGGAGATCGCGAAAGCGCTCACGAAGGAGACGACCATCGTGATGTACTCGAAATGGTCCACCCGGTCCGCCTTCCCCCGACGCATCCGGCCGGGATCGTCCGCCGCGTCAGAGCGTGATCTTCGCCGTGCCGACGACCGGCGTCTCGCCCTTCTCGTTCTGCAGCGTGAGATCGACCTCGATCACCTTCGTCTCGTCGTCGATGTCGGTGACGACGCCCTTCGCGACGGGCTTCGAATCGACGATCAGCGGCGCGCGGAAGATCGTGTCCACGTTCAGCACTCTGGCGTTCGGCGCCCAGGCGTGGATCGCGGCGACGAGGATCCCCTGGCTCATGATCCCCGGCACGATCGCGCCGGGCAGACCGGCCGCCTTCGCAGCTTCGTGATCCGTGACGCGGGGCGCTAGATTGAGCGTGGCGTGGGCGAAGACCTTCCCCGTCTCCAGGCGGACGTCGACGTCCACCTCCGGGAGGTCCTCTCCGAACTCGACGTCTTCGAATCGTTTTTCGGCAGGCTGGCTCATGTCAGTCGAACTCGCGCTGGACCAGGCGCCAGTCGACCGTCGCGAGGGCGTCGCCGCGCTGGTTGTAGAAGTTCATGCGGTGGACGATGAAGAGCATCGTGCCGCTTCGACCGCTCTTCTCGTAGATGTCGTGGATCTCGCTTCGACCGGTGACGTGGTCGCCCGGGCGGACGGGCTGATGGACTTCGATCGACTTGCCCGCGTCGAAGCAGCGCTCCATGTCGACCGGAAAGCCCTTGGGCAGCGTGCGTGTCCCGTGGATGCGCGTCAGGTAGTTGGGCACGCCCTGGAAGTCGGCGTCGTCCGGGTCGACGAAGCGCGGATGCGTCTCGCCGCAGGCGGTGGCGAAGCCGACGAGGGAGTCCGCCTCGATGTCGAGGTCGATCTCGTCGAAGACGTGGTCGCCATATTCGGCGAGGAGTTCGGCAGCGGTCATGGTCGATTCCCGGCGGGGCACACGGCCCGGCGCGACCGGATCGTAGACCTTTCGTGCGGCGTGTCGAATCGATCCCCGGCCGCCGCGCGCCGATCGTTCGGGTACTCGAACCGAGGGCGCGGAATCATCGAGACACTTCGGGGCTCGTCCAGCTACTATCCAAATACCCACGCAGCGTTCCGCTTCTTGCCAGGATGTTCCCGATGACCCGATCCCTTCCCGTTCGTTCCTCCCTGCTCACGCTGGCCTCCGGCCTGCTCCTCGCCTCGCCCTCTCTGGCCTTCGACGAGAGTCTCGACGGCGACCTCTCGAACGACCCGACCGCGCCGACCGTGGTCGACTTCACGCCCGGCAGCAACGTCGTTTCGGGCTCCGTGACGACCTCGACCGGCGACACGCGCGACTACTGGACCTTCTCGATCGAGCCGGGCGAGTCGCTCGTCGCGATCGATCTCCTCGTCTACGAGGATCTGCCCGGCGGTGGTCCTGGCGACCCGGGCTTCTACACGATCGCCTTCGGCACGACGAGCGCCATCCCGGGCTCGGCGACGGCTTCGGCCTTCCTCGGAGGCGACCTCATCGACTCCGGTGACGTCGGGGCGGACGTGCTCCTGACGCTGGCCGGCGCGCCGCTCGCCGGAACCGGCTTCGTGCCGCCGCTCGGTGTGGGCGACTACACCTTCCACATCCAGCAGACCGGCCCCGAGATCTCGGGCTACGCCTTCGATTTCGTGGTCGTGCCGGAGCCGGGAACGGCGCTCCTGCTCGGGCTCGGACTCGCGGGTCTCGGCGTCACGCGCCGCCGCTAGACCCCGCCGGCCGTCAGGCCCTGTTACGGGAGAGCCGTCAGCGTTACGCGAGAGCCATCAGCGTTACGGGAGAGCCATCAGCGTTACGCGAGAGCCGTCAGCGCTACGCGAGAGCCGTCCGCGTGGGTCAGCGGAGCCTTCGACGCGCTCAGGAAGAGGCGGGGGCGTCCTCGAGGGGCAGGATCGCTTCGTAGCCGTCGCCCTGGAGCGCCGCGACGAGGTCGTCGATGTCGCGGATGTCGTCGTCGAAGCGCGTGGCGCAACGGCCGATGTGAGAGACGATGTGGGAGTCGGATCCACCGATCCGCTTCCAGCCGTAGCGGTCCGCGTACGCGATCGCCTCTTCGTTCTCGCCGTCCCGGCTGCCGCCGTTCAGGGTCTCGACGATTCGCACGCCCTCGACCTCGCCCTTCGTCTCCCAGTGGGCACACATGCCCACCTTGGGACGACCGGGATGGCAGGGCACGGCGACGGCGCCGCAGCGTTCCGCCTCGGCGAGGACCATCGCGAGCGGATTCCGGATGTCGGCGAAGTCGAAGCTCGCCTTCAGGTCGTCGTTCACGCCATAGACCAGGACGTGACCGTATTCGGTCTCGACTTCGCTCGCCTTCAGGATGAGCAGGCCGAACTCGTCTTCGAGGGCGCGGTAGTCGTGGGCGTCGTCGAACTGACGATGTTCGGTCAGCACGAAGCCGTCGAGCGGCAACGACCGCTTTCGGATCCATTGGCAGTAGTTCTCGACCTTGGCGCGACCATCGTCACTCGCGATCGAGTGGGAATGGAGGTCGAGGATCATGCGGGTACGAACCGGGGGACGCCGAGCGCCTCGCCCGCCTTCGAAGGCGTCGGCACGAAGTCGACCTGGACGGCCATGCCGATCGAGACGTCGTCGGGATCGCAGCCCACGATGTTGGTCAGGAGCTGCGGTCCTTCCTCGAGCTCGACGTAGGCGACCACGTAGGGGACGGCCGTCGCGAAGGCCGGCATCTGGTTCTGGCGCACGACCGAGTAGGTGTAGACGGAGCCCCGGCCGCTGGCGACGAAGTGTTCGACGTCGTCCGAGAGACAGGTCGCGCAGAGTCCGCGCGGACGATGCTGGACCACGCCGCAGTCGCGGCAGCGCTGGAGCACGAGCTCGCCCCGGCCGGCGCCTTCCCAATAGGCGCGGCTCTCCCAGTCGATCGCGGGGGCCGAGTATGCCGGGTTCCGCTCTTCGTCCGTCATGTCATCGACCCTTCCTAGCCGTTCGAGAGGATCAGCGTCGCACCGCTGTGCATGAGGCCCAGGTACCCCCCCGTCCCATGCACGACGGCGAGCTCGGCGCCGTCGACCTGGCGGGCGCCGAGCCCGCCCCGGAGCTGCCGCACCGCTTCGATCACGAGGAAGATGCCCCGCATACCGGAGTGGTTCGAGGAGAGCCCCCCGCCGTCCGGATTGACCGGCAGCCGCCCGCCGAGCCCGATCCCGCCGTTCTCGACGAAAGCGCCGCCTTCGCCTTTCTTGCAGAAGCCCAGGTTCTCGAGGGTGCAGAGGACGGTGATCGTGAAAGAGTCGTAGATCGTCGCGAGGTGCATGTCCGACGGCTGGAGGCCGGCCATCGCGAAGGCCTGTTCACCCGACTGCTTCGCCGCGATCGTCGTCAGGTCCGGCGCGCCGATCTCGCGGTGGGCGACGGACTCGCCGGTTCCGCGGACCACGATCGGCTTCTGCGCCAGATCCTTCGCGCGCTCGAGCGAGGTCACGACGACCGCGCCGCCGCCGTCGCTGATGATGCAGCAGTCGAGCAGGTGGAGCGGGTCGGCGATCACGCGGCTCTCGAGCACGTCCTCGCGCGTGATCGGATTCCGCATCTTCGCGTGCGGGTTGAGCGAGGCGTGGTGGCGCGTCGAGACCGCGATGTCCGCGAGCTGCTCGCCCGTCGTTCCGAACTCGTGCATGTGGCGCTGGGCGACCATCGCGTAGGACGAGACGAGGGTCATGCCGTAGGGCGTCTGGAACGCGGCGCCCGGATCCCGGCCCGCCGAGTTCCCGGTCCCGATCGCCATCGCGTCGGACGCCGCGGTCGAGCCGTAGAGGATCAGCCCGACGTCGCAGAGGCCCGCGTGGATTGCGGCGGCGGCGTGCGCGACGTGGGAGACGAAGCTCGACCCGCCGATGTTGCTCCCGTCGAGGTAGCGCGGCTTGAGGTTCAGGTACTCGGCGAGCTGGACGGGGCCCATCGCGCCCATCGTCATGGTCGCGCAGAAGAGACCGTCGACGTCCGAAAGGTCGAGTCCCGCGTCCGCGAGCGCGTCACGTGCGCACTCCCCCATGATCTGGAACGACGTCTTGTCCGGAGCCCAGCGGCTCTCGTACTCGTGGACGCCCGCGATCGCGATCTGGCCGGAGAACGACATGTCAGGCGGCCTCCGCGCGGGTCTTGATCAGCGCAGCCAGCGCGTCGGGACGTTCGAGGGGAAGGAAATGGGCAGCGCCCTCGAGGGTGCAGGTCGAACCCCCGGGCAGGGCGCTCGCGAGTGCTTCGGCGCGAGCGACGCAGGCTTCGTCCTCGGCGGCACCGGAGACGACGACGACCGGGCGATCGATCCCGCAAGTCGCCGCGTCGAAGTCGTCCGACCAGGCACGGCTCGCCTCGAGGTCGACGAGGGTCGCGCGCGGGTCCGTCTTGATCCCTTCCATGTACGCCTTCTGCATCATCTCGCGGCCGCCCTCCTTGCAGACGCGGGACGGATCGAAGGGGCGGGGCGCCTTGCCGCGGGTCACCTGCGCCATGGTCGAGATCGTCTCGTCGTCGATCCCGAGCGCGAGGCCCGCTCCGCACAGGACGAGTCCGGACACGCCGGCGTGCTTCGCCCATTCGAGCGCGACGAGCGCGCCCATGCCGTGGCCGACGA
Organism: Myxococcota bacterium; assembly: GCA_039187915.1. GTDB lineage: Bacteria > Myxococcota_A > UBA9160 > UBA9160 > UBA4427 > UBA4427. The sequence continues at coordinate 12,507 of JBCCZJ010000035.1, forward strand.
GGATCGGGTCGGCCGCGCCGCAGGCGGCCGCGACCCAGCGGGCCACCTCCGCCATGTCGACGATCGAGGGCAGCGCGTCGAGCGAGCCCGAGCGGCCGTGGCCCGGCAGGTCGAAGGCGATTGCGCCGGCGTCCTGCTCGAGCGCGCGGAGCAGGCCATCGAAGACCGAACTCTGCAGGCCGGCGTCGTGCAGACAGAGGATCGGCGGCCCGTCGCCCAGGACGGGCGGATCCTGCGGCAGGGTCGTCCGCCCGGTGTGACGGACGAGCATCGGCAGGCCGTCCCGCCGGACGTATTTCTCGGGCATCGGACTCTCCCGGCTGGAGGCGCGGCGTCGCGCGCGGGGAGCCCGAGGGGTAGCAGAAAGTCCGCGCGGGCTCCGGGCGATCCCCGGCCCGCGCGGACGTCTGCGCGCGTCGCCTACTGCGGCGGTCCCGACGGGATGTCCTTGAACGCGACCCCCTTGTCGGCGCGCGCGTCCGAGGGCAGTCCCATCACGCGCTCGGCGATGATGTTGCGCAGGATCTCGTCCGTGCCGCCCGCGATGCGCAGGCCGGGGAGGGCGAGGTAGCGCTCCTGCCAGGCCGCGGCGTCGGGCGTCGCCTCGGGATCGAGCAGCGCGCCGGCGGCGCCGGCGAGGTCCATCGCGAACGACGCCGCTTCCTGCTGGAGCACCGCGCCGACCAGCTTGCCCATCGAGGCCTCCGGTCCCGGCGGCAATCCCTTCGAGAGCGCGGTGAGCGTGCGCAGCGAGGTGTTCTTGAGGCCGCGCGCCTTGGTCACGTAGTCGGCGATCTGCTCGCGGACGGCGGTGTCCTCGAGGGCGGGCTTCCCGTCGATCTCGAGCTGCGAAGCGAAGTCGACGAGATCCTCGAGGGAGCCCACGCCCATGCCCGAGCCGATCGACTGGCGCTCGTTCATGAGCGTCGTGAGCGCGACGCTCCAGCCGTTGCCGACCTCGGAGAGGCGCTGGTCGTCGGGGATGCGGACGTCGGTGAAGAAGACTTCGTTGAAGCCCTGGGCCTTGTTGATCTGCGTGATCGGCCGGATCTCGATCCCCGGCGAGTTCATGTTGACCACGAAGTAGGAGAGGCCCGCGTGCTTCACGACCGTCGGGTCGGTCCGCACGACGAGGATGCCCCACTCGCTGATCTGTGCGCCGGACGTCCAGATCTTCTGGCCGTTCACGATCCACTCGTCCCCGTCCTTGACCGCGGTCGTCCGCAGGCCGGCGAGGTCCGAGCCGGCGGAGGGCTCGGAGAAGAGCTGGCACCAGACCTCCTCCCCGGAGAGCAGCTTCGGGATCCAGCGCGCCTGCTGTTCGGGCGTGCCGTGGGCCATGACGGTCGGGCCGCACATGCCGATGCCGATCGAGAAGATGTCGCCGGGCGTCTTGAACTTCGCCTGCTCTTCGTTCCAGATCACGTTCTCCATCGGCGTCGCACCGCGGCCGCCGTATTCCTTCGGCCAGGTGATGCAGGCCCAGCCGGCGTCGGCCTTCTTCTTCTGCCAGGCCTTGGCGGCGGCGACGTTCTCGGGCGAGAGGTTCTCGCCCATGCCGGCCCCTTCTTCGCCCGGCGCGAGGCGCTCGGCGTTCGCTTCGAGCCAGGTGAGCGCTTCGGCGCGGAAGGCGGCTTCTTCGGGGGTGTCGTTGAAATCCATGTCGTGTCTCCTGGGCGCTCGGCCCGAGCAGCGTATTAGAGGGAGGAAGGGGGGGCGGAAGCCCGGCTCGCGCGCCCCGCGCGGTTGCCCTCGTTCCGGCGGAGCCGGAACCGATCAGGCGGCCGACGCCGAGCCGGCCGCGAGCCGATCGACGAGCAGGTTCTTCCAGTACCTGGGCGTGCCGAGCTGGGACGAGAGCAGCTTGGCGCGGCGGTAGAAGAGGTGGCAGTCGTACTCCCACGTATATCCGACGCCGCCGTGGAACTCGATCATCTCGACCGTCGTGTCCTCGAAGGCTTCGGAAGCCGAGATGCGCGCGATGGCGGCGGCCGTCGCGAGCTCCGGATCATCGGTCGAGAGGGCCCAGGCGGCGTAGTAGGCGTTCGACCGGGCGAGCTCGACCTTGCACCAGAGATCGGCCATGCGGTGCTTGATCGCCTGGTTCGCGGCGATCGGCTTGCCGAAGGCGTATCGGCCGACGACGAATTCCTTCGTGATCTCGAGCGCCCGCTCGGCCGCACCGACCTGTTCGAAGGCCTGGAGGACGGCGGCGACGTCGAGGAGCTTGGCGATCCCCGCTTCGTCCGCTCCTTCGAGCCGGTCGGCGGCCGCCCCTTCGAAGACGAGGCGTGCCTGGGTCCGGCTCATGTCGAAGGAGTCGAGCCCCTCCCGCGTGACGCCGTTCCCGTCGAGATCGACGAGGTAGAGGCCGACGTTCCCGCCCTCGTTCGCCGCGACGACCGCCACGTTCGCGACGTCGCCGTCGGACACGGGCATCTTCGTCCCGCTGAGCGCGCCGCCGGCGACGCTCGACGCGAGTCCGGCGACGGCGTTCTGGCCGGGCTTCTCGGTGAACGCGAAGGTGCCGATCGCGGAGCCGTCGGCCAGCCTGGGGAGCCAGGCGCTCTTCTGGGCCTCGGAGCCGAAGCGCAGGATCGCTTCGGTCGCGACGTAGACGCTCGGGCCGAAGGGAATCGGAGCGAGCGACCGACCGATCTCGAAGGCGATCATCGCGAGCTCGAGGTGCCCGAACTCCGCGCCGCCGTACTGCTCGGGCACGACCGCGCCCTGCCAGCCCATCTCCGCAGCGCCTTTCCAGAGATCGGCGGCGTAGGGCCGGTCGCCTTCGAGGATCTCGCGGCAGGTGGTGAGCGGCGAGTTGGCGTCGAGGTAGTCCCTCGCCGTTTGCTGCAGGAGTTTCTGCTCATCGGAAAAGTCGAAGTTCATGGCCTTCGGAGCTCCCTGTACGGATCTCACGGATCCCCGCCGGCGCGTCGTGCGCGTCTCGGGGTCACGGAGTGGAATCGAATGGGCAAGTGGCGGCGGAGGTGGGCTCGGCTGGGGGGCTTCACTTCGTCGCGTCGGCAGAATCGCCGAATAGGAGACGGTGTCAACGCCGGAGGGTGGCCGCGAACGGCTACCCTAGGCTTCGAGCGTGGCCACGCGTACAGCGGACGAAGTGGAGGTCAACGTGCGCCTGTTTCTGGGTTTCTTCGCCGGACGGACGAATCCGTCTTCGCGTCTTCGGCGCGTCGGGCCGATCGGCGCCTTCCTCTCTTTCTCTCTCCTTCTCCTTCCGGGCGTGGCCCTCGTCCTTCCGGGCGTGGCCACCGCGCAGCAGGTGCTCTCGATCGCCGAGACCGAGGACCTGGTCCGACTGCGCCATTACGAAGGGCTGCCCGACGAAGAGGCGGCGCGGATCGGGGCCGACGGCTGCGCGCGTCTGATCGAGATGCTGGGCGATCCGGAAGAAGCCGGCAGCCACGCCGAGATCCTGCTCGCGATCGGCGCCTGTGGGCCCGAGGGCGGACTCGAGGCGATCGCCGCGTGGGCGGACCAGCCTCGTGACGGCGAGATCGATCGCGCGACCTTCCGCGCCTGGCAGGTCCTGCCCTTCGCGCTGGCCAAGCTCTCCGAGCACGACCCGCGCGCCGTCGCTCGCCTGGCCGCGCGCCTCGAGAACGAGGACGCGCCGACGTGGACCTTCCGTCACCACCGCGGAGATCGCCTGAAGAAGCTGCGCAAGCGCGCGGCCGCCGAGGGCCTGGCGGAGACCGACCTGCCGGAGGCCGAGGCGGTGCTCGGCCGCGCGGCGGCCCGGGCCGCCGAGCCGGCCATGCGTGAACACCTCGAACGTGCGCGAGAGCGCCAGCGGGAGCGCCGCGGACGGCGGCCCGAAGTCCGCCGCGAAGTGGGCTGGGGGGCGACGCGATGAACCGGTCTCTCCGCTCCTTCGCCGCGCTCGCCGCGGCGGTCCTCGCCTTGTCGGCCGGTCTCGCGCCGTCGGCTTCGGCCGTGCCCGAGGTCGATCTCCACGACCTGACCTGGTTCGTCCACGTCGACCTGATCGACGCGGGTTCCGGGCGGGACCTCGCCTTCTGGACGAACGTGATCGAGGAATCGGTCGAGGGCGGCAACCGCCTGCTCGCCGGACGCAACGGTCCCGTCGACAACGTCTGCTGCACGAAGCTCACGAGCAGCGTGTCCGTGTCGACCTTCGGCACGCCCGGGGACGGGCTCGACGTGATCGACAGCGTGGCCGACCAGAACATCCTCGCCGCCACGGGCGGATCGGGCTCCCGCGCGTTCCTCGTCGACAGCCTGACCTACTGCAACGGCTCCTCGCCGACGGCGATCGGCTGCGCGCAGCGACCGAGCTGCACGGGCAACGGCAACGACGATCCGAACCTGTGGATGTACGTGACGGTCGAGTCCTTCGAGGACGGCACGCTGGCGAGCGTGATCGCCCACGAGCGCGGCCACAACTCCTGCCTCCAGCACGTCGCGACCCCGAAGTGCGCGCTCATGCAGGCGACGGTCTTCACGCCGGGCCTCGGGGGCTGCCTGACGTCCACCGAGTGCGGCCACATGCGCGACGCGCGGACCGAGACCTCGAGCGGCGAGTTCTGCTCCTGTCACGATGATGCGGGTCAGCCCCTCGCGGACGGGGCGGTCTGCGACGCGGCCGGGGGCATCTGCTCCGGCGGCTGCTGCGGCTCGATCACCGGCGACGCCGGCGTGCACCTGCTCGCCGCGTCGGACCCCGGCGACGCCGCGCTCGCGCCGGAGGACATGCTCCGGGTCTCGGGGAAGACCGGCGACTGGACGAACCTGGGTCAGATCACCGGTGCGGCGGACGACGTCCGGGCGCTCGCCTATTCGACCGACGCGGACGTGGTCTACGGCATCGTCCCGACCGTCGGAAACGACGACGTGGTCACGATCGATCCCGTGACCGGCCTCTCGACCGGGGTGGTGGGCGCCATCGCGAACGGCACCGACGAGTTCGTGTCGCTCGCCTACGATCCGGGGCCGACGTCGGACCCGAGCGACGATCGACTGATCGGACTCGAGGTGTCGACCGGAGACACCGGGGAGCTCCGCTGGATCGATCCGAATTCGCCGGACACGGCGTTCCTGCTCGGTGCCCTCGGCTGGACGCCCGCGAGCCTCTTCACGAGCCTCGCCTTCGACCCCACGCTCGACCGGCTGCTCTTCGCGACGCCCTTCGGCCCGCACGGCATGTGGCAGCTCGACATGGCGACCTGTCCGCCCTCGTGCTCGCCGAGTCAGTTCTCCGGCGACGGTCCGTTCTGGACCAGCCCGTCGATGGGCTGGTCTGCCGACACGGGGATGCTCTACGTGATCGGCACGTCGTTCTCGGCGCCGGGGACGCGGACCTTCTACAACGTGGTCGATCCCACGACGGGCGCGACGACCGAGACGCTCAGTCTGGACCGGTTCACACCGGCCGGTCTCGCCGCCGTCCCGGAGCCCGGCTTCCTTGCGGGTCTCGTGTGCGGGGCGGGCCTCCTGGCTTCGCTTCGCCGCCGCCCGGTCGCGTAGCGCTGCCGCCGGCCGCCTAGCGCCGCCGGGTCGCTCCTCAAATCGCCGATCGTCCGATCGACTCGGATTCCCGGAAACGGTGACCCGCGTCACGGCGGTGTAGCCTCGCCTCCCGTTGACTGCGCGCCTGCATCTGGCTCGCGGTGTGACGAATCCCACCTTTCGTCCATTGAGCGGGGCAGAGGGGTGGGAGAAGGAGGAGAACGATGAAGATTTCGAAGACGAAGGGCGCGGTGCTCGCGTCGGTGTTTGCACTTTCGGTGGCCGCGGTCGGTTGCGGCGAGGACGAGGCGACGCCCGGGGAGACGCTCGATCGCACCCTCGGCAACGTCGAGGCCGGCTTCCAGGACGCCGCCGACAGCGTGCGTGAAGGCGCAGGCGACGCGCTCGACAGCGCGAACGGCATGGTGAACGACGCGGTCGACGGCGCGAAGAGCGCGGCCAGCGACGCGGCGGACGCCGTCTCCGACACCGTCGAAGACGCGACCGACGCCGCCAAGAAGGCGGCGAACGACGCGGCGGACGCAGCCGGGAACGCCATGGACTCCGCGGGCGAAGCGATGGGCGACGCGGCGGACTCGGCCAACTCGGCCATGGGGGACGCGGCGGACGAAGCCCGCGCGGCGTTCGACCACTAGACCGCCGGATCCGCGGCGGCCGCCGCGCGCCGCGCCCGATGACGGGACGCGGTCGAGGGCGCCGGCCACGAAGGTGCGGAACGGACCCTCGGTGGCCTCGCTCGCGCGAGGGCGCCGAGAAGGGGGGCCGTGCCCGGAGACCTGCTCGAAGCAGGCTCCGGTCACGGCCCCGTTTCGTTGGCGCCGCCGGGACTAGCCCGAGGGCCGGTTCACGCCGACCGCGGCGGGGGCCGCGTCGTCGGGCTCGGCCGCCGCCGAGACGGCGGGTGCCTCGTCCGCGACCGCGCTCGAAGGGACGACCCGATCGAGCCAGCGCAGCGATCCCAGCAGGACCAGGATCATCACCGCGAGGGCGGCCGCGGCCGCGGCATTCCAGACCAGGCGCTCCATGAAGAGCGCGGCCCGGCTGTCGACTTCGATTCTTCGCTGCATGATGGCTCTCTCTTTCCGGATCGGGCCGCGCGGGGGCGGCGCGTTCCTTCGTGGTCGTTCCCATGGCTCGGTCTCGTCCGCCTCGCCGCCCGTTCCCATGGCTCGGTCTGGTCCGCCTCGCCGCCCGTTCCCATGGCTCGGTCTGGTCCGCCTCGCCGCCCGTTCCCATGGCTCGGTCTGGTCCGCCTCGCCGCCCGTCCCGGGGTCGCCGTGCCGCGGGAATCCGCGGCCCGAAAAACGAGAACCCCACCGGCCGGTCGGGCGGGAGGGGTTCTCGGGGACTCGGTCCCCGCGCTTAGC
>JBCCZJ010000036.1:0-19140 GCA_039187915.1 Myxococcota bacterium
GCGCCCGCCGAGCGCTCGATGCAGCGGCGTGCGCCTGAGGACGGTCTCAGATCGCCGCTTCGCCCTCTTCGCCCGTGCGGATCCGGATCACCTGTTCGACGTCGCAGACGAAGATCTTGCCGTCGCCGATCTTTCCGGTCTGGGCCGTCCCGGTGATGGCGTCGACGACCGATTCGAGCTGCTCGTCGCGGACGACCACCTCGAGGAGCGTCTTGGGCAGGAGATCGACTTCGTATTCGGCGCCGCGATAGACCTCGGTGTGGCCCTTCTGGCGACCGAAGCCCTTGGCTTCCGTCACGGTCAGTCCCTCGATGCCGACCTTGGAGAGGGCATCGCGGACGTCGTCGAGTTTGAACGGCTTGATCACGGCCTGGACGAGCTTCATGGGAGATCCTTTCGCGCGAGCTCGCGCTGGGGGTCGGCGAACGAGCGGGGCGACGCGCACCCCGCTCGGGTCCGGAGACTAGAGGTTGTATCCGCGCTCTTCGTGTTCGGAGAGATCGAGGCCGGTGGACTCGGACTCTTCGTCGACGCGGAGACCGACGATCGCGTCGGTGATCTTGAGCAGGACGAAGCCGGCCACGGCGGCCCAGGCAGCGGTGAGGAGCGCCGCGGCGAGCTGGATGCCGACCTGGGAGCCGATGTTCATGTCGTCGACGAGGCCGCCGAGTGCGGCCGAGCCGAACACGCCGGCGAGCACCGTGCCCACGAAGCCGCCGACGCCGTGGACGCCGAACACGTCGAGGCTGTCGTCGTAGCCCAACCGGCTCTTGAGCGAGGTCGACGCCAGGAAGCAGATCGCGCCGGACGCGAGCCCGATTCCGAAGCCGCCCATCGGACCGACGACGCCGGAGGCCGGGGTCACGGCGGCGAGGCCGGCGATGGCGCCCGTGGCGATGCCGAGGACGGAGGGCTTCCCGTGCTTGGCCCACTCGATGAACATCCAGGTGAGCGCGGCGGTCGAGGCGGAAACGTGCGTCACGGCGATCGACATCGCGGCGGCGCCGTTGGCGCCCAGGCCCGAGCCGCCGTTGAAGCCGAACCATCCGACCCAGAGCATGCCGGTGCCGGTCACGCACATGGTCAGGTTGTGCGGCGGCATGGGCGTGTCCGGATAGCCCTTGCGCGGGCCGATCACGATCGCGGCGACCAGCGCGGACACGCCGGCGGTGATGTGGACGACGATGCCGCCGGCGAGGTCGATCACGCCCCAGTCCCAGAAGAGGCCGCCGTCTCCGCCCCAGGTCATGTGGCAGATCGGCACGTAGACGACGAAGAGCCAGAGCGACGAGAAGATCAGGACGGCCGAGAATTTCATGCGCTCCGCGAAGGCGCCGATCATGAGGGCCGGCGTGATGACTGCGAACGTGCACTGGAAGACGAAGACGAGGATCTCGGGGATCGTGCCCGCCATCGCCTCGGTGCCGATGCCCGAGAGGAACATCTTGTCCAGGCTGCCGATGAACGAATGGAGGTTCACCTCGCCGGCGACCATCCCCTCGGCGCCGAACGCCAGCGTGTAGCCGAGGTCGACCCAGAGCAGCGTCATCAGCGCCGTCAGCGCGAGGCACTGCATCAAGACCGACAGCACGTTCTTCGTCCGGACGAGGCCACCGTAGAAGAGGGCGAGTCCCGGCAGCGTCATGAAGAGGACGAGCGCCGTCGAAGCCAGGATCCAGGCGGTGTCGCCCGTGTCGAGCTCGTCGGCCATCGCGACGGTCGGCCAGCCGACGAGGGCGACCACGGATGAGAGAAGGGGGAGCGGGGAGAGGAATCGCGGGCGCGCGAACCGGGACATGGTCGGGGTCCTCGTGCCGCTCGCGGCCCGCCGAGTCGTCGGGGCGCGGGCGGTCGATTGGAGGGAGCCCGCCGTGCTCGGTCGCACTCGACCGGACAGGACCACACGGCGGAAGGACGTGCAGTTTTAAACCTGATTGGGAATCAAATCAAACAATCAGGCAATATTAAGCACATCTTCGGTCGGATTCGTTGCGGCGGGTGCAGATCCCGAGGGGCGCTGGCCACGCGCGCTGGCCACGCTGGATGTCGGCGCGCCGCAAGGACGACCGAAGGGATCGTCGCGCGCGGCGTGCGAGGACGCAGGGGCGCAGCATCCGGAGACGCGCGGACGCGCGGGCGCGGCGAGCGGGGGCCTAGGGAACGAGGCACTCCAGCCGGTCGATCGCGTGGACGGGCGGGCTGGCGCCCGCCATCAGCTCGGTGATCGCGCCGTAGACGAGCTGCTGCTGCTTCACCCGGTTCAGTCCGTCGAAGGCCGCGTCGGTCACGGTGATCTCGAAGTGGCCCGGGCCCTGGGGCCGGACGTCGATCACGGCGTCGGGCAGCGCCTCGGCGATCGCCGCGCGAATCTGGCCTGCGACTTCTTCGGGGGCCGGTCCAGCGTTGATGATCTGCAGTGCCATGGTCTTGCCGCTCCGATGTGAGGGGGTCTTCGGCCGACGGCGCGGGACGCCGGCGCGTTTCTTCTGGCGCCCGTCCCGGATCCGCTTCGTCGAGCGCCCGCAGGCGAAGGTCTAGTAGCGCGGCACCTCGGGGTCGATCTCCTGGCTCCAGGCATCGATCCCGCCGACGACGTTGAAGACCTGCGTGAAGCCGAGAGAGACGAACTGTTCTGCGGCCTGCTGCGAGCGGCCACCGTGATGGCAGTGGAGGACCAGCTTCGTGTCCCGGGGCATGCCTTCGATCCGCGCCGCCTCGCTCTCGTTCAGGAGGTTGGCGCCGGGGATGGCCGCGATCGCGCGCTCTTCCGGCGTGCGGACGTCGAGCAGCTCCATCTTCTCGCCGGAGTCGATCGCGCTCTTCAGGTCGGAGACCGACATCTGCTGGACCTTGGGCGCATTCGGGTTCTCGACCTTGAAGGCCTGCCCGTTCGCCGTATCCGCGACGTCGATCGTGATGCCGTCGGCGCGCGTGGCCGACATCGGATCGAGCAGGATCGTCAACCCTGCGCCGCCGCCCTTCACGATCGCTTCGACGTCGGCGGGCGTGCGCGGGGCGATCGAGAGGTGGGCCTGGAAGGTCGCGTCGACCGAGAGATGGAGCTCGCGTCCGCCGCCGCCGTGCTCGGCGGCCGCGCCGGCGAGGGCCTGGGCCGCGACCTCGCTCACGACGAGGTTCGGCTGGATCACCTCGACGGGCTCGAGGCCGAGGGCCTCGTAGAGCTCGCCGTTGCCCATCATCTCCTGGATGATGTCGCAGCCACCGACGAACTCGCCCTTCACGTAGAGCTGCGGAATGGTCGGCCACGACGAGAAGGTCTTGATGCCGTCCCGGATGTGCGGCGCCGAGAGGACGTCGACCGTGTGATAGTTCTCGAGCATCGAATCGAGGATGCCGACGACGGTCGCCGAGAAGCCGCACTGCGGCGCGCGGCGGTTGCCCTTCATGAAGAGCACGACCTCGTTCGATTCGATGGTGTCGGTGATTTCCTGGCGGACGGATTCGTCGAGGGACATGGGATCTCCGCGTGGCTGCTGATCGGATCAGGGGCGCGAAGGCGCGCGGCAGCGAACGTCCGCTCGGGTCGCGGGCGGGCTGCGGACCCGCAAGGGCCTGCGCCGATACGGCGGACCCTAGCAGGAAAGGGCCGGGATGGCCGAAATCGGGGGTTTCGGGAAAAGCGAAGCGATTCCGGTCGCGGGCCCGGTTCGCGCGTGGGCCGGGCGTCGGGCGCCTAGGCCGCCACTTCCTGACTGTCCTTGATCCGATCGGCGCACAGACCGAGGATCGGCTCGACGTCGTTCTCGGTCAGGTCCAGGAAGACCCAGGCCGGCTGGGCCGCCAGGTCGAGGTCCTCGATCGGGCGGGAGCGGCCCACGCCTAGCTTCGAGAGTGCCATGCTCGTGATCGTCGTGAGGGCGCAGGTGCGCGCCACGTCGTCGTCGAGTTCGGCGAGCATCCCCGGGTTGTGGTGATGCTGGATGGTGAGGATCAGGCTGTCGGGCAGGCCCCATTGCTGGACGACGGCTGCGCCGAGCTCGGCGTGGCTGAAGCCGAAGACCTCGTTCTCCACCTCGGTGAAGCTCCGGCCCTCGTTGTAGACGGTCATCATGACGCTCTCGTATTCGGCGCGGTGGCTGTTCGCGAGAGCGGTCTTGCCGATGTGATGCATCAGGCCGGCGGTGAAGGCGATGTCCGGATCGACGCCCACGCCGCGGTAGTCCGCGAGCATGGCCGCCACGGGCCCCGACAGCGAGGAGTGCTGCCACAGCAGCTTCTCGAGCAGCCCGAAGCGCTTGTACGTCTCCTTCATGGAGGCGGCGAGCACGAGGTTGCGCACGGTCATCGTCCCGAGCAGCGAGATCGCGTGGGAGAGACTCTGGATTTCGCTCGGGAAGCCGTAGAGCGCCGAGTTCGAGATCTTGAGGATGCGCGCGGCGATGGCCGCGTCCTGGTCGATCAGCGCGCGGATGTCGTCGATCGAGCTGTCCGGATTGTCGACCGCCTGGACCACCTGATTGGCGATCGCCGGCATGGTCGGGAGGTCGCCCTCCGCGGCCTGGAGATAGCTGTCGAGACGGTTGCTCATGAAAAGGTCGACTCCGGACGGATGTCAGCGCGGACGCGGCCGGGCCCGGGCCCGACTTCGCCTCCCCCTTTTCGACCGGAGCGGAGCTTTCCATGAGGGTTGGATCGCCGGGTTGCGCACGGAGGCCCCGTGGGGCAAGCCCGCGCTGGCCCCGGGCGAGCGGGACCCCGTCCCGGCGGCCGATCGCTACTGCGTGCAGCTGCGCGAGGCGGCCGGCGTTCGGTCGCACTCGAGCGTCTCGGTGACGCCGCCGGTCACCTGCGAGCAGGCGCCGCTGTGCGCCTGCATCTCCGCCATCTGGAGATCCGCGGCCTGGGAGACCGAGCAGGCCTGGCGCCCCTTGTACTCGACGCAGATCTCGCACCGGACGCTCGTCGCGTCCAGCGCGTAATAGATCACGGCCGCGACGAAGGCGATTCCGATCGCGACGCCGATTGCGGTGCGCGCCATGAGCTCTTCGCGGTCTCCTGCAGCTCGACGAGATCCGCCAGGATCCGGAGGGCCTCGACCATCTGCGGCGTCGGCTCGTCCTCTTCCTCGTCTGCTTGCTCTGCGTCGGCCTTGGTCTCGGCCTCCGTTCCAGCGGCGGACGCGGTCGCGTCGCCGTCGGTCTTCTCCGAAGCGTCGGCGGCCCCCTCGGCCTCGGACGACTTCGCCTCGCCCGCGTCCTTCTCCGCGTCGTCGCTTGCGTCGCCGTTCTTCTCTTCGGCCTCGTCCTGCTCGGCGAGCCAGGAGGCGAGGTGGATCACGTCGTCCTCGGCGGCCTGCTTGGCCAGCAGCTCTTCGATCTCCTTGAACTCTTCGTCGCCGGCGACGCGTTCGGCGGACCGTCGGCGGAGCTCTGCGAGCAGGTCGTCGTTCACCGGCGTCCAGGTCGGCTTGATCGGGTTCGTCTCGACGCTGCGTCCGAAGCGCGGCATGCGCGCAAAGCCCGAATGCACGCCGAGGAACGGTGTGATGGTCTGGCTGCCGAGCGAGTACGGCGTGTAGCGCTCGCCGAACTCGTCGGTCGCGAAGAGCGAGGGCAGGACGATGTCGGCGGAGACGCCGGAGTGCTGGGTCGACTCGCCGCCGGGACGGAAGAAGAGGGCGGTCGTGACCTTGAGCGCACCGAGCTTGCCGGGCTGATCGACGTAGCTCTGGACGGTGCCCTTTCCGAAGGTGTGGTCGTCGCCGACGATCACCGCGCGGCCGTAGTCCTGCATCGCGCCCGCCACGATCTCGGAGGCCGAAGCGGTGATCCTCGAGGTCAGGATCACGAGGGGGCCGTCGTAGACCGTGTCCGGATACGGGTCGGCCATGTACTGGACTTCCTGGAAGACGTTCTTCACGGCGACGACGTTGCCTTCCGGGATGAAGAGGCCCGCGATGTCCCGGGCGCTGTCGAGCTTGCCGCCGCCGTTCCGCGAGAGATCGAGCAGGACGCCGTCGGCCTTCCATTCCGCGGCCTGGCGCAGGAGATCGCGCACATCGCGGTGGCTCTGGCGCTTGGACGGGTCGGAGTCGCCGTAGAAGGTCGGCAGGTCGATCACGGCGAGGCGCTTCTTCTCGCCCTCCACCTCGATCTCGTGCTTCTCGAGGGTGGCCGCCGCGTCTTCGATCGTGACCTTGTCGCGCACGATCGCGACCTCGAAGCGATCCTTCTTGCGCAGCACCGTGAGCTCGACGGTCGTGCCGCGCTCGCCGCGGATCATCGCGACCACGTCGCGCAGCGCCATGTCGACGATGTCGACCGGATCCTCGTCGGCCTGGCGCACGGCGATGATCTTGTCGCCGGGCTCGAGCGCGTCGGTCTTGTCCGTCGCGCCACCCGGGATGATCCGCTCGACGACCGAGTACCCGTCCTTCGAGGAGAGCGCGACGCCGATCCCGTCGAGGGAGAGGCTCATCTGGATCTTGAAATCCTCGTCCGCTTCCGGCGGGTAGTAGGCGGAGTGCGGATCGAGGGCGCTGGCGAAGGCGTTGAGGAACGTGCCGTAGGTGTCCCGCGGCTCGAGCTCCTTGGCGCGCTTGGTCATCAGCTCGTAGCGATGGATCAGCTTCTCTTTCGCCTTGTCGAGTTCCATGTCGCTGTCGAGGTAGTTCGACATCTGGAAGTGGACGAGGCGGTGGAGGAGCTTGACGCGACTGTCGTCGTTCGAGGGGTGGCCTCGCTTGTCGGGATCGAGGATCAAGCGGACGTCGGTGTCGAGCGCGTACTCTTCGTCGGAGACGAACTGACGCACGTCCTCTTCCATTCGCTCGTAGCGCTTCACGAGATCCATCTCGATCGTATCGAGCAGGTCGCACTCACCGTTCTGGAGCGCGAAGAACACGCCGGCGAGCTTGCGCCGCAGGTCCTTGATCTCACCGGAGAGGAAGAGCGTCTTCGACGGATCGATCTTCTCGAGGTAGGCGTCGATCGCGCGCTCGCGGATCTCGGTGTCGAGGCCGCGGTAGCTGATGTGGCGCTTGAGCAGTGCCTGGAGCAGGTCCCAGCTCGTCGAGCAGGTCAGCTCGGGCTGCTTGTAGGCCTGGGCCCCGGAGGGGGCGAGCACGAGGAACGCGATGGAGACCGCGAGGAGTCCGCGAAGCGCTCGGGAGGAGAGGCGCGACCGGCGCGGGGGGTGGGGTGCGGTCGACCCGGGCAGGGCGGACGGGGAGGCGTAGCTGCGCATCATGTCTCCGATGATAGGGAGGGCCGGAGGTGGCGTCAGGCGCGCCACGGGCCAACCCCGCTTTTCCCATCGGCCGCGCGCCGACGGGAGCTGAGGTCTTGGGGGCCGACCGCCCCGTTTTCGTTCACGAATCCGTCCTGCCGAAACGCCCCTCGGCTACATTCGTCGATTCCGGGACCAGCGGAGAAAGGCGCGGTCTCGCACCCATGGAGCGATCGATGCCGGATTTTCATTTTCAACGAATGTTCGAAAGTGGTGACGACCCGACCGAGTACCGACACCTCGGCGCCGAAGGGGTCTCCACGATCGAGATCGACGGCCGCGAGATCCTCACGATCGAGCCCACCGTCCTCACGACCCTAGCCGCCACGGCGATCCGGGACGTGTCCCACCTGCTTCGCTCGAGCCATCTCGCCCAGCTCGCGAAGATCATGGAAGACCCCGAGGCCAGCGACAACGACCGCTTCGTCGCCCTCGAGCTCATGAAGAACGCGAACATCGCCGCCGGGATGGTGTTGCCCTCGTGCCAGGACACGGGCACGGCGATCGTCTTGGGCAAGAAGGGCCAGGACGTCTACGTCCCGGGCCACGACGAAGAGGCGCTCAGCCGCGGCATCTTCCAGACCTACACGGAGACGAATCTCCGCTACTCGCAGGTCGCGCCGCTCTCGATGTACGAGGAGAAGAACACGGGCACGAACCTGCCCGCGCAGATCGACCTCTACGCGACCGAGGGAGACGAGTACAAGTTCCTGTTCGTCACCAAGGGCGGGGGCTCCGCGAACAAGTCGATGCTGTTCCAGGAGACGAAGGCGCTCCTCAACCCCGAGTCGATCAAGCGATTCATGATCGAGAAGATCAAGGCGCTCGGGACCGCGGCCTGCCCGCCCTACCACCTGGCGGTCGTGATCGGCGGGACGAGCGCCGAGATGACGCTCAAGACCGTGAAGCTCGCGAGCTGCCACGACCTCGACCATCTGCCGACCTCGGGCAACGAGCACGGTCGGGCCTTCCGGGACGTCGAGCTGGAAGAAGAGATCCTGCAGCTGACCCGGGAGGTCGGGATCGGCGCCCAGTTCGGCGGCAAGTATTTCTGCCACGACGTGCGCGTGATCCGTCTCCCACGACACGGCGCGTCCTGTCCGGTCGGAATCGGCGTCTCCTGCTCCGCGGATCGTCAGATCAAGGCCAAGATCAACAAGCAGGGGATCTTCCTCGAGCAGCTGGAGACCGACCCGGCGCGCTTCATGCCGGACCTGGTCGCGCACGAGCTGACGCGCGAGCCCGTGGCGATCGACCTCGATCGGCCGATGGACGCGGTTCTCGCGGATCTCTCCCGGCACCCCGTCACGACGCAGCTCTCGCTCACGGGCACGATCATCGTCGCCCGCGACATCGCCCACGCCAAGCTGAAGGAGCGCCTCGATGCCGGCGAGGAGATGCCGCAGTACATGAAGGACCACGCGGTCTACTACGCCGGTCCGGCGAAGACGCCGGAAGGCGAGGTGTCGGGCTCCTTCGGGCCCACGACCGCGGGTCGGATGGATTCGTACGTGGACCTCTTCCAGTCGCACGGCGGCTCGATGATCATGCTCGCCAAGGGCAACCGGTCTCAGCAGGTCACCGACGCGTGTGAACGGCACGGCGGTTTCTACCTGGGCTCGGTCGGCGGTCCCGCCGCGATCCTGGCGAAGAACTGCATCAAGAAGGTCGAGATCCAGGAGTACGAAGAGCTCGGGATGGAGGCCATCTGGCGCATCGAGGTCGAGGACTTCCCGGCGTTCATCATCGTGGACGACAAGGGCAACGACTTTTTTGCGAAGATCTGATTCTGCGAATCGGATCTTCTCGGCTGAGGGCTCTCTTGCGAAGATCGGATGCTTCGTGGGCCGAGGGCGCTGGGCGCAGGCGCTCGTCGGCGCCGTTTCGCGGTCCGGAGGCGGAGGCGCTCGCTTCGTGCGGCGTGGGTGCTGATCCGGAGCCGAGGCGATAGCGTGGGCGCGTGCCGTTCGACTCCGCCTCGTCGCCGACCCGCCAGGCCGTCGCGATTCCCGCGGTTCGCGTCTTCCTCGGCGCCCAGTTCTTCTCGGCGTTCTCCCGCTCGCTCCTGCAGGCCACGATCGCCTGGCATCTCTGGAAGCTGACCGGGTCCTACTTCATGCTCGGCGTGATCGGATTCGTCGAGTTCCTGCCGGTGATCCCGATCTCGCTCTTCGCCGGCGCCTTCGCGGACGCGCACGATCGCAAGCGGATCGTGCTGACGACGCGGTCGCTCACGCTCTCGGGCGCGCTGCTGCTGGCGATGGCGACCGGGGCGGCTTCGGCCGACGTGGAGACGGGCATCGTGATCGCGACGGCCTTCGCGCTCGCCTTCTCTTCGTCCTTCGAGAACCCCGCGAGCTCGTCCATCCTGCCGAACCTCGTGCCGCGGGCGATCTTTCCGTCGGCGACGGTCGTCAGCGCGAACGTCCGGAACGTGGCGCGCATGAGCGGCCCGGTCTCGATGGGCGCGCTGACCGCGGCTTTCGGGATCGCGTCGGCCTATCAAGTCACCGTCGCCTGTCTGGCGATTTCGCTCCTGCTGCTCTCTCGCGTGGCCGTGCCGCGGCTCGCGCCGGAGGGGCGTCCGCGCGTCTCGTGGGTCGCGGTTCGCGAGGGGCTCGTCTTCGTCGGCGACCAGAAGGCGATCCTCGGCTCCATGACGCTCGACATGTTCGCCGTCATCTTCGCGGGGGCGACGGCGATGCTCCCGGTCTACGCGGACGAGATCCTCGGCGTGGGCGAGTTCGGGTACGGATTGCTCTCGGCCTCGATGCAGGTGGGCACGCTCGTCATGGCGGTGATCATGCTCTGGCTGCCGCCCTTCGAGCGACCGGGGCGGGCGCTCCTCTGGGCCGTCCTCGCCTTCGGTCTGTCGACGATCCTCTTCGGTCTCTCCCGCTCGTTTCCGCTCTCGGTCGCGGCCTTCGTGCTCGCGGGCATGGCGGACCAGGTCAGCATGGTGACGCGCTCCGTGATCCTCCAGCTCTCGACGCCGGACGCGCTCCGGGGCCGCGTCAACTCCGTCGGCATGATCTTCATCGGCGCCAGCAACGAGCTCGGCGCCGCCGAATCCGGCTTCCTCGCCGCACTCACGAACGCGACCTTCTCCGTGGTCGCGGGCGGCTTCGCGTGTCTCGGCGCGCTCGGGCTCGTGAACGCACGGATGCCCGAGCTGCGGCGCTTCGAAGTCTCGTCGGGGCCGGGGCCAGGCGCAGCGGCGAAGTAGCCCTCGGATCGGGCTTTCGCGCGCAGACTGGCGGCAACCCGCACGCGCCCCGTCGGAGGTGAGCGTCCTCGACCCGTGCGCCGACGCTTTTCGCGTCACCCGGGTGGCCGGTCCAGGGACCTACCAAGCGAGGGTGGATCGCCCGTCTTCGTCCAGGGACGGGAGATCCGCGAACGAGTTGCCCCGAGGTGACGCGACGATGGCTCGCTCGATGCGCTGGCTCCGATACGGATTCTGTACGTGCCTGGGATTGGTCGTGATCGGTTTGGCTGCGGTCTCCCCCGATCCCACGCCGGACGCATCGGGCGGGACCGACGTCCCCACGGACGTCGATCTCGCCTAGCGCTGGCGTCCGTCTCAGCCCATCCGAAAAGGGTCCATCGACTCCCTGGATGGACCGCCGCCCCACCGTCCCTCGAGCGGTGGGGCGGCCTCGTTTCGAACGCGGGTTTCGCGCAGGTCGTGGGCTTGTGCTTCGCTCGCGCGATGGACCCCGTCCGGATCGAGCGACTCGAGGACCCGCGCGTCAGCGACTATCGGAACCTGAAGGACGCGCAGCTCGCGCGGGATCGGGACCGCTTCGTCGTCGAAGGACGCGGCAATCTGCAGGTGCTGCTCGCGCGCTCGACGTTCGCGCCCGACTCGATCCTGCTCTCCGAACGCGCCTTCGCCGGCCTCGCGGCCGCGCTCGCCGAAGCGAAGCCGGCGTGCCCGGTCTACGTCGCGTCACAGTCGGTCCTCGACGAGATCGTCGGGTTCGCGATCCATCGGGGCGTCCTCGCGGTCTGTCCGCGACCGATCGCGAACGATCCGCTCGCGCTCGCGCGGGCGCGCCTCGAAGCCGTCCGCGCGCAGGGCCGTCCCGCGCGCTTCGTCCTGCTCGAGGGCCTGACCAACCACGACAACGTGGGGGGGATCTTCCGGAGCGCGATGGCGCTGGGCGTCGACGCCGTGCTGCTCTGCGCGCAGTCGTGCGACCCGCTCTACCGGAAGGCGATCCGGACCTCGATGGGTGGGAGTCTGGTCGTGCCCTTCGCTCGCGCGAGCGATTTCGGTCGACTGCTGGACGATCTCGCGGCGCTCGGCCTCGAAGTCGTCGCCCTCGATCCGGCTCCGCAGGGCGTCGACCTCGCCGATCTCGACCCGGACGCGCTCGGGGACGCGGCGCTCCTCGTCGGCACCGAGGGCGCGGGGGTCTCCGTCCGGGCCCTGGCGCGCGCGACCCGGCGCGTGCGGATCGACATGGAGCCCGAGGTCGATTCGCTGAACGTCGCCGTCGCGGCTTCGATCGCGCTCCATCGACTTCGCCCGCGCGGCACGCCGGCCATTGCGGAAGGTCGCGCGGCACCCGACGCTCCGCCGGAACCGGGAGAGTGACCGCGTGGGCTTCGAATCCGGAACCGGGAGAGTGATCGCGTGAGCCGCGAAGACGCAGTGCTGGTGTTGAAGACGGGAGACGCGCTTCCGCCCGTGAAGGCGGCGCGGGGCGACTTCGCGGCGTGGATCGCGAAGGGCATGGGCGTGGCGGAAGACGCGCTCGCGGTCGCGAACGTCCACGAAGGGGATCCGCTCCCCGATCCGGCCTCGCTGTCGGGCGTGATCGTGACCGGCTCGCCGGCGATGGTCACCGACCGCGCGGACTGGAGCGAGGCCTCGGCCGCGTGGCTCGCTCCGATCGTGGAAGCGGACGCCCTTCCGGTCCTGGGCATCTGTTACGGCCACCAGCTCCTGGCGCATGCGCTCGGCGGCGAGGTCGGCGCGAACCCGAACGGCCGTGAGATGGGCACGGTCGAGGTCCGCCACGACGCGACGGCGATCGCCGACGATCCGGTCCTGACGGGCGTCGTCGAGCCGGGCCACATGTCCCACGTGGAGAGCGTGCTGCGTCCGCCCGCCGACGCGCAGGTGCTCGGCACGACCGATCTCGAGGCCCATGCAGCGCTCCGTTTCGGGCCCCGCCAATGGGGCGTGCAGTACCACCCCGAATTCGATCGCGACATCATGCAGGGCTACATCGAGGCGCGACGCGAGGTCCTGGTCCGCGAAGCGCTCGACCCGGACGCGCTGATCGAGCGCACCGTCGAGACGCCGGTCCTGACGACCATCCTCGAGCGCTTCGGCGCCTTCGCGGGCCGGTCCCGGGCGACGTAGGCGTCGCGGCTCGCCGGGGTGGCGGGCCTAACGCCGGGACTGCCGCTTCTCCCGCGCGCGCGTCTTCTCTTCGGTGCGGACGTCTTCGCGATGGCGACGGACCTGCTCGCGATAGACCCAGCGCAGGAGCTGCGAGCGGGTCATCTCGTCGAGCCCGACGAACTCGACCGCCGTACTCGGCTTGTCGGGGTTCGCGGAAGGCGAATCGATCGGGCGGACGATGCGCCCCGGCAGGACGAAGCAGAGCGATCCGGGCAGCTCGAAGTGGCACACGACGTCCTCGTCGGCCTCGAAATCGACTTCGCAGTTGAAGCGGATGCCGCCGGCGGAGATGTCGACGAGGTCGAACACGTCGTCGACGATTTCCCGTTCTCCGTCTTCGGGGTCGGCCGGCTCGTTCATCGAGAGTCGAACGACGCGGACCTGGAAGCCGTGGGCCGAGACGCGGACGAAGGCGCGCTGCTGGACGCGCTCCCAGTCGGGTGCGATCGAGAGTCCGAAGGTCGAGGGCGAGCAGGCGACGACCTCCGCCCGGGTCGCGTAGCGTGCGTCCTGGGGGACCGGGCATTCGACGATCAGCGATTGCCCCCGGCGCAGCGGCTCGATCGAGCCGAGGAACCAGTGGGTGCCGCCTTCGACGTGGTCGACCGGGACCGCCAGCGGAAAGCCGCCCGCCGGTCCGTCCGGATGCAGGATCAGGAGCCGACCGGCCTCGATCGACATGCGGCGGGTGGGGGCGTCGGTCTCGTCCATGCTGAGGGATCCCCGGGCCAGGGTGCGCGGTCGGCCTTGGATTCGTTTCGGCGTCGGGTCGGGCCGCTTGAGTCGATCCCGGCTCGAATTCCCACGGGGAAGAACGGGGCGATCGAGGGCGCTCGGGCGGGCCGGTGCAGCCCTGGGTTGCTCGATTTTGCGAGTGATCGCTCTTAAAGTGCGAGCATGAATTATCGGGTGAGCGCGTTGGCCGAAGCGGCCGGCGTCGGCGTCGACACCGTGCGCTTCTACCAGTCGAAGGGACTGATCCCCGCCCCACGGCGCGAGGGCCGTTTCGCGATCTACGCGGAGACCCACCTCGTCCGGATCCGTCGAATTCGCGCGCTGCTCGACCAGGGCTTCTCCCTCGCCCAGATCCGCCGGATCGTCGAGGACGAGGCGGCCGGGACCGCGCCGCCCGCTGCGCCCGTCGGCCCCGAGGACGAGGGGCTCCTCGCAGCGCTCGCCGCGCGGAGCGTGGGCGAGGGCACGCTGTCCCGCGCCGAGCTCGCGGCCGAGACGGGGGTGCCGGAAGCGCTGGTCTCGTCCGTGATCCAGGCCGGCCTGATCCAGCCGATCGAGGTCCAGGGCGAGGAGCGGTTTCCTCGGCAGGACCTCGAGATGGTGAAGGGAGCGCTCGAGATCCTCGGCATGGGCCTGCCTCTCGACCGCCTCCTCGAACTCGCCGCCCAGCACGCCGCCAACGTCGACGCCCTCGCCGAGCAGGCGATCGACCTCTTCGACGATCACGTGCGGACGCCGCTCCGGGAGACCGGTGGAGAGGACGAAGAGGAAGTCCGCCGGACCTTCGAACGGCTCCTGCCCCGGGCGACCCAGATCGTCGCCCTTCATTTCCAGCGCACCGTCGTCGCTCGCGCCCTCGCGCGGCTGCGCGGGCGCGGCGAGGAGAGCGCCCTCGAACAGGCGCTCGATGCAACCCAGAGCGCGCGGCTCGAGGTCTCGTGGCGATAGGCCCGGGTCCGAGCGCTCGACACGAACAGGAAAGTGGAGATTCCGTGGCGTTAGGCGACCTGCCCACCGGTGAAGACAAGCGCGTTCGCGTGCAGGACATGTTCGATCGGATCGCGCCGAAATACGACGCGCTGAACCGCGTGATGAGCGTCGGCATGGACCAGCGCTGGCGACGGCGTTCGCTCGACATGATCGGTGTCGGCGCGGACGACTTCGTGGTCGATCTCGCCTGCGGGACCGGCGATTTCTGCGAGCTGGTCGAGGAACGCGGCGCCCGGGTGATCGGCGTCGACTTCGCGCTCCAGATGCTTCGGCAGGGACGGACCCGCGGCCTCGACTTCCGGTCGGTGCAGGGCGACGGCGAGTGGTTGCCCTTTCGTTCGGCGTCGGTCGACGTGGTGACCTGCGGCTTCGCGCTCCGAAACTTCGTATCGCTGAAGGGCGTGTTCGCGGAAGTCGCGCGCATCGTCCGACCCGGCGGCCGGATCGCGCTGATCGACGTCGATCGCCCCGCGTGGGGCCCCCTCCGCTTCGCTCATTCGCTCTACTTCGATCGGATCGTGCCGCTCGTCGGCGGAATCGTCTCGGACCGGAAGGCCTACGCCTACCTGCCGCAATCGACCGCCTACCTGCCGCCGCCGGCGGAGCTCAAGGAGATGCTCTCCGGCGCGGGCTTCCTCGACGTCGAGCGGAAGAGCCTCTTCCTGGGCTCGGCCCAGATCCTGACGGGGATCCGCGGTCCGCTCACGCCGGTCGGGGGAGGGCGCGAGTGAGTTCGTCGGTCGACACCCAGGCGATCGCCGCGGCGGTCGATCGCGCCCGCGCAGAGGGGCGGACGTCCTGGATCGCGCGTGTGCTCGCGGGGTCCGTCGTCGACGACGTGCTCGCGGATCCGCTGCGCGGTTTCGCTGCGGCGGGGCGCGACGACCGCTTCTTCTGGGAGCAGGTCGAGACCGGCGACGTCGCGCTCGCGACCGGGCTGGCGGACGAGATCGAGAGCGCGGGCGTCGATCGCTTCGCGGACGTGCGCAGCTGGGCGGCCGACGTCCGGGCGCGCATCGACTGGGTCGGCGCGGATCGCGCACCGGCGAGCCCGACTTTCTTCGGTGGCTTCGGCTTCGAGCCCGAGTCCCGGGGCGGCGACGACTGGAAGGCGTTCCCCGCCGCGCGATTCGTGCTGCCCTCGCTCGTCGTCTCGAGGATCGGGGGCGAGGCCCGCGCGGTCCTGATCGCGCGGGTCGAATCCGCTTCGACGATCGAGTCCGTCGGCGCCGCGCTCGATGCGGCGGAGCGCTCACTCGAGGCGCTCGCGACCCACGTCGCCGAATCGCCCTCGCAGGCCGTCGACCTCGACGGGGTCTGGGGCGGTGGACCCGAATACCAGGTGCGGTCGGATCGACCTCACGCCGTCTTCTGCGCGCAGGTCGAAGAGGCGCTCCGCGCCTTCGACGAGGGCGAGCTCGAGAAGGTGGTGCTCGCGCGCTCCCTCTCGGTCGACCACGACGGCCCGATCGACGTGCCGCATTTCATGGGGCGTCTGCGCGAGCTCTATCCGAGCTGCACGCTGGTCGCGATGGGGCGCGGGGACGACACCTTCCTCGCGGCGACGCCCGAGCTGCTGATCCGATCGTGCGGCGCCGAGGTCTCGACCGCCGCGCTGGCCGGTTCGGCGCCCCGCGGCCGTCATCCGGACGAAGACCGCAGGCTCGGTGAGGGCCTGCTCGCGAGCGCGAAGGAGCGCGCGGAGCACGGCCACGTCGTCGAGGCGATCCGCGACGTCCTCGCCGAGCGGACGGAGGCCCTCGACGTGCCGGAGACGCCGGTGCTCCGGCGCCTCTTCGGCATCCAGCATCTCGAGACGCCGATCCAGGGTCGCCTGCGCGCGGAGCACCGCGACGTGGTCGCTCTCGTCGAAGCGCTGCACCCCACGCCCGCCGTCGGCGGCGTCCCCGCCCGCGCCGCGCGGGACTGGCTGCGTCGCGTCGAAGGACTCGACCGGGGTTGGTACGCGTCGCCGATCGGCTGGCTCGATCTCACGGGCGGCGGGGACTTCCGTGTGGCGCTGCGCTCGGCGCTGATCCGCAACGGCACGGGAGACGACGGGCGCAACAGCCGGTCGCTCCTCTTCGCCGGCGCCGGGATCGTCTCGGGCTCGGTCCCCGAGCAGGAACTCGGCGAGACGCGCATCAAGCTGCGCGCGCTGCTGGCTCCGCTCACGGAGATCTAGCGTGGACGCCTTCGTCGCGGATCCGGCCGCGGTCTACACCTACGTCGGCGCCTTCTTCCACGGCGTGCGCGAGGCGGGCGTCGAACACGTCGTCGTCTCGCCGGGCTCGCGCTCGACGCCGCTCACGATCACCGCGCGGCACACGCCGGGTCTCCGGACCTGGGTCGAGCTCGACGAACGGGCCGCGGCTTTCTTCGCGCTCGGGCTGGCGAAGGCGTCGGGGCGACCGGCGGTGCTCGTCTGCACTTCGGGGACGGCGGCGGCCAATTACCTGCCGGCGATCGTGGAGGCCCACTACTCACGGGTGCCGATGATCGTCGCCACGACGGATCGACCGCCGGAGCTGCGCGACTGGGGCGCGGGGCAGACGATCGAGCAGAACGGGCTCTACGGGCGCTATGCGCGCTGGGCGAGCGAGGTCCCGATCCCGGCGGCGGGGGAGGACGCGCGGCGGCACGCGGGCCAGCTCGCCGGGCGGGCCTTCGACGAGGCGCGATCGAAGCCCGCAGGCGCGGTGCATCTGAACTGGCCGCTGCGCGAGCCGCTGCCTCCGCCCGAGGGCGCGCTCGACGCGATCCTCGCGGCCGCGGGCGACGGGCTGCGCGTGCCGCGGTTCTCGTCGGCACGCCCCGTGCCGGCGCGCGAAGACGTCGACGCGCTGGTCTCGCTCGCGGACGCGCACGAGCGCGGCGTTCTGCTCGTCGGGCCGCGCTCGGACGATCCGGCGCTCGGCGACGCGATCGCGGCATTCTCGGCGGCGGCGGGCTGGCCCGTGCTCGCGGACCCCGCCTCGAATCTGCGCAGCGGGCGCGAGCCGGGACGGGCGCCGATCCTCGACGCGGGCGACCTGATCCTGCGCGAAGGGCCCTTCCGGCAAGCGCACGCGCCCGACGTGGTCGTCCGCGTCGGCGATCCGCCGGTCTCGAAGCCGCAGCGGCTCTGGATCGAGGCCGCCGAGCCGGCCGAGGTCCTGTGGCTCGACGAGGGCGGATCCTGGGGCGAGCCCTCCCATCGCGCGACGCGCGTGCTGCGCGGCGGGGCCGCTGCGCTCCTCGATGGCGCCGCGGCGCGGCTCGGCGCGCCGCCGAGCCGGCCGGATCTGCGCGGGCGGTCGTGGTGTCGCGAGTTCGAGGCGATGAACGCCTGTGCCCGCCGCGTGCTCGACGAACGGGCGCGGGACGACGACGCTTTCTGCGGGCTGAGCGTGGCGCACGCGGTCGCGCGTGGGGCGCCCGAGGACGCCGAGCTCTTCGTCTCGAATAGCATGGCCGTCCGACTGCTCGACCTGGGCTTCGCCGCGCGTGCGTCGCGGCTGCGCGTGCACGCGAGCCGCGGGGCCGCCGGGATCGACGGCATCAACTCGACGGCCCTGGGCATCGCGGCGGCCACCGGGCGCCCGACGGTCCTCTTCACCGGAGATCTCGCGTTCCTGCACGACCTGTCCGGCCTGCTCATCACGCGCCGCGTGACCCTCCGGCTCACGATCGTCGTCCTCGACGATGACGGCGGCGGGATCTTCTCGATGCTGCCGATCGCGAACCAGGGGGAAGCCGTCGCTTTCCGGGAGCTCTTCCATACGCCGCATGGGCTCGATCTCGAGCGCGTCGCCGGGGCCTTCGCGCTGCCCTACGCGCGCGTCCGGGACGTGGCTGCGCTCGACGCGGCGATCGCCGAGGGCACATCGGCGCGCGGCGTGTCGATCGTGCACGTCCCCGTCGAAGCGAAGACCAACGAAGCGCGCTTTCGCGCGGCGACGGCGTCGGCGCGCGCGGCGGTCGATGGGGCGACCGACGCGGTCGGTGTGGAGGCCACGCGATGAGGGGGCGTCTCGCGGTGCGGAAGGGGGCGCGATGAGCGCGGTCTTCGTCGAGGTCGAGGGCGTCCGGCTGCGCGTGGTGCTCGACGGACCCGAGGACGGACCGCCCGTTCTCCTGCTGCACGGCTTCACCGGCGGTGCCGACAGCATGGCCGGCGCGGCGGCGTCGCTCGCCGTGGACCATCGCGTCGCGCGACTCGAGCTGGTGGGGCACGGCGAGAGCGAGGCACCGGACGCCGTCGCGCCCTACGCGATGGACGCCTGCACGCGGCAGGTCGAAGGCGCCGTCGCCGCTCTCGGCTTCGACCGGCCCCACCTCGTCGGCTACTCGATGGGCGGGCGTACGGCGCTCGCGACCGCCGTCGCCTACCCGGATCGATTCGCGAGCGTCAGCCTGATCGGCGCGACCGCGGGGCTCGCCGATCCGCACGAACGGGCGGCGCGCATCGCGGCGGACGAAGCGCTCGCCGACCGGATCGAGCGCGAGGGACTCGAGGCCTTCGTGGACCACTGGATGGCGCTGCCGATCTTCGCGAGCCAGGCGCGTCTCGGGCCCGCGTTCCTCGCGCGCGCGCGGGCGGAACGCCTGCGCCAGCGACCGAAGGGCCTCGCGAACAGTCTGCGAGGGATGGGCGCCGGCGCCCAGGAGCCCGTCTGGGATCGACTCGGCCGCGTGACCGCGCCGGTCCTCCTCGTGGTGGGCGGCGACGACGCGAAGTTCCGCGGGATCGCCGAAGCGCTCGCCGC